>NZ_CP060724.1:995628-1327504 GCF_014397255.1 Weissella diestrammenae
GCAGGTGGTGAAATTACACAAGGCCGTGTTGTTGCACAACAGGCCACGTATCACGCACCAGTTGTGAGTGTGAAAATGACCGATATTAATCGAGTGCTTGGAACGTCACTAACTGCGATAACTGTCGCTGGTTTTTTCAAGCGTTTGGACTTTGCTTTTGAACTTTCGGCAGATGAATTTACGGTAACAATTCCGGCTCGCCGTTGGGATATCTCGATTCCAGCTGATTTGATTGAAGAAATTGCACGTCTTTATGGCTACGATAATTTACCAACCACATTACCTGTTGGTGCGACAACGCCTGGTCAATTAACGCCAAAACAAAAGTTGATTCGAGCAACCCGACATGATCTTGAGGGCCTTGGGTTGAATCAAGCAATTTCATATGTGTTAACGACCCCAGAGAAAGCAGCGCAATTTAAATTGCATCATGGTGAACCGATTCAGTTAGACTATCCAATGACACAAGATCGTCAACAGACGCGGAGTTCAATTTTGACAGGTTTGCTAGATGATGTCGCATATAATGTTGCACGGAACCAAAACGATGTCGCACTGTATGAACAAGGTCGTGTTTTTGTTTCAAATGGCAATAAAAATCATCAACCGGCTGAAATTGAACATGTTGCGGGGGTGATCACTGGTGCTTGGCAAGCGCGTTCTTGGCAAACCCCGGCTGAATCAGTTGACTTCTTTGCTTTGAAGGGCATTGTTGAACAGTTGTTAGCTAATTATGCTTTTGAGGCACCTGTTCGATTTGAACCGACTGATCGACAACCAGAAATGCATCCCGGACAAACAGCTAATATTTTTGTTGGGGAGACACGCATCGGATTTATTGGTCAAATTCATCCGCTAGTGGCTAAAGCATATAAGATTAATCAAACCTTTGCCTTTGAAATGGATCTTGATTTGATTGCGACCTTAGCACGTGATTTGACACATTATGAAGCGATTACTCGTTTCCCAAGTATTTCACGTGACCTAGCGATTTTGGTTGGTCGCCAAGTATCTGCTGATGATATCAAGTCAGCGATTCTAGAGGCTGGTGGCAAGCATCTAGCAAATATTATGCTGTTTGATGTCTATACTGGTCAGAATGTGGCGCATGATAAAAAGTCGTTAGCCTATTCATTGACATTCATTGATCCTGAAAAGACTTTAGTTGATGATGAAATTAATACCGCTGTTGAACGCATCACGAAGCAATTAGCAAAGCAATTTGATGCTGAAATTCGATAAAATATTGTTAGAAGGTTAGGGATAATGGCGGATTGCCGTTGACCTAGTCTTTTTTTAGGTATTATTTCATGAATAATGATTCTTTATAAATGGTAAAAAATGAACCGTTCAAACCACAAAAAACGGAATGTGTCGGTATACTTAATATTATTAAGGAAGTAGGAAGGTGTTGTTATGCCATTTGAACCGCGAAATGCGCGATATAAAGAAAAAAAGCGCTTGCTTGGGAAACATCAGTCAGTGAATCAAAAGGCCAGTCAAAATGACCCTGTTGAAGCGCAGCATGTGCCAGATTCAAAAACAATTCAACCAACAACGCCAAACACTCAGACGAATGATAAACCAGCGCTGCATGAGCAACAGGTAGCGCGTCAAGCAAACCGTCCGCAACGGGCGTCAAAGTCAACGTCAGTTAATCAGCCAGTGCAACAGACTAAGAAACCCAGACGGGCTAAGAAACGTGGACGTAAGATATTTTTAATGTTGGTCGTATTAATGATGTTGGTCGGTGGTGGCGTGGCGTATTATTTTGTGACCGTTAATCAATATCAGGCCGTAAATGTTAAAAATAAGACGATGCAGCCAGTTCATGTTGCACCGGGTTCATCGGCAAAACAGATTGGGAAATTATTAGCACAAAAAAAATTAATTCATTCATCATTGGCATTTAATCATTATTTGCGGACGCACACAACGTCTGATTTGCGAGCAGGATACTATCGTTTCAATCAAACGATGTCGTTAGCGGAAATTATTAACCAGCTACAAATTGGTGGGGCAGATGCGCCAATTAATGCAAAACATATGGTAGCGATGACTGAAGGCGAAACGATTGATAGTTTTGTTAAAAAAGTTGATAAGACGGGTAAATTCACGGCTGAGGAATTTTTGACCGCATTAAAAGACCAGTCATTTATGGATCGCCTGGCTCAGAAATACCCACAATTATTACAGTCAGCGATGGCTGCGAAAGATGTACGATATCGATTAGAAGGTTATTTGTATCCAGCAACCTACAATTTCGATGCGTATCAGAATGTTTATGAATTGATTAGTGCAATGGTTGCGAAGACCAATACTGAATTAATGCCATATTTTTCAAAAATTGAAAAACAAAAATTGACGGTTCAACAAGCAATAACGTTGGCATCAATTATTCAAGGCGAGGGTGTTGGTGATAAAGATATGCGCAAGATAGCAGGTGTTTTTCTAAATCGCATTTCAATCAACATGCCGATTCAGTCTGACGTGACCGTCAAGTATGCGTTACAAACAGACAAAGTCAATTTGTCGAATACAGATGTCCAAGTTGATTCGCCATATAATTTATATCAAAAGAGTGGTTTTGGACCCGGACCGTTCAATAACCCGAGTTTACAAGCTGTGAAGGCCGTTTTGAATGCAACTGAGCGCGATGAAAAATATCTCTACTTTGTTGCGAATTTAAAAACGGGTGAGATTATCTATTCAAAGAATCAGGCGGCGCATGATGCAGCGGTCGAAAAATTTGATGCCAGTAATCAAGCCATGGAGACGAGTCACTCAAAGTAATTGAACTAGGAATATTTAATGTTTAAAAAAATAATCAATCCCCTGAAATGGCGGGTTAACACGCAAGCACTCTGGATAAGCTTTTTAATGCCGACAGTTTTGATGGTCGGCTATTTTGCGTATCGTCATATGACGCCATTTGGTCATGGGTCAATCTTAACAGTTGATTTAGGGCAACAATATATTGATTTTTTTGCTGGTTATAAACAAACGCTCTTGCATCACCCAACAGATTTGTTGTTTAGTTTTACAAAAGGTCTAGGTGGGGAAACGTTTGGTGATTGGGCATATTATTTGTTGAGCCCATTTAATTTACTTTTATTACCATTTACAAATGCACAATTGCCGGCTGCAATTTTATTTTTAACGGCTATTAAATATGGGTGTGCGAGCTGGTCAATGGCGTTTGCCTTACGCCAGATACGCTGGCAAAAGGGTTGGGCTTTACCTGTTTTTGGTTTGATTTACGCGATGATGGGGTGGTTTGTCGCCAATCAACTAAATTTGATGTGGTTAGACGGTGCAATTTTGCTGCCACTGATTGTGGTTGGATTTGAACGCTTTTTGGATGGCATGAGTCATTGGCGTTTGACGTTATCATTGACGCTTATTTTTATCGTTAACTATTACATGGCTTATATGATTGGGTTATTTTTAGGACTATATCTCATTTGGCGCCTATTTTGGCAACCATATACGTTACATGAGCGCCTGGTTATTATTGGAAAATTCACCTTTAGTACCCTGATGAGTATTGGATTAGCGACTGTGATTTGGTTGCCAACTGCTCAAGCCCTGATGGAATCAAAAGGCCAGCATATGCTCGAGGGACTTAAAAACCAATTGGCTTATCCACCACTAGACTTGGTCTCAAAGTTATTTATGGGTACTTTTAATTTTGAACAGATGAAGGATGGACTACCTAATATCTTTGTGGGCAGTTTTGTTTTGATTTTGGTTTGGTATTTCTTTACGCATCGTGAAATCAGGTGGCAAACAAGATTAGCTGCTGGTTTCGTAACGCTTGTGTTGATTATATCAATGGTGTATGACCCGGTTAATATTGCCTGGCATGGGTTTTCATTCCCAGTGTGGTATCCATATCGCTTTTCGTATGTCTTTAGTTTTTGGATGATATGGTTAGCCGCATCAGTTTGGTCACCTGAGGTGAGACTGAGTCGGCGTCAATTAATTGGGTTCATCTTCGTGTTGGTGCTCGGTATCGGGTGGTCGATTTATCGACTCTCAGCTTTAAATGATTTAACATGGATGCAAATTGGAATTGGTGTTGGCTTCTTGACAATCATTCTTGTGTTACAGCAATTACAATTTCGTGGGTGGTGGTGGCATTGGTGTTTGGGGATCAGTATTATCTTAGAGATGTTAATGAGTACCGTCTGGACTTTAGATAACTTTAGTTATCTTAATGCTGATGAATATCGAACGATTGTTCAGTCCATTGAGACGGCGAGTGCAAAACTACCTCAAAAAGCCGATGACTTTTATCGTGTTACTAAATCATTTCAGCGCACAAAAGGTGATCCGTTACAGGGCGACTTTAATGGCGCCACCACTTTTAGCTCAGCACTTGAGCATCAACAAAGTGATTTCATGGCCGCAATTGGTCAACCAGAGGGTGACAATTACATTGCCTACGATGGTGGTACTTTGCTTAGTGATAGTTTATTAGGTATGCGATATGTACTACAGCCAAATCGAGCGATACCGACTGAATTAGGTAATCCATCGACATTTGCAACTTATCCGCGTTTTGACATGTTGACTTATCCACAAATTGCCAAGACCAATAAAGTGTTGATTCAAAAAAATGAACAAGCGCTACCGATCGCTTTTGCGGCCAATACAGATGCCATTGGCTATACGAGTCGGAGCAACGACCCGCTGGGGAATCAAAACAAGTTATGGCAAAGTTTGACTGGGCAATCTGAAAATAATGTGATAACCAGCGATAATTTTTTACAGACTTCGGGGCAAAATTTGAATGTACCGACTGTAATCACGGGTGCATTTTTAAATAAGCAAGATGCAAATCAACCGGCAGAGCTTGTATTAACCTATGCTAAACGTGAAGGTGGGCCTAGTTACCTGACATTAGGTGCATCAATTGCTGCGGAAGATGTGATAATCAGTGTCGATGGTGAAACCTTGCAATCTGTCCCATCTCATCGGCATACTATTGTGGTTCCATTACCAGATACCGGTGATGTGGGGAGTCAACATACGATTAAGTTAGTCTTGCAAAAAAAGAGTTTGTGGTTACAAGACGTCTCGTTATATACCTTGAATGCTAAATTGCTGCAGGAACAAGCAAGTACGTTTCAAGCGCAAGGGTTGAAAATGACTCACTTTTCATCTACAAAGATTAGTGGACAAATTGATATGCCACGTGGTGAGAATTTATTGATGTCAACGATTCCAGCGAGTCGCGGCTGGACCTTGTATGTCGATGGCAAAGAAGTGAATCAAATTAAAATTGCTAATTTCTTTGTTGGCGCTGTGATTTCACCGGGTAAACATCGGATAGAATATCGCTATAAGGTGCCGTTATTGCATATTGGTGGGGTTGTTTCAATTGGCTTTGTATTATTTTTAATGGGCTTGAGTTGGTCTGAAAGTACAAAACGGCGCCATTCGTTACACGGTAAGCCTTTACATTGAGTCAATAACATGGTATCGTGATTTTTAGTTTTTGATGACTAAACTATCAAATGCATAATTATAAAAATTGAAGATGACAGGGGGATTCAGGAATGGCAGATGAAAAGAAATTCCCGATGACAGAAGAAGGTAAGAAAAAGTTAGAAAATGAATTGAATGAGTTGATCACAGTTCGACGTGGTGAGATTACAGCTGCTATTCAAGAAGCGCGTTCTCATGGTGATTTATCTGAAAATTCTGAATACCAATCAGCTAAAGACGAACAAGCCTTTGTGGAAGGTCGCATTAAATCACTACAAAATATGTTGGATAACGTTGAAATTATTGATTCAGCGGCTATTGCAGCGGATGAAGTATCTGTTGGTAAGCGTGTGACCTTTAAAGAAGCAGGTGAACCAGAGGAAGCATATACAATCGTTGGTGCAGTTGAAGCTAATCCTGATGAAGGTAAAATTTCAAATGAATCACCAATTGGTAAGGCATTAATTGGTAATAAGGTTGGCGATAAAGTGCAAGTTGTAATGGATAATGGTTTCTCTTTTGAAGTTGAAATTCTTGCAGTTGCATTAGCATAAATAGTTAAGAGCGCGTTAAGTGGGCATATGCTTAATATTTGATAGTTATCAAATGTTGTGTATGGCGGACTTAACCGCTTTTTTTAAATTAGTGATGTATGCTATCGTTATAATTGTGATTTTAAGGAAGCCGTCACTGTTCTGTGATAAAATTAAAGGTAATTAACTCAGGAAATATAGGTGTAAGCATGCAACGACCGAATCGAAGGGGAACCGCACGTAAGGCCCCAAACTCACTCACTCGAATTCCAATTCGATTGAATATATTGTTAGGACTTGTGATTGTTATGTTGATTGCACTTGGTGCGCAGTTGATGAATTTACAAATCAGAAATCACGAGAAGTTCGTCGCTGAAATTTCATCAGGTACCCAAAGTGTCGAAAAGGAAAAAGTGCAACGAGGCATGATTTACGATACAACGGGCAAAGTGTTAGTCGCAAATAAAGGGTCACAGGCGGTCATGTACACTAAACCTAAGAATATTAGTGAACAAAAAATGTACCAAGTGGCAAATGAAGTCGCCAAAAATATTCAAATTGATACGGCACAATTGTCAAAATCCGCGGCAGCATCTTATTATTTGCAAAATGCAAAACGAAGCGCCTTAGTAGCTAAGCATATTAAAAATATTGCAGTTGAAGGAACAGATGAACGGGTTCGACAATTGACGCAATATTTGATGAAACATGATGATCAAATCGTATTATCTGATGCACAAAAAAATGCAGCGATGATTTATCAAAAAATGAATAATGCGTATGCACTGTCAACCGTCTACCTGAAGGAAACTGATGTTTCTGCTGCTGAGGTGGCTAAAATTGGTGAGCGCCAATCAGCGATGCCAGGCGTCAAAGTGGGATTGTATTATACGCGTGACTATCCAAATGGTACCGGGATGCAGTCAGTGATTGGTTCGGTCTCGACATCGAAAGCTGGTTTGCCAGACTCAAAGGTTAACACGCTTTTGACACAAGGATATGCCCGTGATGATAGTGTGGGAACATCTTATTTGGAACAGTTCTATGAATCATCATTGCGTGGAACGAAAAAAGAAATTTCAGTTTCTACTGATGGTAAAACGGGTGAAACAACAACAGCAGTTAAAAATGCGGGACAAGCTGGCGATAGTTTGCATTTAACAATTAATGCGAAGTTCCAAGAAGATGTGCAAAAGATCTTGAACGAAAAAATGCCAGGTGGTTTAACGCAAGGTGCTTATGCGGTTGTTATTAATCCTAAAACAGGTGGCCTGTATGCAATGGGTGGTGTTTATCGTGATAACCAGACTGGCAAGAAAACAGATGATGCATTAGGTAATATTAACCGTGCCCAGGTCGTTGGGTCGGCGGTTAAGCCAGCCATGATTACAACAGCATTTATGAATAATGTGATTACGCCACAGAATAGCAATATTACTGATGTGCCAATCCAAATTGCGGCGACACCTAAAAAGGCGTCATGGTTTAATCAAAATGGGGCAGTGCCACTGACTGCGCAAACTGCATTACAGAATTCATCAAATTCGTATGTGATGCAGCTCATGCTGAAAATGGGGGGACAAGTTATTATCCCAACATGTCCTTAACGTCGTTGAATAATGACGTTTGGCAGAAGATGCGTAATGGGTTTGCCCGCTTTGGATTAGGTGTTAAAACTGGCATTGATTTACCTGGAGAAACGGCTGGTCTACGGGGTAAGACTGATGATGAACATAAGGGAAATGCTTTGGATGAGTCATTTGGTCAGTATGATACGTATACACCTATGCAGATGGCTCAGTATGTAGCGACCATTGCAAATGGTGGTTATCGCGTACGTCCGCATGTTGTCGAATCGATTACCCAGCGAAAAGAAAACTCGGATATGGATCAGTTACAAACAACAATTGGGACGCAGGTTCTGGGAACTGTTGGCTGGACTGATAGTGAACGGCAAGCGATTTGGGAAGGTATGCATTTAGTCGTCCACGGTTCGGGCCCTTATGTAACGGGGGCTAGCATGAAAACGGTTAAACCAGATATCTCTGCTAAAACCGGAACGGCTGAAACCACCACCAATGGGCAACAAACATATAGTTCAACGGCAATTTCATATGTGCCAAACCGTGATGTTGCTGTGGCTGTTGTCATTCCTGGTATTTCAAATCAGTCAGAAGATGCAGTGTCAATTCCGATTACAAATGCTATTTGGCAAGCCTATTGGAATGACGTTGAAAACTCGGGTAATTAATGGTTAATTTAAGTGATAAGGAAGGCGACCATGAACAAAACAGAGATACGTTTGGTTTTTCAAAATCATTTAAGCGCGCTGTCTGATTTGGAACGCGGGACGCTGATGCAAAAGATGGGCACATTAGTTGTAGCCCATCACCGATTTAAAGCAGCTGATACAGTTGCATTATCGCTGTCACAAGGTTTTGAATTACCAACCTTAGCACTTGTACAAATTGCCCAACAACTCAATAAACGCGTTGTGGTGCCAAAGGTTGAAGCAAAAAGGCGGATGAATTTTCATGAAATCACTACATCTACGCAGTATACTAAAAGTAGTTTTGGGATTTTAGAGCCAACTGATGCACCAATTGTAGCAGCTGCTGACATTGATTTATTCATTGTCCCAGGCTTGGGATTCAGCGCTGATGGTCAGCGCGTCGGATTTGGCGGTGGTTATTATGATCGCTATTTAGCGCAAGCTGCGGGTTACAAACTTGGGGTAACCATTCAATCAAACTATTTATCCCAACCGATGTGGCCAGTTGAACTCACGGATATAAAAATGGATGAGATTCTCATCTTGGATTAAGGATAGATTATGAAACTTTCGCGAAAGCAATATTGGCAAGAAAATTTTAAAATTCAACCAGTTAACATCACTTTGGTAATTGTGTTAGTGGCTATTTTTATTTGGGAAATGTTAGTTTCTTATAGTCCCACAATTTCAGTGAATGTGCTGTACCATGCCGGTGCACAGTATGGACCTGCTATTCTTGAACAGCACCAATGGTGGCGATTGTTGGCGGCGGGATTTTTGCATATTACACCAACCCATTTAATCTTTAATTTAGTTGTTTTGTATTTCATCGGTAAATTATTAGAATGGCAAATTGGTCATGTACGATTTGCATGTTTATTTTTTGGTGCTGTTTTAATCGGCAATTTAGCTAGTTTAGCTTTTGGTGATATGCGCGGTATTTCTGCAGGCGCATCTGGTGGTATATACGGGTTGTTTGGTGCCGTAATTGGTATTGGCATTTTGGATCGTTTTCATGATTTTTGGAAGCGCGAAGCAACAACAATTGGTATTCTGGTAGTGATTTCGTTTCTGATGAGTTTTACGCGTGATGGGGTTGATGTCTATGCACATCTTGGAGGCATCATGATGGGGCTTATTGCCTCGCCGTTGCTCATTAGTAGTCGCTGTCAAACTGGTTCGTTTAAAGTGACTTGGTGGGGTAAAAGTATGTCGGCGATCGGTGTGTTGCTTCTTGCTGGTGGCTTGTTATACATTGCATTGCAAAGAGGTGTCTAATGACGGAACAAATGCGAACATTTAAAGATGTCTTGAATTTGCTAAAAATGTATGATATTTATATTCATGTCGGTAAACGAATTTGGGATATTGAATTGGCAGCCATTGAAATCGATAATTTATATCGGGCTGATCTTATTAGTGCCAAAGATTATGCAAGGATTAAGCTTGTATTAGCACATGAACATCGGATGGAAATGGAACAAATGAATCTTAGTTGATTGTAAAGGTAGCCAATTTTAAGTTGGCTACCTTTTCTATAAGGGATTGTTGATAAAAAATTTGGAAGTTACGATTTTTTTTTGTATAATAATTAAGTAATTGAAAACGCATACATTTAAAAATGATTGGGGAAAATAACGATGACTAAAGATAAATTAATCGGGGTGGACTTAGGTGGAACAACCATTAAGTTCGCTATTTTAACGGCCGAAGGTGAAATTCAACAAAAATGGTCAATTCGCACCAATGTTTTAGATAATGGTTCGCATATTGTGCCAGACATTGTTGAATCAATTAACCACCATCTTGATTTATATGATTTACCAAAGGAACGTATTATTGGTATTGGGATGGGAACCCCAGGTACGGTTGATTTTGAAAAAGGAACCGTCCGAGCGGCTTATAATTTGAATTGGCGTGAAACACCAGTTGAAGTGAAGCAGCTAATTGAGGAAGGTACTGGCTTACCATTGGCCATTGATAATGATGCAAATTCTGCTGCATTGGGTGAACAATGGCGTGGTGCCGGTGAAAATGCAAAAGAAGTCATTTTCATCACGCTTGGTACTGGTGTCGGTGGTGGTATCATTAACGAAGGTAAATTATTGCATGGTGCTATCGGGACAGCTGGTGAAATTGGACACGTGATTGTTGAACCAGATGGGTACTTATGTACTTGTGGCAACCACGGTTGCTTAGAGCAATATACGTCGGCAACTGGTGTTGTCCACTTGGCACAAGATTTAGCTGAAGAATATGCAGGAAATTCAAAATTGAAGAGCATGATTGATGATGGGGATGAAGTGACCTCAAAAATTGTATTTGATTTAGCTAAACAAGATGACTTCTTAGCCAACGAAGTGGTGAATAAAGTGGCTTACTATCTTGGGTATGCTGCCGCTAACCTTGCTAATGTCTTTAATCCGTCATCAATCGTGATTGGTGGTGGTGTGTCGGCAGCCGGTAATTTCTTGATTACACGAGTTCAAAAGAACTTTAAGCAATTTGCTTTCCCACCTGTCAAAGAAACAACAGATGTCAAGTTGGCAGTTTTGGGTAATGACGCTGGAGCGTATGGGGCAGCATTGCTAGCTAAACAAGCTAACTAATTTAAAAAAATCATTTGCATTGCATGTAAACGCTCGTAATTGGGGAAACCTGATTGACGTGCGTTTTATTTTTATCAAGCATACTAGTGTCAGCGTAGGTGGGCAAAATATGGATGGCGCGTATAATCGGCTTCAATGAGTGACTTTTTGAGTTGTGTCCAGCGTTTGTAAGCGTTAATAGTCAAAAAAACGAATGGTTTGATAAACAAACGTTACTGTTTTATGACAAATGTAACAATTTGTAGAAAATTAGCATTTTTAACGTTATTTTTATAATTCTAAATCTTAAGGAGTGTTTAAGAAAGAAAATCATTGGCAGTTAGTAACGTGTTGCAAATGACAAAAATTAGGTAAAAACACCTTATTTATCACGTTTTACAGCCTGTTACAGAATTCGTAGACTAAATTTAAGTTTGTGTCTTGTAACAGTAACATTAATGTCAAATTCCACTGCTACCATATTAATATACTAATAAAAGTGAAATTAAGCAGCGCTCAAAGGGAGTACTAATATAATGTCTAAATTTGAAAACACGAAACTATATAAGAATGGTAAGTTTTTAGTTGCCGCAGCAGCCTTGGCTGCTGGTGCATTCATTCCAGCTAATGATCAAACACAAGTATCTGCCGATGAAACGGCACCACAATCTTCATGGCGCGCCAAGAGTGTCGATGAAGTGAAACAAGCAGTTAGCCAATCAGCTGATTTGACTAACTATACTGTTCAAGAAGGTGACACGCTATCTTCAATTGCTGAAGCAACTGGTATTGATTTGTCAGTTTTGGAAGAGCAAGTGAGCGATGCTAACGTTTTGTCAATCGGACAAACGTTGAAGTTATCTAATACGCAAGCCACCTCTGAAGCTGCTCAACCAACTGGATTATCAGCCGATAATACAACTTACACTGTTCAAAGTGGGGACACACTATCAAAGATTGCCGAATTGACACAAGTTTCTACGGCAAACATCGTTTCATATAATGGTCTTGGTAGTGAGGATGCAACCATTGTTGTGGGGCAAGTCTTACAATTACAACCAACTCAAACTGCACCAGCTGCTTCATCAGCTGCGGCTGAACCAGTTGCACAAGAAGATATTCAATATAACGCCAATGCTGATACAGACGGTGATGGCTTTATGACGATGGACGAATATAACGCTTGGGTCGCTAAGGGAAAGCCTGAAGCGCAATCTGTAGCGCCTGCTGCGACATCTGTTGCAACAGCGACTACAAATCAAAACACAGCTAGCGCGCCCGTTGCCCAAGCAACAGGTAGCTATTCTGAAGCACTTAATGCAATGAATGCTTTGCGTGCACAATATGGCTTGTCGCCTGTTTCATATGACGCTGGTTTGGCATCTACTGCTGCAATGCGTGCTAATATGATGGCCGGTTCTGTTGACTCAGCGCACTTCGCACAGTCATATGGTTATGAAGTTGTTGCTATTCAATTTGGATCAGGTGCGGGTGTTATCAGCGCTTGGTATAACGAAACTAACATGATGGCTGCACCTGGACACCGTAACTGGTTGTTGAATGCTTCAATTACATCTGTTGGCTTTGGCTATAATGCCGCAACTGGGACCTTCGTTGGTGAAGCCCGTTAATTCATAATGATTATGCCTCGAAACAGGTTTGTTTCGGGGCTTTATTGTATTAAGGAGAAAAATATGCCCTATCAAGCATCGTATGTTGCACGTATTCGCGAAAAGATTGGTCACGACACGCTATTAGTAATGCCGACAATTGACGTGGTGATTGAAAAAGATAATCAATTAATGCTGATTTATAATCGTGATTTTAAAGGTTGGGCGTTTCCGGGTGGGTATGTGGAACCTGAAATGTCATGGCAAGAAAATGCTAGTCGAGAGGCGTTTGAGGAGGCTGGGGTGGTTGTTGATCCAAACCGGCTACAATTGATTGGGGCAGCGTCTGGCCCAAACTTTCAAGCAAAATATGCAAATGGTGATACGACCCAATTATTTACTAATGTTTTTCTGGCGACTGATGTACAATCGGAAAGCCAAAATATTGACATGACTGAAATTGATCAAAAAAAGTGGATGTCAAAGGAAGCGTTAAAGACGGCAAATTTAACCTTTTCCGGCCGGGCTGTTTATGAGATTTATCGACAGTATCAACGCACGCAACAGGCGCAGAGTCTGAAAATTTAATCTGAATTTGCCGTTAAATTGGGCTTAAATTGTGCTAAAATGATAACATATTAAACAAAATTCTGAAGTTCGAGGAAATTAAAAATGTTGTATGCGTTGTTAGCTTTGATTATTATCTATTTGGCAGTTAATCTAGGATTGCGGTGGTGGACGACTTATTCGTTGAAACGGCATGCAACAGTGTTAACGAGTGAAGCATTTGAGAGCCAAAGTCGCGGCGAGCAAATTATTGATTTACGAGACCCTGCTGATTTTAAAGCTAAGCATGTATTAGGCGCACGTAATATTCAATTACAATTATTGCTGCAAAATCCAGCTGCGATTCGAAAAGATAAACCTGTCTTTTTTGTGGATGCGAACAATCAAGGGGCGGCTTCTATTACGCGAAAGCTTGCTAAACAAGGATATCCACAAATGTTTGTTCTCAAGGGTGGTATGTCGACTTACACGGGCAAGACAAAATAAAAATAAGCTGATGATTGGTTAAATCAATCATCAGCTTATTTTTTAAAGTTTTTTAACGTGGTGTGTGTGAGTTACCAGCTTTACGAGCGCCACGAATTTCAGTCGCCTCGAACTTAGCCTCTTCTTCTTCTAAGGGCTTAATGGCAACTTTATGAAAAATATGACCTGCACCAACTAAACCAGCAACAGTACCAGCAATACCGGTAACGATACCCCAACCAAATTTCTTCATTGTTTAATACCTCTACTTTTAATTATATATTTGGATATAATAATTATATCAGTAATTTGTTACTTGTGCTTTATTGCCAACAAATAGAATGGATTGTGCTTATGAATGAACGCCCAAAAATTGTAGTCATTGTCGGACCAACCGCGGTTGGGAAAACGGTATTATCATTGGAAATTGCCCAAAAGTTTAATGGTGAAATTGTTTCAGGTGATTCGATGCAGATTTATCGGCAGCTGGATATTGGGACCGCCAAGGCGACACGGGCGGAACAACGCATTGTGCCACATCATCTGATTGATATCGCTGAACCAACTGAACATTTTTCTGCTGCCCAATTTGTTGATTTAGCCCGTGAAGCAATTGATGATATTACCGCACGCCAAAAGTTACCTATTGTTGTCGGTGGGACGGGATTTTATATTCAAGCCTTACTAGGTGATCGACCTTTAGCAGAGGTTGGCGTTGATGACCAAGCCTCAGTTGATAAGTGGCTAACAAATGTTGCTCAGCAAGGCGAGCAGGAATTACGAGAAGCCGTAAGGTTGGTAGACCCAGTTAGTGCGCAACGTATTCTACCTGGTCAAACGCGACGTTTAATTCGTGCGCTGTTGGTCAGTGAGCAGACAGGACGACCATTTTCTGAACAACAACCGGTACCAGAAAGAAAATATGACGCCTATATTATCGGCCTATCCACGGTTCGCGAGCAATTATATGCGCGAATTAATCATCGTGTCATTCAAATGGTCGAGGCGGGCTTGATGACAGAAGTCGCGTTAGCTTATGCGTTGCCTGATGATGCGACCGCTAAAAAAGCAATTGGGTATAAAGAGCTCTTCCCAGTGTTAACGAATGACGTCCCACTTGAAATGGGTATCTCAAAATTACAACAAGCGTCTCGGCAATATGCAAAACGACAGTTAACGTGGTTCAATAATCAATTTCAAGATATTCATTGGTATGATTTAGTCGCGCATCCAACCCAGCTCACAGCTATTTTTGAAGCGATCATCGACTTCATGTAAGGGAAATTAACATCTGTCATTAAATATTCATATTTGCCGGTTATAATTTGGATAGATTAGGAGGTCGAGACACATGAGTGAACAGGAATTACGCCGAGAAATGGCAGTGCTCCCCATTAGCGTCATTCGTGAATTGACCGGGCTGAGTGATCGCCAGATTCGTTATTATGATCAGCAAGGACTGATAGCCCCTAAACGCGGCGCTGGCAAACAGCGCCGATATTCATTAAATGACGTTGATCGTCTATTGGAAATTGCCGATTATTTAGATGCCGGGTATACAATTTCTGAGATTCATGAAGTTGAAGACAAGCAAAAGGCAAAACGAACAAAAAATGCAACCGAAGCGCAATTACGGAAGGCGTTGCAGGGGGAGTTTATGCAAATTGGACGTTTAGGTGGTCAAGGAAAGCGCTAATCGACGTAGATGTTGTTATTGCTATTGTCATATAAAAGGAGATATTTTATCATGGTTCGAAAAAATTATTCAAAAGACGATATTCGTAATATTATTCAAGAAGAAAATGTTCAATTTTTACGAATTCAATTTTCAGATGTTTTTGGTGCAATTAAGAATGTTGAAGTGCCAGTATCACAACTGGATAAAGTCTTGAATAATAATTTAATGTTTGATGGTTCGTCAATTGAAGGTTTTGTTCGAATTGAAGAATCAGATATGTATTTGTACCCTGATTTGGCAACGTTTATGATTTTCCCATGGGCGACTGACGATAATGGTGGGAAAGTGGCACGTTTGATTGCGGATATTTACACCGTTGACCGCGAACCGTTTGCTGGTGATCCACGAAATAATTTAAAGCGTATTTTAGCTCAGATGGATCGGGCTGGCTATAAAGCGTTTAATTTAGGGACAGAACCTGAGTTTTTCCTGTTTAAATTGGATGCGAATGGTGAACCAACCCTTAAATTAAATGATAAAGGTGGCTATTTTGATTTAGCACCACTTGATTTGGGGGAAAATACACGCCGTGAAATTGTCTTAGAAATGGAAAAGATGGGCTTTGAAGTTGAAGCTGCCCATCACGAAGTCGCCCCGGTCAGCATGAAGTTGATTTTAAATATTCGAATGCGCTTGATGCCGCCGACAATATTCAAACTTTCAAATTAATTGTTAAAACAATCGCCCGTAAGCATGGTTTGTATGCGACATTTTTGCCCAAGCCAATCTCTGGGATTAACGGTAATGGGATGCATACGAATATGTCGCTCTTCACTGAAGCCGGGAACGCTTTCTTTGACGAAGACGGTGAAATGCAGTTGTCAAAGACAGCTTATAACTTCTTAGGCGGTATTTTAGATCATGCGGCGGCCTTTACGGCAATTACAAATCCAACGGTTAATTCATATAAGCGGTTAACACCAGGATTTGAAGCCCCTGTTTATGTGGCGTGGTCAGGCTCAAACCGTTCACCAATGGTTCGTGTGCCAGCTGCACGTGGTAACTCAACACGTTTGGAATTGCGTTCGGTGGATCCGACTGCCAATCCTTATACAGCCTTTGCGGCAATCTTAGCCGCTGGGTTGGATGGTATTGAGCGTGAATTAGAACCAAACCATGCAGTTGACCGTAATATTTATTTGATGGACGAATCAGAGCGTAAAAAGGCTGGTATAACTGATTTGCCTGACACATTATTGGCTGCGGTCAATATGTTAGATGAAGACTTGGTGGTCAAGGAAGCCCTTGGTCAACATATGGCGAATACCTTTATTGCAGCTAAACGGGTTGAATATACGTCATATCGTCAACATGTCTCAGAGTGGGAAATTGACACCTACCTTGAGCAATACTAATTAAATGCTAAATCCTTTAATCGAAATTGATTGAAGGATTTTTTTAGACTCTTAAGAATTACTTGTGGAATGGGAGCTGCTGTCCTTTAATGTGATAGACAGTGTAGAATAGAATAGAATAGATATTTTGTAAATTCATAGGAGGTTTGTTATGGAACAGACACCGTATTTAAAAACAACAATTGACGATGAACGCGATACGTTCAATCAAAAATTAACTGACAAATTAACTTATATTCATGCCGTCCAACAGGCGATTAATGATGATGATGACCGTAAATTGTATCAATTACTTGATAATAAAAAATATGTTGAAACAATTGAAGGTCAAACTGAAGGTAGGGATAATCGGCAAGATGCGCGAATGGTGGATGACATTTTAGAAGAGCTGTCACATCATTTAGCGATGCGTCTTATTGCATACCTGTCAGAAAAATTCCCGTTCTTTTATTATGAAGAAGATGCGCGTGGGGTGTATCAACTTTATTTTGGAAATTGGTGGGATCGACGGCATTTTGGTCTGTTAGATCCATTAACGGTTAATTTCATTTTTGATGATGAGGAATACCAAATGCTAAGTCGGGCTGTTGAATTAGCTGAATCGGGTCGTCGCTATCATACTGATGTGATAGAAGATACGACGCGTTCCAATGAAGCGTTGCAACGGATTGTTGATCAACAAAGTAGTCGTAATGAAGAACGAGTTAGCTTAACGAATGAGTTAGAACAACTGGGAGAGAAGCCAGGAATGTTTGAATCACAAGAAGTTAAGAATCGACGTGAACAAATTAAAACGCGTTTGGCCCAAATTCAGTCTGCTGATGAAAAAGCGGTGGAAGTACCAAAGTTGATTGCTGAAAATAACGCGGTGATTTTAAATTATTCAAAAGAAGATACCATTCTCATTTATGAGCAACGGGCGATTAATGAACAATTTGAAAATTTTGCCGCCTTTAAGGTAGCTGTCGCTAATTTGTATCATGACTATGTTAGTCAACTGCCAGCGTCTATCTTGCCAGAAGCGGGAGGACAAAACAATGACTGATCATATTCAAGGCCATATCAATGCTTACGTTGATTTGATTAATTCAGACGTTTCAGCAATTTCAGAACAAATGAGCCAGTTGAATCTATTATCGATGACGACAGATCCGACAATTGTGCATACGGTGCTTGAAGAATTGGTGAGCTATCAATTACAAACTGAATGGGCTCGTGTGCCTCGACAATACCAACATAAAGACTGGTATTTATTGGCGATGCATCGGTTTTTAACTTTTGCAAATGGGCAAATGTATGATCTGTTAACGCCAACTGACCGTGAAGAATTAACGATGGTATTCACACAATTACAGGTGCCGGGGGTCTTTCAGTTTATAGAAAACCCTGATGGTACGGTATATTTTGTTGAAATGGGTACCAAGCAAAAATTGTTTTTCTGGTCAATTCAGGATAAACAATTGTATTTCAACTCGCATGCCCTAACAAGCTTGTTAGTATCGAATTATCGGGCGAAAGACACAGCTGATGATATTCGAACGGTATCTGATTTACTGCGGACGTTTGGACGGTACATGGCCCAGACTTTTGGTTATGATGTTGATTATAATATCTTGGAGACAGATGATAATTATCGTTATGAGTTAGTACAAACTGAGATGCCAGCTGGTATGCTTGACCGATTATTCGTGCTATCCGCTGAATCGAATTATTTCTTGCAGACTGTTCAAAATGGTGCAGCGATGATGCTTGAAAATGGTGTCGAAATGCGGGTCTTTTATGACGAAAATCCTCAAGCAATTGCAGGGCAAGAATGGCATTTCCAAGTGCTTGATGGGCATCATGCGGTTTCGTGGCTTGATGTCTTATTAGATTATGATTTCATTGGTACATGGTATCTGAAAGAACGTAAGACGATTGAAGTTGCATCAAAGCAAGCTGTATTTGATGATAACATGCGTCGTGTCCGGCGACCACAGGTGATTGTTGAGGTTCTATATCCAAAGGAGTCCGTCGCGGATGCAGATTGATATTGCAAAATATTTAAGAAATGTCCGTCCGATGTTTCGGACGGTTGCTGATGATTGGGAACGGCCAATTAAAAGAGATGATTATTTATTGAATGACTATTTAAATCTATTGGGAACGTTAGGACAGTTGCAAACGTTGACCCAGGCAGTGAACCCGAATGTGCCGGTCACGCTACGATTAGATGATGCCGGCGTCGATACGTTGTATGCCACTGGGTTAGTTCAGTTTTTACTGATTAGTTTAAAGCAGCAATGGATACATTTAATGGTCCTAGAGCCGCAAGATTTGCAGCAATTTGCTAAATTTCCACAACGGCATTTGAATCATCAATTCATCGGTATTGATACAATGTTATTAAATAGCTATCATCAACGGCGTCAAAGTGACTTTGCCCATGCATGGCGTTCATACCTTAAATTAGGGTTGAATGAGTTACATCTCGATCAAGCAACAATTGATTCGGCTGTGACACAGTTGATCAATCAAACGAATTAAAAAATCTGGTAGTCGTGGTAGACTGCCAGATTTTTTATTTTATAAATACCTTCAAGCCTTTGGGGTGAAAGCGGGTTTTGGTGCGTGCATAGTTTGAATGAACACGGTGCTGATGATTAAGACGGCCCCTAAGGTATCAATGGCGCCAAAGTTGATATGAAACAATAGTACACTTAATAGTGTCCCGATTAGTGGCTCAACAGCACCAAGCGTGCTAGCTGTCGTCGGTGCAATCAGGGTTAAACTTTGAATGAATACCAAGTACGCTAAGGCGGTCCCAAAGACGATTGAAAATACTAAAATCAAACTGATTGACCAGTTGAAATGGGGGACGCCCACCCAGACTGGATGTATGAAGTTAATAAAAATACCGGCAATCAACATTGCCCACCCAGAAATGGTAATTGCACCAAATGTCTTAACGAGGCTACCGGGTAAAAGGGTGTAAAATACAGCACCAACTGCTGCTGATAAGCCCCAAATTAATGCCGACTTGGACATGGCGAGTGTTGTTAAATGACCATGGGTTGCGATTAAAAGGGTGCCAAGAATGGCTAAAATAATGGCAATGACATCTTGACGCCTCGGTAACTGACGTTTGAGGATCGCTAGAATGATGACAATCATAATGGGATTAGTGAATTGTAGTACGGTTGCAGTGGCTGCATTGCCAGCGTGAATCGCCATGATGTAAGCGTATTGTACGAAGAACATGCCTAAAATTGAAAATAAAATTAGGCGGCAGAAAGATTGGAATTGTTTAAATGGCGCAAAAATACGGGTGCCGTTTTGAATATATGCAATGCCTAGGATAATGAGACCTGATAATAGTAGTCGGAAAGTGGCAAACCACTGTGAATCGACGTGTTGTTTGAATAATAAGTCAACAGCCACGCTATTTAGACCCCAAAAAGCAGGGCCTGTTGCGGCAAGCAATAGGCCTTTGGATTGATTAGACATTAGTGTTCCCCCGAATTAAACATGATTTATCCATTGTAACAAAATCCACTTCGAAAATGAATCTAAAAAATTTTTGTCAGATTGAAACGTAAACCGTAAGCGTGCCAACGCTTTTCAAATTATGCTATGATAGAAAACAGTGGTTCGTAACCATCCTACGCGTAGCTGGCCTTTGGCTGACTACAGAAAAAAACTAGGAGTTAATAGAAAAATGGCAGATAATAATCGAAAACGTGTTCAAAGCACGGCGCTCATTGGTATTGTTGCGGCATTATATGTCACGATGACTTTGCTCTTTGCGCCGTTTGCATATGGGCCAGTGCAATTAAGAATGTCGGAGGGCCTGAATCATTTGGCTGTCTTTAATCGACGCTATATCTGGGCATTAACGCTAGGTGTTTTGATTGCTAATTTGTTTTCGCCACTAGGAATCGTTGATGTGATTTTTGGGACGCTTGGCACGTTAATTATGACGTCAATCAGTGCTTTTTTGACGCGTCATGTGACAAGTATTGTTAAACGTTTAGTTATCAGTACCGTTGTTGATACGATTATGATGTGGAGTGTCGCTTTGGAATTGTTTTTTGTTGCCCACGCCCCATTTTGGGTCACATATGGTTGGGTAGCAATCGGCGAATGCTTATCATTAATTGTTGGGGCAGTGCTGATTTATTTATTGCACAAACGCATTGATTTGGGTCGATAGTCAGGGAGTAGCAGTAGATGATAACACAAGAATATACGCAAGAAAATGTCTTAATTACAGGTGCAGCGTCTGGTATTGGGTATGCACAAATGATGGCGTACTTAACAGCTGGCGCAAATGTGATTGCAATTGATAAGCAAAAGATAACCTTGTCGCATCCAAAATTAACGACTTATGTAGTGGACTTAAGTGATGTGACACAGATGACTACCTTGTTAAAGGATTCAATCCTACAAGAAATTGATGTTTTTTTAAACACGGCTGGTGTTTTAGATGCGTTTACGCCGGCACTTGAAACAGATTATGCTAAAATTCAAAAAGTTATGACGGTCAATGTTAATGCTGCGATTCAATTGACGTTGGCGATTCTACCGGGTATGGTTAAACGCCAAAAAGGTGAAATTGTCTACATGGCATCGATTGCAGGTCAGGTTGCTGGCGGTGGTGGTGCAGCATACACGACGTCAAAGCACGCGCTTGTTGGTTGGATGCGTCAATTAGCGTTGGATTATGCACATGATCATATTCATATCAATGCGATTGCCCCTGGCGCCATCAAAACACCGATGAATGCGGCTGATTTTGCTGGTGACGGGTCGATGGCGCAGTCGGTTGCCGAACAGACTCCGATTCAGCGTTGGGCACAACCAGAAGAAGTGGCAAATTTAACCTTATACGTGACTAGCCCGGAAGCAAGTTATATGCAAGGTCAAGTCCTGACGTTAGACGGTGGGTGGACATTGAAATAATGCCACGTACTAGGGGCGGTAAAGATTATCAAGCATGATTCATATATAATGAAATAATATTTCTATATTTTGATTGAAGCGTCGTTTGTGACGCTTTTTTTATTTTTTTATTTTTTAAAAAATCAAAAAGTACGCAGTATAAATATATTTGTTAATATAAATGTATTGATATGAGACGTGAAATTTTATATCAATAGACATTATATTAGTATCAATAAATTATTTAGGAGTATATCAATGAATCATATGCGTAAGAGTCACCTATTATTTACAGTTTTAGTTTTGGGAACAACAGCAACATCAGTTGCAAGTTTGCCAATCGTTTATGGGAATGTCATGCATGCCCAATCATCAATTCAAAAAAGTGCCAAAGCAGCTTCACGTGATGTCGTCTTGACAGGTACTGATTATGCGGCCAATTTTACCCAAAATCGTAATGCGACAATCAATGGGGACACGGCAACGTTGACTCCTGATGCGCAGTATCAAGTTGGGAACACTATTTTGAACAACAAAATTGACATGACCCAATCATTTACCTTAAAGGGAAAAGTGAATCTTGGTGACAAGAGCAAGTTACAAGGTGGCGCTGACGGTGTTGGTTTTGCTTTCCAACCGGGTGATACTGACGTGATTGGAAATTCTGGTAATGCGATGGGTGTTGGTGGTGTTAAGGAAGCCTTTGGCTTTAAATTAGACACCTACTACAATGAACCTGCAACTGGCGCAACAGTAACTTATACGCCAGATCCTGCGCAATTTATGGATTCATCTTCAGCCCGTGATGATTACTCATTTGGTGGCTTCTTAGATGGTACATCAGGTGTTGTGTCAACAATTGAGTCAACGGCCAAAAAGATTGCCCAACCATCTGGGAATACTTTTAAAGATATTACCGTTTCTTATGATGGGACAACTAAGAAAATGAGTGTTGATTTTGACGGACAAAGTTGGGAACAAGACATTACGACAATGTTAGGTCAAAACAAGAGCATGTCATTTGCGATTGTTTCATCGACTGGAACGAATAAGAACTTGCAACAATTCCAATTGGAAAGCTTTAAGTATACAGTTGCGCAAGGAAATATTATTGCCCATTTCGTAGATGAAGCGGGTAATCAATTAGATCCAGATGAAATTCAATCAGGTGATATTAATGACACTTGGAAAACAAAAAAACATGATATCACTGGTTGGCAATTCAAAGAAGTACAAGGTGCTGAAAGTGGTACTTATACTGCTAACGATCAAGAAGTAACTTATGTGTACACAAAAGCCCCTGTAACACCAGCGCAAGGAAAAGTCACTGCACATTACGTTGATGAAAGTGGACAACAATTAGCTAGTGATGAGACACAGTCAGGTGATATTGCAACTGATTGGGCAACACAGCAGAAGACGATTGACGGATATACTTTCAAAGAAGTTCAAGGTAGCGAAAAGGGGCAATATACAGCTGCTGATCAAGAAGTGACTTACGTCTATACAAAGTCAGAGACACCAACGACACCAGCTGAGCCTGAAGCCCCAGTTGTTTCACATCATGAGAAGACAACAGATGCACAATTACCTGAAACTGGGCGGACAATTGGACTGTTTGCAATTGGATTAGCAGTTTTGACAGCAATCTTTGCGGGTGCAAGTTTGTTGTTCAAGCCAAAGCACAATTAATCTCATTGAGATAACTGTATCACGTGTTTATAGTCGATTGGAATCCAGTTTGACAGTGATAAGAGGTGGCAGAAGATGAATGAAAAACTAATTCAATTACGCGTTGAAGAAGTGATTAAAGATCGCGCCGATGATGTCTTTAAAAGCCAAGGCCTGTCCACGCAATCAGCACTGAAAATTTTTCTAACACAAGTCGCCATGACAGGCGATTCACCATTTAATGGTTTGTTCGTTAGTACAAAGAAATAATTAAAAGGCACCGACCATATTGATTGTGGTGGGTGTCTTTATTCTTAGTGAGATAATTAAGGCAAATGATATATCGCAATTTGGAGGTAATCACATGAGTCACACGCAATCAATCCCATTAACATTAGGCAAAGATAAACAAATTGAAATTCAAACACAGGCGCTGATTGCTTTGAGAAAGGAGAATCGGTGATTAAAATTGGAATTAGAACGGTTGAAACGCCATATATCAGATTAAATAAAAGTGAATCAGTACGGTAGATTAACGATGTCGCAAATTTGTAGCAAATGCTACGATTTTTTACGGTATTTCACGATAAATCACGGTTAAATATGAATTTTGAAGTATAATAAAACCCCGTCATATCAGCATTGTGCCGAAATGACGGGGTTCTTAATTTGACCGATATGCCCCTGGAGAGAGTTTGAGTGATTTTTGGTTAAGTCTTGATATATCGGCAAATGCGTTGGCATATAGGCGTTTATTGGGTGTTTTTAATTCTGTATAATTCATTTATTTTTATGGTATTTTATGTGTTTAGGGCTACAAAAAGGCTACAAATTATTAAACAAGGAAATTGTCTTATCATTTTCTTCGATTCTTCTTTTGTTCAACAAATGAGCATACACTGACATCGTGATGTTCACATCAGCATGGCCTAATCTTTCAGAGACATACTGAATATCTATTCCTTGAGAGAGTAGGTAACTTGCGTGAGTGTGCCGTAGTCCGTGGATGGTGATTCTTTGATTTGCGTTGATTTTAGATAGAATGGTACTCAATCTGTTATTTACAGCTCTGTTAGTTATTTGAATACCATCAGAGGCATGGTTTGGTACGATGCTAATTCGTTATTAGCAGCATAGAAAAAAGCTCACTTGGTAGGACTAACTATCAAGTGAGCTTTTTTTAATTTGAAAAATGATTTTTTTCAGAATTCAGAATGGCTGCGGCTATACTCATTAAGATGATAATTGGAATAAATACGCTTAGAATTGGTGTCCATGATTGAACAGCAATCGGAGTTCCCGAAGTAACTGTTGGAGAGAAGTCGATTAACGAATGAATAAGTACTGGTAAAATAAGACCGTTAGTCATTATTCGTAGTACGGCGAGAAAAATTCCTATGGCAGTTGCATAGAAAACTTGTTGAGCCGTTGAAGTGAATGATTGACTCATGACAAGGGAGTTTGAAATATGCAGAAGCCCAAAGATGATAGATGAAAAAATGACTGATAGGAAAATTGAATAACGTGATTTTTCCAAAAATTTCATCGAAAAATGTACTGCCAGTCCACGTACAAGAAATTCCTCAAAGATACCAGCGCTAAGCGCTGAGAACATTGCCAAAATAATTAGTTGAGGACTGAGTTTTAAGATACTTGTAATATTGTTCATCATACCTAATGCTAAGAATAGCCATAGAAATGAAATAATAGATAGAGTAATAATAAGCATTTTTGAACTTCGGCGATGAAGAATATTCTTTTCAAATAAATGAGTTGTTTTCAGATTGAAAAAAATTATTCCTGCAAAAACTACGGCAGTTAAGAATGTAATGATATTGTTATCTACCCCAGGGATTGATAAGTAAGGCCCAGAAAACACAAAAATGAAATAGATAGCTAAAAACATAATCAGTTCTTGGAATGGTGTGGTACGCGATTTGTTTACGTTTAACATAAGCATAAACCTCCTTCTTTCAGACTATTGTAACTTGCGAGGAATACTCATTCAATAAGAATACATTTTACATGAAATAATATTAATAAAAAAATTGATATTTTCGAAAAATACATTATTTTCGATAGCTACCTTGGCTGAAATCTGCGTATGTAAATTAATATTTAAGCCCACCCGGTAAATTTTATTGCGTGGGCTTTTTTATTTTGTCTTGAAAAATGTTAGTTTTAAACTATACTATATTAAATTAAAACTAACAAAAGGAGATATGTAATGAATCAAGAAACAATAAATGATGAAACCCTTGAAAGGGCTAAGCGATTCTTTGAGAATGATTATCGTGATCGCGGCATGGTTAAATGGCAGGGTTATTATTTATCTGACCACACGGAAGATGCTGAGAAAAATAGATTTGCACGTAAACAAGCGTATGAACAGGAGTGGATGCCAGAGATGAGTATGGTAGAGATTGGTGAAGTGTTATTCGATGCATACTCAAAAGGGCGTATGGTAGCTATACAGGAACGTGTAAGACAAGATGAGTTTGTACCACAGATAATTCATGGTGTTGTTAAGGGTTATGGAGAGACTGATATATTTATTGGAAATCATCAAATTGAGATGAGTAATATTCGTTGGGCGAGCTTAAAATAATTGAAAAAAGTTTAGAAAAAGGGTTGACTTTTAATACTCATAAGAGTGCGTATAATATATATAGAAAGGAGAAAGTAATGTTAGACGATATTAAAAAAGTCGCCGAAATCTTATTCCAAGTTGTGTCAACAATTGCGATAGTTCAACAACTTAGAAAGAATAAGAAAGACGACGACAAATAACAAAGTAAGGGTAGAAATACCCTTGCTTTCGTGTAATTAAATTCTAACATGCTAAGTAATAACATGACAAATTTTTATAAAAACAAGTGGTTCTTAATTATTCTACTTATTCTCATAGTTGGTAATTGGTTTGTTCATTCTGAATCCATTTCTGCGATTACGAATGTTGGAATGGTTCTATTTATTTTGGGGGCAGTAAATGACAATCGAAAATAATGCAGGACGGCCCCAAAAGGATGCTGATGAAAAAGTGAGCCAAAATGAAGCAAACAACAACTGGAGAAAAAAGAATAAAGAGTATACAAAGTATTTGAATTACAGAAGTACAGCGCGATCATTTATTCGAAATTTGGCGACTAGTGATGATTTGGATGAATTGCAAAATCTGATAGATGAACGGCGAACTAATATAGGGTAACAAAAAGACTGCTTGGTTTTGAACTAAGCAGTCTTTTGTTTCACTTACGATTTGTTAGGGCTACAATAAAGGCTACAAATCACGATAAACCCTTGATGTTAAAGGTATATATATGCCCCTGGAGGGAATTGAACCCCCATCCCAGGGTTAGAACTCCTTTGCACTATCCATTATGCTACAGGGGCATCAACTACTCTATTTTACAAAGGTTTCACTATTAATACAATGGTTAATTTGTATAACTTGAGCTTGATTGTATAATTTGTTAGACTAAAAGTAATTCAGAAAAACGAGGTATTCAGCCAATGCGCAATTAACCAATGCTTAAAATATTCACGTCTTTTGTGATAAACAGAGGACATGCTATTTTTAGATTGGTGTTGAACATGGCTGAAAGAAGCGCTTTTTGTGCATGCCACCAGTCTAGAAAATTGAAAGATTGGTGGTTTTTATATGTTGAAAATAAATCAAATTACAAAAAATATGCGCGGTCAAGTGTTATTTACAACGGATAAATTGACGGCAAATAAAGGGGATGTCATCGGGGTTGTCGGTGATAATGGGGTCGGGAAAAGTACGTTGTTGAGCATGCTGACAGGTGATGATACCGATTATACAGGTCAAATTACAGCTTCAAGTCAACCGTTCTTAGTACCGCAAATCTTTGATGTGACTACAGCCCAGCGTCAGAGTGGCGGTGAGATTGAAATTCAGGCGTTACGTCAGGCACTTGATCGGAATCCGCCGGTTTTGTTGCTTGATGAGCCAACGGCTAACCTGGATGTTGCGCATCAAGATTGGCTGATTAATCGTTTAAAACGTTATCGAGGCATTTTAATCATCGTTTCACACGATGAATATTTGTTGGAAGCATTGGTTAATTGGGTGTGGGCTTTAAAAGATAACAAGCTCCAAGCATATCATATGGATTATGTGCGTTATCGTGCGACCGTTGAGCAAATTGAGGTTACTGAGCAACAACAATATCGAGCCGCACGCCAACAAGCCAAGAAGTTACACGATGAAGCGCAGAAACTAGTACAACGCGGCAATCGCGTGAAACGCCAAAATAATACCTTAAAAGGTGATACGGTTCAGGCCCAATTAACGAGTAACGCAAAGATATTGAATAAGGAATCTAATCGGTTGGCTGAAATTGAAAAACCGCAGCAAAAACAAACTTTAAAGTTACAACATCAAGCCAACGTGCGTTCAACCCAAGTATTAGTGAATGTCGTAGGAATACCGGTCAAAAGCGCAGATGATAAAATTTTAGTTGATGAAGTGACTTTAAAGGTTCAAGGACGGGATAAATATATTATTCATGGCGAAAATGGAATTGGGAAAAGTACATTGTTACAAATGCTGGTCAAACAAGCTAATCAGCATGTTATGACTAAGGTGGGGTATTTTTCTCAGCAATTGGATCAACTAGAGAATCAAGCGACGGTCATTGACAATGTCTTGCAGGACTCAAATGAATCTGAACAAATTGCACGTGACTTTCTTGGTGCTATGGGTATTCGTGGGGAAATGTATCATCAAAATGTAGCATCATTGTCAGGTGGTGAACGTGTACGGGTCAGTTTGGTGAGAACATTATTATCCGGGGCTAACCTATTAATTTTAGATGAGCCAACGAATTATTTAGATATTTCAGCCCTGCAAGCTCTGCAAGTGTTTTTACAACAATTTACGGGTGCAGTTATTTTAGTGTCACATCATCGTCAATTTACACAAGCATTAGCATGGCGGAAGTATGTGATTGATAATCAAGCACTGAAACCAATTTGAGTAGCTTGATGCACCTAAAATCTGTTAAAATATCGTTATGAATAATTTAAAGACAATTCGCGATTTTTTTAATCTATCATTAACTCAAGTGAGTGAAACCATTCAGATGCCTAAAGCAACGTTAATAGCGTTTGAGGATGGCACCAAGGTACCAGATACTGATGATTGGCAACGCTTGGCCATTTTTTATGCTGATCATTTTCAAGTGTCGGCAGTACAAGATCATGTGATGCCAATTCATTTTCGATTAAGCGTTGACTATCTGATGAACATTGGCTTAACAATCAATGATTTGATGGCATTTAAATGGTATTTTGAAAATACGCGATCAGAATTGGGCGATTTTTCAATCACATTAAATGATGTTAACGATGGGCATGTTGAACGCCGTACAACAGTATTGGCAGATGTGATTGAACAGTTTGCTGGGTATCTTTTACTTAATAACGACGGCACCATGAATCAATTTATTGATGAAAACAATGATAACCACGTGTCAGACTGGCGATTGGTGTTGTATAAAAAAGATAATTTAATCATTGATGTCACGGACCAATTACTTTACTTTGACTATTTAGTTAATTACTCAATTATGTAATCAGATTAAGACAATTTCCTATGGATATGGGGATTGTCTTTTTTGATTGCCATAAATGGTGATGCTTTTGATATAATTAACCCAAGAGAAATTGAAGAAAGGATTGCAAATTATGGAAGTCTTAGAGCGGGCATATGCGAAATTGAACATTAGCCTCGACACGCCTTATCTGCATGCAGACGGCTTGCAAGAATGGGATATGTTGATGGTTGCGGTTGATTTAGCAGATACTGTGACGGTCAGAACGACACAGGCGCACACTGACATCATTGTTGAATCAACATCTGGTCTTTTACCCTCAAACGAACGCAATCTAGCCTATCAAGCGGCGCAAATTATGCGCCAAATTGCTGATGCAACGGATGGCATCGAAATTCATATTGATAAGAAAATTCCAATTGCAGCAGGATTGGGTGGCGGTTCATCGGATGCCGCGGCAGTTTTACGTGCTTTAAATAAAATTTGGCAACTTGAACTGAGTGAAGCCCAATTAGCGACGGAAGGCCTTAAAATAGATGCCGATGTCCCATTTTGTGTCTATTCACGGCCAGCTAAAGTAACTGGACGAGGCGAAATTGTGACGCCTTTGCATATGAAACTACCATCAATTTATTTTATTATTGCTAAACCTTCAGTGAGTGTTTCAACGCCCAAGTTGTTGCGGACAGTGCGGTATGATCAATTAGAGCATGGCGACATGCAAGCGTTGATGCACGCGGTTGATGAGGGTGACTATGAGACCTTAGCACGTGGTATGTTTAATGTGTTAGAACCAGTGACGGCTAAGCAGTTTCCTGAGATTATCCGTATTAAAGAGAAAATGCTGCAATTTGGGGCTGACGCGGCCCAAATGTCTGGCACCGGGCCGACTGTATTTGGTATCACCACGAAGGCAAGCCGTGCAAAGCATATTTATAATGCACTCAAAGGCTTCGTTGTTGAAACGCACACTGTTGGTCTAGCTAATTAGTCAAAAGACACGTCATTTTGACGTGTTTTCTTTTTAAATAGGGTTATAATATAAGATATAAATGGTATAGACCAAAATTCATAGGGGGTTATGACATGAGTAAAGTGGTGATTAACGCAAAGATTTACACAGGAACGGGTGCACAACCGGTCATTGAACAAGGGTTTATTCGATTTGATAAACAAATCGAGGCAATCGGGGCAATGGCGGATTATCAAGCCCTAGCAACCGATGAATCAGTTCTCGATGCACAAGGTGCCAACCTAGTCCCAGGCTTTATTGATGTACACACACATGGTGCCTATGGTTTTGACACAATGGATGGGGATGCTGATGAGATAGTTCAGATGGTCCGTGATGAAATTACTGAAGGTATCACATCTGTTTTTCCGACGACGATGACGCAAAGTGTGCCAAATATTGATCAAGCGATGCGAGCAATTAATCAAGCCGCTGCGGAAGAACCCGCTATTATGGGGGTTCATCTTGAAGGACCTTTCATTAACCCTCACTTTAAAGGGGCACAACCGGAGAAATATATTATCGCACCTAGTGTGGAAAAGGTAGCACGCTGGAATGAATTATCAGGTCAGCGCGTGCGACTAATTACCTATGCACCAGAACGTGCTGAGAATTTGTCTGAATTTGAGAACTATTTGAAGGCAAACAATATTATTGGCTCAGTTGGACATTCAGATGCAACTCGTGAATTCTTACAAACGCATTCAAAAGTGAAGCATGTAACGCACCTATATAATGCACAACGACCAATGAAGCATCGCGATCCAGGTGTTACTGGTCATGCCATGTTAGATGAAGACATGTATGCTGAAATGATTGTCGATGGCTTCCACATTGCACCAGATATGGTCAAAGTGGCTTGGCGGTTAAAAGGTGCACATCGGATCGATTTGATTACTGATTCAATGCGGGCGAAAGGCATTGGCGAAGGTATTTCAGAATTGGGCGGCCAAAAAGTTTGGGTAAAAGATGGACAAGCTCGACTTGAAGATGGCACATTAGCGGGGTCTGTTTTACAATTTAAACATGCCTTCTTAAATATGATGGCATTCACAGGGGCAACTGTGCAAGAAACGGTTCAAATGGCTTCGGTGAATCAGGCAAAGGAATTTGGTTTGACAAATAAAGGGACATTAGAGGTTGGTAAAGATGCAGATTTCAACCTGTTTGATGCGGCTTTAACTAATCTGGAGATGACTTATAGTCTTGGTCGTCAATTCAAACCATCTGATGCGGTAATTAAAAACTAGGAGAATATCATACGATGGTGGCACCAATTTACATTCAAATTCATGATGAAATCAAGGAGGCTATTGACGCTGGCCGTTGGGTGGCCGGTGAACGCATTCCGTCAGAGCGTGAATTATCAGAACAGTTTGATGTGTCTCGTATGACATTACGACAGGCTGTGATGTTATTGGTAGATGAAGGTTATTTAGAGCGCCGGGTGGGCTCGGGCACTTATGTTGCGACTGCGCGCGTGCAAGAAAATCTTGATCGGACATCGTCTTTTACAGAAATGATGGCTGCAGCAGGGAAAATCGCTAGTTCACAAGTGATTTCATACAAAATTGGGCAACCAACGCCTCAAGAGGTCGATGAACTACAAATTGATGTTACGACTAGTGTGTTACGGATGGAACGTGTGCGTTCTGGTGACGGTGAACCCATTGCTTTTGAAGTTGCTGTGGTTCCAGCCCATTTAGTAAAAGGATTACCTGAGGAAACTGTTACTGCGTCACTTTATCACGCATTGACAGATCAGGGATTAATTGTCGGGCAGGCGAAACGCATTCTGACGGCAGGTTTGGTACAAGAAACGGTGGCACCATTGCTGGCAATGAAAGTTGGCGAACCGGTGTTAGTTTTAACACAGCTGACCTTGGATAGTCTGGCACATCCTTTTGAATTTGTGCGAACACAATATGTTGCCAGTCGTTTTGAGTTTCAACTATAAACATGCCACTAGAATCTGGTAGGTTATTTTTGAAATGTTTGCTAGCGATGGCGGTGTGGATTGAGATAAAATCCAGCAAATTGAATGACTCATGAAATGGGATAGATTTGTCTATCTCATTTTTTATTGTGGGGTTAAGGGCATCGTTTGAAATGAACGTGCATTCAATCGGTGGATTGGTATGCTGAATGGTTGATTAAAGGTCTCTTGATTAGTTCGTTAAAAAAGGATTTAAACTGATTTTTGAAGCTGTTGGTGACTATGACTTTTCGTTTAAAAAAATAAAATATGGGTTTTGATACAGATTTAAAAAGGGAGGGTTTGAGACTATTGAATGAAAAAAGTTAAATGTATGATTCTAAAAAACGTGATAGTTAAAAATTATTTTAACATCCTATTTGATTTAGTTATATCGTCTGAGAAACTTCAACTAGCAACTGGGATTTATCTTTAAAATCAGACAAAAGAAGAATGTGTGAATGCTTTCGGAACGTTTTTGGCACAACAATGAAAAACGCTTGTACTTTTGATTAAAAAGCATTAGATTGAACTAACAACATACGTCAATGGTTTTGGAGCATCTGAATAGCTTGATAAAGTGTTGCACATTAATCAATGATTTATAGTTGGTTTTTGTTACTTGCAGGCATTGCGATGAAGATTGCGTTGCCAGAAAAATGGAGAAAAAAATGCGTATTAAAATTTTAGATTATACATATCGTCTGCAGGTTATTTTAATAGGTGTACTCATTGGCATTCAATTTGCACCGTTACATTTTATTCAGCAATTTCGGGATAACTATTGGTTTTCACAGGCGTTTGGGCTTATTTTGTTTGGCATTATGATGCCAAGCTGGCTATGGCGAGCTCATTTAAAGCGTACAAAAAATGAGATGTAACTACACTCAAAATGCGCTCTAGGCGGAGACGAACGACATTCTAAAACATGGGGTCTAACGCTGATGAACAAAAAAATGAAGTGGGCGTTTTATTGCTTTCTAATCCTCGGCATCAACATACATAATGGAATCGGTGCCTTTTCATGTTGCTTGCTGTTACTGTCCTGATAGTTGATTATGTCAAACGGGGAAAATAGCCTACTTAAAAAAGGATAAGCTAGAAGAAGTACACGATTATTTATTACGTCTAATGCCCCAATAAATCGTGGCGAATTGTTGTAAAGGCAATTATCAATGCATGCTTGCAGGTATGAAACCTTTACATTGGCTTTTTTTTTTGGTATATTACTTTAAGTGTTGAAAACTGCAGCGGATTGTCCGTAAGCTCGTCAACAATTCATCGTCCTTGTTTCAAGTTATTGGCGAGGCCTCACTAGTAACCGCGCTGCAGCGGTGAAAGTTTGGATGAATTGCACGAATATGAGGCAATTCTCTAGAATGAATTCACACAAATAAAATTCTGGAGGACATATCACATGTCACGTTATACTGGTCCTAAGTACCGTATCTCACGTCGTTTGGGTGTTTCTTTGTCAGGAACTGGTAAAGAAATTGCTCGTCGTAACTATGCACCTGGAGATCACGGTGCCGGACGCCGCGCAAAGCTTTCTGATTTCGGAACACAATTGCGTGAAAAGCAAAAGGTTCGTTTCACTTATGGTTTGACTGAACGTCAATTCCACAACTTGTTCAATAAGGCTGGTAAGATTCGCAAGGGTCTTCACGGTACTAACTTCTTGATCTTGTTGGAGACACGTTTGGATAACATTGTTTACCGTTTGGGATTGGCATCAACTCGCCAACAAGCCCGTCAATTGGTAAACCATGGTCACATCTTGGTTGATGGTAAGCGTGTTGATATTCCATCATACGAAGTTAAAGTGGGACAAGAAATCTCAGTTCGTGAAAAGTCACAAAAGAACGTTTACATCTTGGCATCTGTTGAATCACAATTCGGACATTTGCCATTCGTAGACTTTGACAAAGATGCTCTTAAGGGAACTTTGACTCGTTTGCCTGAACGCGAAGAGTTAGATGGTGACTTTAACGAAGCGCTAATCGTTGAATACTACAACAAGTTGGGTTAATTCGTTAACCACAATTTGTTTAAAAGCCGATACATTAAGTTGTATCGGCTTTTTTATTATTGCAATAAACGTTTTGTCAGATAGAAACGACATTTAGTTGCTCAGTGAATGCTTTTTTGCTTTGCAGTAACAGATAAAGTGTGTGATGCTCATTAACCATCTGAGACTATTAATGCCCGTAATATTTGTCAAGCATGGTGTATGAGTTATTTGAGTAAATCAGCAATTGGATGATGCACAAATAAAAACACCGATTGGCGATAGTAGCTAATCGGTGTTAATTTTGAGCTATTAATCGCTTAGTGCGCGACTAAGAATAAGAAGATTAGGAAAATCGCCGCTAGAATGTACATCATAACGGGGACATCTTTACCACGTTTGGTAGCAATCATTGTCATTGGATATAAAATAAAGCCAAGGGCAATACCGTCTGAAATTGAGTAAGTCAGTGGCATACCGATTACGATCAAGAATGCGGGTGCTGCAATGGCGAAATCTTGCCAATTCACGTCACGCAAATTCTCAGCCATTAAGACCCCGACAACGACTAATGCTGGTGCCGTCACTTGTGGTGTTACGACCGAGAGCAATGGTGAAAAGAGTAATGCGAAGATGAAAAGCAGGCCGGTATAAACCGAAGTTAATCCTGAACGACCACCGACTGCGATTCCAGAAGAAGATTCAACGAAAGCGGAAGTTGGTGATGTTCCGATCACGGCACCGACAGTCATACCAACGGCATCCGCCATTAAGGCCTTTCCTGCTCGTGGCATTTCACCATTTTTCATAAAGCCGGCTTGCGTTGCCAAACCAATCATTGTTCCGGCGGTATCAAAGAAAGTCACAATTAGAAATGTCAATACAACTGTCGCCAGTTGGAATGTATTTATGTCGGTCAAATGTTTAATTGATTGACCAAAAGTTGGTGCGAGTGATGGGGCTGCAGAAATGAATTGCTTTGGTAATTCAATGAGACCGAAGAGAACGCCAACAGTGGCAGTTAAGATCATACCAATGAAAATTGCAGCTGGTGTTTTACGTGCCATGAGAATGAATGTCACAATAATTCCAAAAATTGCAAGGAGTGACTTGTCGCTGGTTAATGACCCAAGTGAGACCATTGTTGAGGGATTTGCGACAATCAAACCTGCATCATGTAAACCGATAAAAGCAATAAATAGGCCAATTCCGGCTGCAATCGCCACTTTTAGGTCTTGAGGAATGAGGTTGATAATTTTTTCGCGAATTCTAAAGAATGTCAGTAAAAGGAAAATTAAGGCGGCCACTAGGACACCGGCCATAGCAGTTTGCCATGGGATTTTCATTCCGATAACAACGGAATAAGCAAAGAATGCATTGACGCCTAAACCAGGCGCAATTGCAATTGGATATTTGGCAACTAGGCCCATGAATATCGTAGCGACAGCTGCCGAAACACCAGTTGCTGTAAACACTGCACCTTTATCCATGCCAGCGGCACCAAGGACCGTTGGATTGACGAAAAGGATGTATGCCATGGATACGAAGGTCGTGATACCTGCAATAAGTTCGCGCCGGTGGGTTGTTTTCAACTCATCGAAATGAAAGTAACGTGCGATGAACGCCATAATTAAATCTCCTAATAATAAAAAAATAATAAAAGCTAACATGCTAAGTATGAAGATTGAAAGTAAGTTAGTCAAGCTAAAAAACGAACATTAATGAATGGAATATGCTATTTTTTGGTTTTTTATATTTGATTATATTGAATTTCCTAGTTAATGTTGCTAAAATTAATAAGGTTGGAAATGAGAACTATAGGAAATATTTATATTCTATCGATTAATGGGAGGCCAATATGGCAGGGATTGTGGTAGTAGGGAGTCAATGGGGTGATGAAGGTAAGGGTAAGATTACTAATTTCATTGCTCGTGACGCCGATATGGTTGTGCGTTATCAAGGTGGTAATAATGCGGGTCATACGATTTATGTGAATGGTGAAAAATTTGAACTGTCTTCGATTCCTTCTGGAATTTTTGATCCAAAAAAATTAGCGGTCATCGGTAATGGTTCGGTTGTAAACCCTAAAGCGTTATTGGAAGAACTGGCGTCAATTCATGTTAAAGGTGTGACAACAGATAATTTGCGCATATCAGATCGTGCCCATGTTATTTTCCCATATCATATTTTGATTGATAAATTAGCTGATTTAAAAAAGGGTGATGGTAAAATTGGGACAACTGGTCGTGGTATTGGTCCAGCATATATGGATAAAGCAGCACGAACAGGAATTCGGGTTGTTGATCTACTTGATGAAGATGTATTGCGAGAACGCTTAACGACAGTTCTGGCTGAAAAAAATGAACTTTTGGAAAAAATATACAATCATGAGGCACTAGCTGTTGAGCCGCTTGTTCAAGAATTTTATGCATATGGACAACAACTAGCACCATATGTCGCCGATACAGCCGTCTTAGCCAATGAATATTTAGAGCAAGGTAAACGGGTGTTATTTGAAGGCGCGCAAGGTGCTTTGCTTGATATTGATCATGGGACGTATCCGTATGTGACATCTTCATCACCAGTTGGTGGTGGGGCAACGATTGGTGCGGGAATTGGACCAACTAAAATTCAACGCGTCGTTGGGGTGATGAAGGCATATACGTCACGTGTTGGCGATGGGCCCTTCCCAACTGAATTGTTTGATGAAGTGGGACAACGCATTCGCGAAGTAGCACATGAATATGGCGTAGTTACTGGTCGTCCACGACGAATTGGGTGGTTAGATACAGTGATTATGCGTCATTCAGCCCGTATTGGTGGTTTTACTCACCTCGCATTAAATTCATTAGACGTTCTGTCTGGGTTGAAGACAGTTAAGATTGCTGTTGCCTACGAATTGGACGGCGAGACATTAACCCATTATCCAGCGTCACTTGGCGATATTCGTCGGGCTAAGCCGGTATATGAGGAATTACCTGGTTGGGAAGAAGATATCACTGAAATCAAACAGCGTGCAGATTTGCCAATTAATGCGCAAAAGTATTTACAACGCGTCGAAGAATTAGTTGGTGTGCCATTGTATACATTCGCAGTGGGGCCATCAAACGAGCAAACGAATGTCTTGTTTGATATTTGGAAGGACGCAGAGGCTTAATCATGGAAATGAAATTAGGTCGAACTGTTGTGTCCGAATCAGAAATTAAAGCCATGGTGCCCAGAGTCGCTAACGAAATAAAACAGGCTTGTGGCGATGATTTAAAAGATGTTTTATTTGTCGGTATCATGAAGGGGGCATATATTTGGATGGCCGATTTGTTACGTGAAATTGGTGCTGATGTCCAAATGGATTATATTCATGTTTCGAGTTATGCCAACGAACAATCAACGGGTGTGGTTACGGTGGTCAAAGATATTCAACAGGATGTGAATGATCGGATTGTGATTTTGTTGGATGAAGTGATTGATACCGGCTTAACGTTGCAGTATCTTAAAAAAGAATTGTTAGCGCGGGGCGCACGAAAGGTGCTCTTGGCAGTTGCAACTGATAAGCGTGAGCAAATTGCAGCTGATGATATCCATGCTGATTTTGTTGGTATTCGTGTACCCAATGAATTTCTAGTTGGTTATGGCATGGATTATAATAATCATTATCGAAATTTAGGTTATATTGCAGTCTTAGAATAAGGGATGCAGCCTAAAAGAAAACGCTTTCATTTGAAGGCGCTTTTTTATATAATTAAGAAAAGAACTGCTTAAAAAAGGGGGTGTTTCATATGAATATCGTTAGATCAATACGTCATTTGCTGATGTTTCTGATGGTAGGTGTTGGGGTTGGCTTAACCGGTAGTATCATAGTGCTGCAAGCGGTCAATGTTCAATCGACAACTGTATCAGCGGCAACAATTGATGATGTGTATGTTAATTTTCAAACGATTCTACCAGCTAGTTCGTTGACTGGCCCGATTGATACATCACTCATTGAAGGTCAGATGACGGATACAGCAGGAAATATCTACTATATTGTTCGTTCGCTCTCTGCTTCGACTGATCCAGACACTGGTGAAGCCATTCCAACGGCACAGACTGGCGCTAGTACTGCACATCAGGCCGACATTATTAGTGCAATTCAGTCTGGGGACCCAAGTACATTAACTGCCTTACAACAATTGGGTTTTTATCCTAATGGGACCAGTTTAACGGGTGTTGTTTATTGGAACACAATTGGAAACACTGCGGTTCCACTAACTTATGATGCAACGAATGTGGCAGAGACCAATCCGGATGGTTCTTCAGTTGTTAATATTTTGATGATGATTTCGACTAATGCGATTACATTACCGGTCAATTTTGTGACTGACGGTGGGGAAAATATAGCGACTGGATCAATTACCGGCCAAGTTGGTACGACATATTTCTTCTCGCATGATCAAGCAGCATTACAATTACCAACGGGATATTCAATTGTGTCGTTAGAAAAAAACATCGGTACTTTTTCGGTGGACAGCAATAATCAGGTCAATAATGAGCCAATTATCGTGCGTGTGACGAAAAAAATTCTGCCACTCAGTGATGGCGGACAGCATGACGATGGTAACAAACCAGCCGTTGAAGTGCCAGCACACCAGAATGCCCCTGAACAGATTGTGCAAGAACAAATTTCAAGCAAGCAGACGGCCGTTTTACCGGCCACTGGTACGCATGAAAATGTCGCATGGTTGATGTTAAACTTAGCATTGCTTAGTTTATTGGCATTTGGTCGTTGGTGGGTAAAATTGCAACATTTATAGCACCCATGTTTGAGCCCAGATAGAAAAAGGGATTAAAAATATGAAGAAAAGGGATGCATGTCAGTAATTTTCTGATGCATCGCTTTTTTATATAATAAAAGACATCGAATGTGTGATCGATGTCAGAATTTTGACTACTTCAGTACTGCAAGCAAGGCTTGGTAGGTTTGCATAATGTGTTGATTAATATCGAATTTACCAAATTGATTTGTAAAATTAGGATCGTCACAGACGCCTAAATAGGCAGCATAATGGCGTTCGTTAACATTCTTTTTTTCGTCAATATAGTCATTAAATGCTTTCGTAATCCCCGGCGTTTGGGTTTCTAATTGACCGTTATCAAGGGTGCCGTTTAACTTGTGATACATCATAAATGACATCGCAAAATTGAAGAATCGAATGGCATCATTTGAATTTTTAGTTGGCTCATTAGTGTTGACTAGGTATTCGGTCAAGAGTGGCTTGAAAGTTTGATAGAAGTTTTGGTCAACGGTTGATTGGCTTAATGGCTTTAGCAATGATTTTGAATTGGTGTTCATATATTGACCAAAGCTTTGACTAGCGGCTGCATTACCCAAAAGGTTACTACGATCATTTTTAACATATGATGTTAAAAAGGCACGTTCGCTATTTGTTTTAGGTAAGGTTTTTTGATAACTGACTAATGCTTGCTTTACACGTTGATCGTCAGCGTTAGGTAAAAAGACTTGGTTACCAGAAATTTTTAGGCCCAATTGATCTAGGCCTAATGTGGGAATGAAATCAGCCGGCGCAATGATGTTCCAAATGTAATTGAAGTCATTGTTTTTGAGGGCGGTTGAAGTCATTGTTCGGGCAGGCGAGAAAGCATAGGCGTAGATGTTATTTTTATCTAAGCCTTGTTTGCCTAGACTTGTCGCTAAAATATCGGTGACGGACGCTCCGCGTGAGTGTCCTGAAATGATGATTTTTGTTTTTGTGTTGAGTGTGGTTGAGTCACTAGTCAATAGTCCACCATGTTGCTGATGATTTTTAGCATATGCCTTTAATTGTCCTTCAACATCTTCGGCTGCCTTATTCATCCCTTGATGAATGGTTTGTGTGTCTGGTTGATTTGACCGAATATCCCAATCACCAATCCATTCATCGTCATCGGGTGTTCCTCGGACAATGACAGCGTATGCATCATATAACCCCATGTCCTTGTGACCAATGGCATAGGCGGTTGTCGACCAACTATCTTTTTGCGCTTGACTAGCGACATTGTAGTTGTAACCGATGACATCTTTGAAACCCATTGTTTGTAGGGTATTCTCAGCTGTACCGTCACCAGTCACATCAGATAGTCCGGATCCATATGAATTTAAATCAGCGATTGACAAGGTTTGGGCTAGTGATAAATCAAAGGTATACGAACTACTGTTGAAAGTCTTTTTTAAGTCAAATGTGCTGGTCAGTTTTTCTGAATGGTCAGGCATGACAAACGATTTGCTATTGAGTGGTTTATGATACTGCTGGACATCGCTTGCGTTTAAATGTGTAATAATCGTTTTATTGTCCGATGCGACAAGCTTTAACGGTTGTGAAGACTCCGTTTTGAAGCAGCCAATTGCGATGCCGCTCGTAACTAAGAGTGTTGCGAATCCGAGCTTGCCTTTATGCTGGTTCAAAAACTGTGTCAGTAACATGATAAATAATCTCCTAAAAATTTATTAATAATTCTTGTGCGTTAATACAACGCTTATTGTGTCATTTTTAGGATTTGATTCGCATATTTTAGAAAATGTTGTTGTTTTTTTTTCTTTGGCTTTTTTGCGCATTTGCGTCTTTTTTTATAATATTCGAAAATATGCGTGGAATTTTCAAAGATTAGTCCGATATTTATGACAAAATAGTAGAATGCTGATTTTTTGACTAGGAGGGGGAATCGCAATGCAGAGTGACGAACACATGACACGAATTATTAGCCAAGCGTTTAAGACATTACGCAAGCAAAGACAGATGTCACTAAAAGCATTAAGTTTTGAACAGACGACGCCTAGTTATATTTCAAATTTTGAACATGGTCAATTGAATATTTCGCTAGTTCAGCTTAGTATGCTTTTAGAAAAATTAGATTGCGGCATTGAAGAATGGGGTGTACGCGTTGCAGGTTACAAATATTGGGATCTGATTTCCCAGTTTGAATACACAATTAAACAGGCAGACTACCTTGCCCCCTTGCTCCCGATTTATTTAAGGTATGAATTACAAGCAGCGAATTCTGGTGCGCCTTTGCTATTTAAAATGGCTTTAAAATTAACGATGTTTCATCACATCACACAAATAGAGACGAGTCATCATGCTGAGATTAGGCGTATGTGTCAGTCAATTCGGACGGCTATTGATGCAACTAACAGTTGGTCACGATTCGAATATATATTATTACAAGCTTATCTCTATTTTGCGCCACCGATTGAGGTTGAATCAATTGTGTGTCAATTGCAATTTAATTTGTCAGAAGCAAAAAGAATCAATCGTGTTGATTTAAGGCAAATCGCGACAGTCTTGCTTGCTGCTTTAAGAAATGTGATGGATGGATTACGACTTGATTTGGCGGAACAAATCATCGCATTGTGGCGAGGAGTTTCGCATGAAGCAGATTTTGACACTCAATTTTTGTTTGAGGTTTACCAGGCCAAATTGATGATTTTAAACAATCATGATAAAGAAGCCCTGATTAAATTACATACGCTACGGCATCTAATTGCGCCTTTACAATTAGCTCGGCGCCACTATTTGATTGCTGAAATTGATCAGGTCTTGTTGAATATGTATATTGGAGAAACAGATGAATCTAATTGAATATGGTGCAGCAATGAAACGTTTGCGGGGTAATAAAAATTATGGCTTGAAAACTGTCGTAGGCAGCCATAGTTTGTCGAGTTTATCGAAGTTTGAACATGGGTTGAATAACCCGTCGGTCATTAGTTTCTTAGATTTTATCAATCATCTGAATGTGCATTTTTTTGATTTTATGATTGAAGTGAATGATGCCGATGCTGATTTTTTAATTTTGTATCAGCCACTAAAAAATCTTTTAGAAGCGCATGACGTGGTTTTGATGACGCCAATTAATTCAGATCAACTACGGAGAGAGATTAGCCAACTGATGACTGATACCGTGTCCAAAAAAGCAGTCACAACATTAATTTTGACTTACACTGATACGGCTGAACCAACGTCAAGCTTGGTGATTCATATTGAGAAGGTTATACACGAAATGGTGGCGCATCAAACGTTTGGTAATCTAGAAATTCTATTATTTCGGTATACCTATGCTTTTGTTGGCGAAAAAGTTAAGTCTGATTTTTTGATATTCTTTCTTGAACATTCAAAACTTGTCGAAGAATGGTTGATTTTATATTGTTTTCCTAAAAGCACTGAATTAATTACTTTGATCATCTGGTGTGCAATCGATTTGTTACCTAATCATCTGACCATAGTCAAGGCAGTATATGAGCGGATTGATGGTTTGTTAGGTCGATATGAATCATTAGTGGATGAAGTTCTGTTTGCTGCCTTAAAAGATATGTTAGTGTTGATTAATGATAATGAAAAAAGTGTGACAAACCAACGAGTGGTAGTCGATTTTTTACTGCATTTTGGTCGAGTGATTGATGCCCAATTGGTTACTGAACGCTATTCATTGTTAGCTACCAACAGTTAATCCAAGATGATTATGGTTGAAAAATCTAGTTTACAAAAATATGAATGTTTTGGTCTGATGTGAGTGTTAAAATCATATGTGGTATGGCACGCTAACGTTTGGAAGGTTTTAACTGATACAACGACAAATTCTGAAATATTGAGAATGAAAGTGTTTTTATTGAAAAGACGCCATTTTTATCATAAATCATGATAAAAATGGCGTCTTTTGTTATCAGTTATTTAGTGGGCCTGTTGCATGAAAATTAATAAAATTGTCGCTGCTTGTAATATGGTGAAGAATGTCATCCGGTAGCGTTGTTTTAAATCCAAATTGATAAAAATCATCCATGTCGCGATTAATATGATAAGTGCAATTAAGGTCCAAATATTCCAAGGTAATGACAAAATAGTCAAAAGGAGCATAATGCCAAATACGAGGGCGGTGAGTCGCTTTTTCTTACCATCAGGGATGAAAATAATGGTCATGTAAAATAAATAGCTCAACAGTAGTGGCATAAGGCTAATTAAAAATGGTTTCGTTAGAAATGTGTTTTGCTGATAGAAAATAACGACGGGTAATGATAATGTTGACAGGCCAGAAAATAAGATTAGGCCAAAGATGTTTTGTAAATTAAGCCATTTTAGATGAATAGCGACTAAAGCAATTGGTAATAATATAAGGAGTACTAATTGCTGAATCGTCATCTCACGGTATAGAAAGTAGAGTAAAAGGAATGGGATAACTAAGAATAGATAATTGAGCCAGCCAACAAAGCGCCGATTGAATGTGAAAAAGATAGTGAGCGCTAGAAAGACCGAATAAGTCATTAAGGCCGGATTATGTTGCCATTGACCAGCACTTAGTTCTTTTGAGTAAATTAGTGGATAAACCCACCAGATTAACAATTGAGCGGTAACACTTAAGATGACTGATAACCATGGTATCTGTCGATAGAAAGCGCGTTGTCTATTCATGCGTTGTGGTGTGTTTTGTGGGGCTTGTGTGGGGGTGACGTGTGAATCCATGAGAGACTTCCTTCTATTTTTTAATGTCACGTGCGTTAAATTCTTGTATAATTCATTATATATTTTATCAAACAAATGATGGCTAACATGTCATATTTTATCGTGTTTTGTTAATTTATGTGATTTGGTTAGCAATTATATTGCATAACGATTCATGAATGATTGAATAATAAAAGGCGCATACGTTGGATAACGTTCGCGTTAATGCTGGTGCTCTGACATGATAATAACATACATTGTCGCAGAAACGCTGTTTGAATCGAACATTTTGGGATGTAAAAGCCCCAAGTGTATGCGAACGGTGGAGATAATTATTGAGACACTGGATTCATGACTGAATATCAACGATAACCTAACATCGTCAAGATTGATGCAATAGCCATAAACGATGAGTGATTGAAAATGGGGGGAAGCTATATGACAATTAAATTAATTGCCACAGATATGGACGGTACATTATTACGAACAGACAAAACATTTGATTATACCCGATTTGAAAGTTTGTTAGACCAAATGGATGCACGGGGTATTAAAATGGTTGCTGCTAGTGGTAATCAGTTGAAACAATTACAATCGTATTTTAACCCAGTTGATCCTAAACGATTAACGTATGTTTCAAGTAATGGTGCAATGGTCTCAGACCATGAAGGTGTGCTTTACAAGCGCCCAGTACCAAAGGATAAAATCGCGCAAGTTTTGGCATGGAATCGGGAAAACCATGCGATGATGGAGAATCTCATTGTACTCTCTGGCTTAAAAGGGGCTTATGTGTCGAACCACGCCACACCGGAAATTATTGCACAGGTGTCGCAATTCTACACGAATGTCGTCCAAGTTGAAAAGTTTATGGCGATTGACGATGATATTTTTGTCATTGAATTAGTCTGGCCTGAAACAGCGAATGTGGTTGAATATATCCGGGAATTACGTGATGTTTTCGGAGAGGAATTACATACGACTGGCTCAGGTTTTGGCTCGGTATCGATTTTGGCGGCTAATACAAATAAAGAAACAGGTTTATCAGCATTAAGTGATATTTGGCAAATCAAGCCTGAAGAAATGGCAGCGTTTGGAGATAATGGGAACGACTTAGAGATGTTACGTTATGTCGGATTGCCATTTGTGATGCCTAATGCTGAAGACTTTATGAAGGTCAGAATTGCGAATGAAGCACTAAATGATAATGAACACAATGGTGTTTTGGACACAATTGAAGCAATATTAGCCGGCGCTTATGACCAAGATGGTACAATAAAATAAATACTTAGTGTTTTGGCACTTGGATTTGGAGAAATACTGTGTTCTTTAGAAAACGATTATCAAAATCGAACGAACAACAAATTGATATGCAACGCATACCGCACCATATTGCCATTATTATGGACGGCAATGGTCGGTGGGCAAAAGCCAAGGGCTTGCCAAGAATTGCTGGGCACCAGCGGGGAATGGACGTTGTCAAAACGATGACCATTGCAGCTAGTGATTTAGGGGTTAAAGTATTAACTTTGTATGCTTTTTCAACTGAAAATTGGAAACGACCTGATAATGAAGTGCAATTCCTAATGAAATTACCGGGCCGTTTTTTTGACACGTTCGTGCCTGAATTGATCGAAAACAACGTTCGAGTGGAAGTGATGGGCTATACGGATCAATTACCAGTTGGGACACAAAAAGCAGTCCAGGCTGCCGTTGAACAAACTGCTAAAAATACAGGTATGGTCTTGAATTTTGCGTTGAATTATGGCGCACGAGCAGAAATCATTACTGGGGTACAACAAATTGCCGAGCAAGTGTTGGCAGGGCAAATCAAGCCAGACCAAATCACTGAGCAGACGATGGCTACACACTTGATGACTGCCTCGTTAGGTGAATATGGTGATCCTGAATTACTAATTCGCACAAGTGGTGAAGAACGTGTCTCGAACTTTTTACTATGGCAATTGGCCTATAGTGAATTTGTGTTTTTGACTAAACATTGGCCAGAAATGGACGCCGATGAATTAAAGCGAGCCATCTTGATTTATCAGAATCGTCATCGACGGTTTGGTGGGTTAGCTGAAAATAAGAGTGATAAAGAGTAGAGGATATAGATATGAAGACACGAGTAATTACAGCCGTTGTAGCATTAGCGGTTTTCATCCCAACCTTAGTGGCTGGTGGCGTTATCTTGCAAGCAGTAGCGGCAATTTTGGCTGTTATTGCGATGAGTGAAGTCGCATTGATGCGCAAGCGCTTGTTGGTTTCATTTGAAGCTATTATTTCAATGTTAGGTGCAGCGTTGATGACTTTGCCTAATAATGTCTGGAACGAAATCAATACGAAACTACCAGTGCCGGTACATGCCTCGTCACTGTTGTATATTTTTGTTCTATTGATGCTGCTCCATACTGTTGTGACGAAAAACCATTTTAATTTTGAGGATGCTGGCGTCTTTACACTGGCTATGATGTATGTTGGTATGGGATTTCATTTCTTCGTGCAAGCGCGTGAAGCTGGTTTAAGTGTTATTTTCTACGGGATGTTAATTGTTTGGTTAACAGATTCAGGGGCATATCTCATTGGCCGAAAAATTGGGAAAACCCCATTGGCACCACGGATTAGTCCCAATAAAACATGGGAAGGATCAATTGGCGGTACGATTTTGGCAATGGTTATTATGACCGTTTACGTTTACTTTTTCCCACAGGCTTATTCAATGCCAGTCATGATTTTATTGACTGGTATATTGTCAGTTGCTGGTCAATATGGTGATTTAATTGAATCCGGTTTAAAGCGTTTTTATAAGGTGAAAGATTCAGGTACGATTTTACCAGGCCATGGTGGCATCTTGGATCGTTTTGATTCAATGCTGATTGTGATGCCAATCCTATTCTTATTAGGAGGATTGCGTTAATGACTGGTATTATTGCGTTTATTATTGTTTTTGCGGTGGTGGTCTTTATTCATGAGTTAGGGCATTTTATGGTTGCTAAATGGTCAGGTGTCCGTGTTCGTGAATTTGCGATTGGGATGGGGCCAAAAGTTGTACAATTGAGACGCAATGGCACAACCTATACGTTGCGGTTATTACCACTTGGTGGTTACGTACGGATGGCAGGGCGCGGCGATATTGATGCGCCAGAAATTCAACCAGGTATGACCATCGTGATTGTGCCAGAAGACAATCAAGTGAAACGGATTAGTTTGTCTAGTGAGATGGCTTTGATTGGTGGTATGGCAGTCACGGTTGATCAAGCTGACCTAGTTGATGCGTTAGAAATTCACGGTTATTTAGAAAATGATGATACAAAAAGGTTGACGTGGTCAGTTGACCCTGATGCCACTATGATTGAGCCAAATGGGACCGAAGTGATTATCGCCCCGCGGGCAACTCATCTGGAGTCGGCCAGTGCTTGGCAACGATTATTGATTAATTTTGCAGGACCGTTGATGAATTTTATTTTAGCTGTTGTTTTGTTTTTTGGGTTGGCGTTTGCTATGCCTTCTGTGACAACGACCACCGTTGATCAAGCACAGAAGAATTCTCCGGCTTATCAGGCGGGTATTCAGCACAATGACCGCATTACAAAATTAGATGGGCATCAAATTAATAATTGGCAAAGTATGCAGACCTACATTCAAACGACGACTAAAAACCAAGTTGCCGTAACGTTTGTTCGACAAGGAGTCGTGAAGACGGCAACTGTTAAAGTGAAAAAAATGACTGATCAGGGTCAGAAATATCAAATGATTGGGATTACGGCTCGTCAATCAACATCAGCTGCCGATCGTGTGCAGTATGGTATTCACACGGCCGGACAGGCCTTTACGCAAATTTTTCATAGTATCAAAGATTTAATCATTCGACCAGATATTAATAAGTTGGGTGGTCCTGTATCAATTTTTAAAACTACTTCTGATGTTAGTTCATTGGGTGTCTTAGCAGTGGTCAGTTTTATGGCTTGGTTATCCGTTAATTTAGGATTAATTAATCTTTTTCCGATTCCAGCCCTTGATGGCGGGAAAATTGTTTTGAATGTCATTGAGATCTTGATTCGACGGCCAATTCCGGAGAAGGTAGAAAATTATGTCACGGCCTTTGGAGCAGTTTTGCTAGTCATTTTGATGATTGCTGTGACATGGAATGATATCGCACGCATTTTTTTGAGGTGATGTCATTTGTCTGCCATATTGATATGGTAAAATGATTGAATAAATTTCACATAACATGAATGTTAGAAATAGGATGGGTAATTATGAAACAGTCTAAAGTGTTCATTCCAACATTACGTGAAGCGCCTGCTGATGCAGAAGTGATTTCACACCAATTAATGCTTCGGGCGGGTTACATTCGTCAGGTGGCAGCGGGGGTTTATGCGTACTTACCATTAGCCCAACGTGTATTAAACAAAATGAATACGATTATCCGTCGCGAGATGGAAGCAATTGATGCAATTGAGATGGCAACGCCGGTTTTATTGCCCGCCGAGCTTTGGGAAGAATCTGGGCGTTATGAAAGTTATGGACCAGATTTGTTTAAGCTTAAGAATCGTCATGATCGAAAAATGATTCTTGGTCCAACGCATGAAGAGACGATGACTTCATTGATTCGAGATGATATTAAATCTTACAAGCGTCTACCAATTACGCTATATCAAATTCAGACGAAATTACGTGACGAACGGCGGCCACGATTTGGGTTATTGCGCGGCCGTGAATTTATTATGAAGGATGCTTACTCATTTTCTGTTGATCAAGCTGGTTTGGATGAGGCTTATAAGAAAATGGAACAAGCTTATATTAATATTTTCGATGCTGTTGGCCTTGACTATCGCGTTATCGTTGGTGATGCTGGTGCGATGGGTGGATCTGATTCAAAAGAGTTTTCAGCACCTGCTGAGGCCGGAGAAGATATTATTGCTTACTCTGATAATTCAGATTATGCTGCTAACTTAGAAATGGCTAAAGATTTGTATACGCCAAATAAGTCACATGCGACACCCAATACACTTGAAAAGATTGCAACGCCAGAAGTTAAAACAATCGATGAATTGGCTGCGTATCTTGAAAAGACACCAGAACAATTAGTTAAAACCATTCTGATGATTGCTGATGAACAACCAGTGCTCTTGTTAGTTCGTGGTGATTACGAAGTGAATGAAATTAAAGTTGGTCATCTTTTGGGCACGCAAGCATTGCGCATGGCAACTGAAGCTGAATCACAAACAATTCTAGGGGCACCATTTGGTTCATTAGGACCGGTTGGTGTTGATGATACAATTAAGATTATTGCTGATGAATGGGTTCAAGATATGGTCAACGTGCCGGTTGGCGCTAATGAAGCTGGATTCCATTATTTGAATGCAAATATTGATCGTGATTTTAGAATTGATGAGGTTGCTGATATTCGGGTTGCCATTGAAGGTCGACCTGCGATTGATGGGACTGGGAACTTGGTCTTTACAAAGGGAATTGAAATCGGGCATATCTTTAAGCTTGGTACGCGATACTCTAAAGCAATGGGGCACAAGTTTTGGATGCCAATGGCCGTCAGCAAGATGTTATCATGGGTTCTTATGGTATTGGTGTTTCACGTCTTTTGTCTGCGATTGCTGAGCAAAATGCGGATGATCGTGGTCTGGCTTGGCCACGCGCCGTTGCTCCTTGGGATGTACATTTAGTACCAATTAAGTATAGCGATGATGTGCAAGGGGCATTAACGGATCAAATTGAAACGCAATTAGTTGCCGCTGGGTATGAAGTTTTGGTTGATGATCGAAGTGAACGACCTGGGGTTAAGTTCGCAGATTCTGATTTGATTGGGTTGCCAGTTCGTGTGACAGTTGGTAAGAAGGCTGGTGAAGGTGTGGTGGAAGTTAAAGTCCGGACTGCCGAGGAAGCAATTGAAGTGCGAGTCGAAGAACTAGCAAATACACTTCAAATTTTGTTGCAACAAGCGCCTGAAACAGTTGAATAGATAATCAAGAAAAGGTGGTTAATTCAAAATATGATGACGGGTCAAACGCATCATTTTGGGTTAACCCTTTTGAGTAATATGGTGAAATAAATGAAGTATGCAGAAAAAAAGTTAATTATTGGTTTGCATTTAATGGTGTTCATCTTTTGGATTCTAGTTTTTGTTATTCCGTCACACTTTGGATTTTTAATCTGGAATGTATTTTTGGCGTTATTGCCACTTGACTTTGCAATCGTCTATCGGCGACTGGCCATGCAACGCAAAAAGTGGTTCCAATGGCTAGTCTTTTTGTGTTGGCTTTGTTTCTTTCCAAATGCGATGTATCTGCTAACTGATTTTAGTCATCTGTCAGCAATTGGAACCGGACTGGCCAATACGGCCCAGTATTTAAATTATGGTTTTTTGTTTACTGGTGTCATGCTGGGGATGCTTATTGGCCTGTCTAGCTTGGAAATCATGCAAGCATCGTTACCACTTAAAAAACGGAGTTGGCGGGTGGTGTTTTATGTCGTGATTGCATTTATTTCAGCTTTTGCCATGTATTTAGGTCGTTTTGCTCGAATTAATTCATGGGATATTTTGACGAATCTGCATGGAATATTAACGCAAATTCAAATGATGATGGGCGCCAATATGTTTATTTTCATTTTAGTTTTTGGGTTAACACAACTGATGATTTTTAGTGTATATCATCTAATCTGGGAAAATCATTAGGGGAAAGGAGCGAATCAATGCATTTATCTGGTGAGGAACAATTTAAAATTTTGGCGCAACAATTGAATTTGAAAGAAATACCACAGGGATTGATAGCAGCCAAATTGAAGAAATTGGTTGTGCATGAGAATTCTAAGCAATGGGAATTTAACATTGAATTACCGGCATTACCTGATGTGAAAGAAGTTGCACTGTTTTCACAACAGTTAACAGCCACTTTTCAGCAAATTGCAACCACTCACTTCCAATTTCATTTACACGAACAACCAGCTTTGGAAGAAGTAGTCCGTTATTGGGCGTGGATTTTACAACAACATCAAAATGAATCTGGTGCCTTTCGCCCGGCATTTGAGCATGTTGCGGCTGAAGTAATTGAAGGTAATATTCTTTTGAGATTTGACTCACAATTTTGGCTCAATTATGCACAAACTACGGGTATGGCATTGATTGGTGCATCGTATCGCCAGTTAGGTATTCAAGATGAGTTGCCTTTTAAATTGGTATTAGATGAGCAAATGGCACAGGATTCGATGGCCCACTTGTTGGATCAAAAAGCTGAAGATGAACGAATACTTGCCCAACAGGCACGTGAAAATTTGGTTGCCCAACGTGCGGGCGCACTTGAGCGGCAAAAAGAATCTGAAAAAAATGAAGACGCGCAAAAGAGTCGCGTACGATCAAAAGTAACGGCACATGCAATTGGGAAAGGTATTCCATCTGGCGTACTAGTCTCAAAAATGGCCGAAGTAACAATGGAAGCGGATTTGGTCACATTTGAAGGCTATGTCTTTGATAGTGAAATTCGTGAGTTGAAGAGTGGGCGAAAACTGGCCATTTTAAAAATGTCGGACTACACTGACTCCTTTATTTTAAAGAAATTCTTAAACCAAGAAGCTGAAGAACCATGGTTGGATAGCTTAAAAAATGGTGGTTGGTATCGAGTACGCGGTAATATTCGAGAAGATAGTTTCAGTCATGACTTAACGATGATGTTTCGAGATATTGAGGAGATTCCGGGTAAGAAAGCGCGTAAGGACACTTACGATGGTGCTGAAAAGCGCGTCGATCTACAAGTTCATTCAATTATGTCAACAATGGATGCGACAAGTGCTATCAGTGAGTATATTAACACTGCTGCAAGCTGGGGCATGCGTGCACTGGCTGTGACTGATACTGCTGGGGCACAGGCGTTTCCAGAAGCGTCTTCGACAGCTAGTAAGGTTAATGCAAAGCTTTTAACCCATGCCACCCATGCTTATGCGCAACAACAAGGTGAAAAAATAGCTGATGATGACGAATTGAAGGCCTTTCAGAAGGCTCACTTAGATGACATCAAAACCTTTGCTCAAATGAATGGCGATTATTTTAAAATGATCTATGGTGTTGAAATAAACCTTGTTGATGACGGGACATTGTTTGCCCTGAATACAGATGATACCAATTTAGATGATGCAGAATATGTTGTCTTTGACGTGGAAACGACTGGACTAGCGCCACGCTATGACAAAGTCATCCAATTATCAGCCGTTAAGATGCAAAAAGGCAATGTTATTGACGAGTTCGATGAATATATTAATCCGCATGAAGCGTTGAGTCCAATCATCATGGAAATCACGCATATTACCGATAATGATTTGCGACAGGCACGATCTGAAGCTGAAGTTTTTGCGGATTTCCAAAAATTTTATGGTGATGCCATATTAGTTGGACATAATGTGATTGATTTTGATATTCCAATGGTCGATGAAGCGTTGAAACGAAATCAAATGACGCCTTTGACAAATGTGGTGATTGACACCCTCCCTTTGGCCCGATTCTTACATCCAGAAATGCGGCGATTCACTTTGGGAACGTTAGCAAAAAAGTTAGGTATTCCATTAGAGCATGCGCACAACGCGATTTATGATGCAACAGCGACTGGTCATGTTGCCCGTCAATTATTACAAGATGCACGTGAACGCTATGGTGTGACGACGGCTAACCAATTAAATGAACATATTAATGATGGTGAGCCATGGCGACACGAACGCCCCAAGCGGGCAACTGTTTTGGTTAAAAATCAAACAGGTGTCAAAAATTTATATAAATTAATTTCCGATTCAAATGTAAAATATTTGGACCGTATGCCACGTACGCCACGATCACTGCTTGAAAAATATCGTGAAGGCTTAATTGTCGGTACTGGTGATGCAAGTGGCGAGTTTTTTGAAACATTGGAACGAAAAGGAAAAGCGGCTGCAACTAAGTTAGCTGAATATTATGATTATATTGAAGTCCAACCGCCTGCTAATTATTCGCAAGAACTTGCACGAGAAATGATTAAAGGTGAAGAACGCTTACACGAAATTCTCACTGATGCAGTTGAAATTGGTCACGAACTTGGTAAACCAGTGGTGGTTAGTGGCGATGCACATTATTTGGACCCTGAAGATGCCATTTATCGAAAGATTCTCATTAATTCACAAGGTGGTGCGAATATGCTTAATCGTTATCCACTACCGGATGTTCATTTCCGGACCACAGCTGAGTTATTAGCGGACTTTTCATTTTTGGGTGAGCAAACAGCACAAGAGATTGTCGTGCATAATACGAATGTTGTCGCTGATCAGATTGAATCCGTCGAGGCGATTAAAAGTGGTAATTATCCACCTAATATGCCAACGGCCGAGCAAGAAATTCGTGACAAAACGTATACGACAGCCTACGCCATGTATGGAAAGCCATTGCCTCTCCAAATTGAAGCTCGAATTGAACGTGAGTTGGCGTCAATTATTGGAAATGGTTTTGCGGTTATTTACTTGGTGGCACAACGTTTGGTGGCAAAATCGAATAAAGACGGCTACCTGGTTGGTTCTCGTGGTTCGGTTGGTTCGTCTTTGGTAGCGCTTTTAGCGGGAATTACCGAAGTGAATGCTTTGGCACCGCACTACTATAGTCGGGCTGGTGACTATGTTGAATTTGTTGATCCTCGTGTTTACGGATCAGGTTATTCCATCCCAATGAAAAATTCACCGTTAGATGAGTCACCATTGATTGGTGATGGGCATAATATTCCGTTTGAAACTTTTCTTGGATTTAAAGGGAACAAAGTGCCTGATATTGATTTGAATTTCTCAGGTGATTATCAACCCTTTGCACATAATTATATGAAATCATTGTTTGGGGAAAACAATGTTTTTCGGGCCGGAACCATTGCGACTGTTGCTGATAAAACAGCCTTTGGTTATGTTAAGGCCTATGAACGTGATTTGAACGAGGCTGTTCGAAAGCAAAAGCAAAAGGACCTAGGGATACAAAATCTTGAAGATGTTCATTTGTCAGAAGAAGAAGTTGTTTCATTTAAAACGGCCGAAATAGAGCGTTTAGCTGCTGGGGCAACTGGCGTTAAGCGAACGACGGGTCAACACCCAGCTGGAATTTTGATTGTCCCAGATGATATGGAAATTTATGACTTTACACCAATTCAATTTCCAGCGGATGATGTGAAAGCAAAATGGAAAACAACGCACTTTGATTTCCATTCCATTCATGACAATATTTTGAAAATGGATATCTTAGGTCATGATGATCCAACGATGATTCGTGCCCTACAAGATATGTCGGGCATTGACCCTAAGACAATTCCAATGAATGACGAAGGAGTTATGAGCCTTTTTCAGTCACCTGATGTGTTAGGCGTTAAGGCGGATGATATTTTCTCAAAAACCGGGACGCTTGGCGTACCAGAATTTGGAACAGCATTTGTTCGGGGGATGCTGCAAGAAACGAATCCGAAAAGTTATGCTGACTTGCTGCAAATTTCTGGCCTATCTCATGGGACAGACGTTTGGCGTGGCAATGCTGATGAATTAATTCAACGCGGTTTGGCTGATATTTCAACTGTGATTGGAACCCGAGATAAAATCATGACTGACTTGATTAATGAAGGGGTCAATCCTGAATCAGCATTTCAAATTATGGAAAAAGTGCGTAAAGGGAAAGGTGTTTCAGATGCGTATCAAGCGGAATTACGTACCGCTGGCGTACAAGAATGGTATATTGATTCGCTAAAAAAGATTCAATATATGTTCCCGTTAGCCCACGCTGCGGCGTATGTCCTCATGGCACTAAGAATTGCGTACTTTAAAGTTTATTTTCCAACTTTGTATTATGCGGCTTACTTTTCCGTACGAGCTAGCAATTTTGATATTGTAACAATGGCACGTGGTTCACAGGCGCTGAAAGGTCGGATTACCGAAATTCATGGGCAGGGCTTAGATGCTTCGGCAAAAGATCGAGATTTGGTGACCGTGCTAGAAATAGCTAATGAAGCTACTGAACGCGGAATCAATTTTGGGATGGTTGACTTATACCAATCTGACTCAGAACAATGGGTGATTAGTGGCGATACACTTATTGCGCCGTTTAATGCCGTGCCTAGTTTAGGCGATAACGTTGCAAAGCGGATTATTGCTGCTCGGGCAGATGGCGAATTCTTATCTAAAGAAGATTTAGCAAAACGTGGGGGTGTTTCGCAAACCTTGATGCAATTCTTCGAAGATAATGGTGTTGTTGATGGTATGTCTGATGAAAATCAAATGGCATTATTCTAAAACCAATATTGTTTGTATATTGAAATAAAGTGTAGGGTATTGAAAACCTCATTAGTTGGCTCAAATCAATTAATGAGGTTTTTTTGATTCATTCAAAATGCAATTGACCTTAAATGGTAAACCGTGAGGACATTGTTTAATGTGGTTAACGCTTTGGTGACGGCAGTATAAATGTGGCGATTACCATGGCGCGAGCGGTCTGGTACGAATTTGCGATGTGATCGACTAATGTTCGGAAAAAACTAATGGGTTTTAGCAGTTGACGAACGTTTTAGAATGAGGTATATTAGTTAAGTCGAATTGCGATGCTTTATGACATCACGTCGATAAAATAAATCATCAAAGTTGTTGACATTGTCATCACGCTTTGGTAAGATATAAAAGTTGTCTGATTGAGACAACAACGTAGAACATTGAAAACTAAATAACGTTTCGATGAAACAAATGTGCAAGTGTATCACGTAAAAATGATACAAACATTTGCGAAGTCAATTTCGCTAGTAAATTCGTTTAACATCTGTTAAACAACAAAAAAAGATTGAGTTATACTCAAGCTGATCAATTTAAATTGAGAGTTTGATCCTGGCTCAGGATGAACGCTGGCGGCGTGCCTAATACATGCAAGTCGAACGCACTGTGGTTTGATGAAATGAAGAGCTTGCTCAGATTTGATTCAGACATTGCAGTGAGTGGCGAACGGGTGAGTAACACGTGGGAAACCTACCTCTTAGCAGGGGATAACATTTGGAAACAAATGCTAATACCGTATAACAATGAGAACCGCATGGTTCTCACTTAAAAGGTGGTCATGCTATCACTAAGAGATGGTCCCGCGGTGCATTAGTTAGTTGGTAAGGTAATGGCTTACCAAGACGATGATGCATAGCCGAGTTGAGAGACTGATCGGCCACAATGGGACTGAGACACGGCCCATACTCCTACGGGAGGCAGCAGTAGGGAATCTTCCACAATGGACGAAAGTCTGATGGAGCAACGCCGCGTGTGTGATGAAGGGTTTCGGCTCGTAAAACACTGTTGTAAGAGAAGAATGACATTGAGAGTAACTGTTCAGTGTGTGACGGTATCTTACCAGAAAGGAACGGCTAAATACGTGCCAGCAGCCGCGGTAATACGTATGTTCCAAGCGTTATCCGGATTTATTGGGCGTAAAGCGAGCGCAGACGGTTATTTAAGTCTGAAGTGAAAGCCCTCGGCTCAACCGAGGAATTGCTTTGGAAACTGGATGACTTGAGTGCAGTAGAGGAAAGTGGAACTCCATGTGTAGCGGTGAAATGCGTAGATATATGGAAGAACACCAGTGGCGAAGGCGGCTTTCTGGACTGTAACTGACGTTGAGGCTCGAAAGTGTGGGTAGCAAACAGGATTAGATACCCTGGTAGTCCACACCGTAAACGATGAGTGCTAGCTGTTTGGGGGTTTCCGCCCCTAAGTGGCGAAGCTAACGCATTAAGCACTCCGCCTGGGGAGTACGACCGCAAGGTTGAAACTCAAAGGAATTGACGGGGACCCGCACAAGCGGTGGAGCATGTGGTTTAATTCGAAGCAACGCGAAGAACCTTACCAGGTCTTGACATCCTTTGACCACACCAGAGATGGTGCTTTCCCTTCGGGGACAAAGTGACAGGTGGTGCATGGTTGTCGTCAGCTCGTGTCGTGAGATGTTGGGTTAAGTCCCGCAACGAGCGCAACCCTTATTGTTAGTTGCCAGCATTTAGTTGGGCACTCTAGCAAGACTGCCGGTGACAAACCGGAGGAAGGCGGGGATGACGTCAAATCATCATGCCCCTTATGACCTGGGCTACACACGTGCTACAATGGCAAGTACAACGAGTCGCCAACCCGCGAGGGTGCGCAAATCTCTTAAAGCTTGTCTCAGTTCGGACTGTAGGCTGCAACTCGCCTACACGAAGTCGGAATCGCTAGTAATCGCGGATCAGCACGCCGCGGTGAATACGTTCCCGGGTCTTGTACACACCGCCCGTCACACCATGAGAGTTTGTAACACCCAAAGTCGGTGGGGTAACCTTTTATTAGGAGCCAGCCGCCTAAGGTGGGACAGATGATTAGGGTGAAGTCGTAACAAGGTAGCCGTAGGAGAACCTGCGGCTGGATCACCTCCTTTCTAAGGAAAATCGGAAACTTGCACATCGTTGAAACGTTATTTAGTTTTGAGTGTTTTACACTCAATAGTATCATCTGGGGAATTAGCTCAGCTGGGAGAGCACCTGCTTTGCAAGCAGGGGGTCAGCGGTTCGATCCCGCTATTCTCCATTGGCAACTTCGGTTGCCAATATCATTAGTTCTTTGAAAACTGAATCATATTAGTAAATTTAAAATTTCAAATTATTGAAAATCAATAAATTGAACCGAGTAATCAAGAGTTGATTGTCGCAAGACAATTGACAGTGTATTACACCGCGTTATTTTGAGTTTTTATACAAGTTCATCACGATAGCAATATCGTGATAATCGCAAGTGACTGAAAGATGTCACATACTCAAAACTTAAATCATCAACGTCAGTTGATAGGTTAAGTTATTAAGGGCGCATGGTGGATGCCTTGGCACTAGGAGCCGATGAAGGACGGGACTAACACCGATATGCCTCGGGGAGCTGTAAGTAAGCTTTGATCCGGGGATTTCCGAATGGGGGAACCCAACTTGTTATGCAAGTTATCACTAGTTGAATCTATAGACTAGTTGAAGGTAGACGCTGTGAACTGAAACATCTCATTAGCAGCAGGAGTAGAAAGAAAAATCGATTCCGTCAGTAGCGGCGAGCGAACCCGGAAGAGCCCAAACCAAAGTGCTTGCACTTTGGGGTTGTAGGACTACCGTTGTGGAGTTACAAAATTGTATGTTAGTTGAAGTGGTTGGGAAGCCACGCGAGACAAGGTGATAGCCCTGTAAACGAAAGCATGCAATCTCCCGTGTAGGATCCTGAGTACGGCCGGACACGTGAAATCCGGTCGGAATCTGGGAGGACCATCTCCCAAGGCTAAATACTACCTAGTGACCGATAGTGAACCAGTACCGTGAGGGAAAGGTGAAAAGCACCCCGGAAGGGGAGTGAAAAAGTTCCTGAAACCATGTGCCTACAAGAAGTCAGAGCCCGTTAAGGGGTGATGGCGTGCCTTTTGTAGAATGAACCGGCGAGTTACGATTACATGCAAGGTTAAGGTGGAAAGACCGGAGCCGAAGCGAAAGCGAGTCTGAAATGGGCGTCATAGTATGTAGTTGTAGACCCGAAACCAGGTGACCTACCCATGTCCAGGGTGAAGGTGTGGTAAGACGCACTGGAGGCCCGAACCTGTGCATGTTGAAAAATGCTAGGATGAGGTGTGGGTAGCGGTGAAATTCCAATCGAACTTGGAGATAGCTGGTTCTCTCCGAAATAGCTTTAGGGCTAGCCTCGGAATGTAGCGTATTGGAGGTAGAGCACTGTTTTGGTGCGGGGCCCATCTCGGGTTACCAAATTAAGATAAACTCCGAATGCCAATTACGTATGTCCGGGAGTCAGACAGTGAGTGATAAGATCCATTGTCGAAAGGGGAACAGCCCAGATCGTCAGTTAAGGTCCCTAAGTGTGTGTTAAGTGGAAAAGGATGTGGAGTTGCATAGACAACTAGGATGTTGGCTCAGAAGCAGCCACCATTTAAAGAGTGCGTAATAGCTCACTAGTCGAGTGATTCTGCGCCGAAAATGTACCGGGGCTAAACACACCACCGAAACTACGGGTGCCAACTAAGTTGGCGCGATAGGAGAGCGTTCTATGGGCGATGAAGTCAGACCGTGAGGACTGGTGGAGCGCATAGAAGTGAGAATGCCGGTATGAGTAGCGAAAGACAGGTGAGAATCCTGTCCACCGTATGACTAAGGTTTCCTGGGGAAGGCTCGTCCTCCCAGGGTTAGTCGGGACCTAAGGCGAGGCCAAGAGGCGTAGTCGATGGATAACTGGTTGAGATTCCAGTACCAGGTGAACATGTTTGAACGATGGAGGGACGCAGAAGGCTAATGGATCCCAGCGAATGGAAATGCTGGGTTAAATCGTAAGTTTTGGGAGTAGTTAAATGCTTATCCCTATAAGAACAAGCGATGATGAGGATCGAAATTAAGTAGAGAAGTCCATGATGTCACGCTGCCGAGAAAAGCTTCTAGTTAGTGTTTACCTGCCCGTACCGCAAACCGACACAGGTAGTCGAGGAGAGCATCCTAAGGTGTGCGAGTGAACTCTCGTTAAGGAACTCGGCAAAATGACCCCGTAACTTCGGGAGAAGGGGTGCTCAGCGCAAGCTGAGCCGCAGTGAATAGGCCCAGGCGACTGTTTATCAAAAACACAGGTTTCTGCAAAATCGTAAGATGACGTATAGGGGCTGACGCCTGCCCGGTGCTGGAAGGTTAAAAGGAGTGCTTAGCTTCGGCGAAGGTGCGAATTGAAGCCCCAGTAAACGGCGGCCGTAACTATAACGGTCCTAAGGTAGCGAAATTCCTTGTCGGGTAAGTTCCGACCCGCACGAAAGGCGTAACGATCTGGGCACTGTCTCAACGAGAGACTCGGTGAAATTTAAATACCCGTGAAGATGCGGGTTACCCGCGACAGGACGGAAAGACCCCATGGAGCTTTACTGTAGCTTGATATTGAGTGCTTGTGCAGCTTGTACAGGATAGGTAGGAGCCGTAGAGATCGGAACGCTAGTTTCGATGGAGGCGTTGGTGGGATACTACCCTCGTTGTATGATCACTCTAACTCGCATCACTAATCGTGATGGAAGACAGTGTCTGGCAGGCAGTTTGACTGGGGCGGTCGCCTCCTAAAAGGTAACGGAGGCGCTCAAAGGTTCGCTCAGAATGGTTGGAAATCATTCGCAGAGTGTAAAGGCACAAGCGAGCTTGACTGCGAGACTAACAGGTCGAGCAGGTACGAAAGTAGGACTTAGTGATCCGGTGGTTCCGCATGGAAGGGCCATCGCTCAACGGACAAAAGCTACCCTGGGGATAACAGGCTTATCTCCCCAAGAGTCCACATCGACGGGGAGGTTTGGCACCTCGATGTCGGCTCATCGCATCCTGGGGCTGTAGTCGGTCCCAAGGGTTGGGCTGTTCGCCCATTAAAGCGGTACGCGAGCTGGGTTCAGAACGTCGTGAGACAGTTCGGTCCCTATCCGTCGCGGGCGTAGGAAATTTGAGAGGAGCTGCCCTTAGTACGAGAGGACCGGGGTGGACGTACCACTGGTGTATCAGTTGTTCCGCCAGGAGCATCGCTGAGTAGCTATGTACGGATGAGATAAACGCTGAAAGCATCTAAGTGTGAAACTCGCCTCGAGATGAGATTTCCCATTCGAAAGAAGTAAGACCCCTTATAGATGATGAGGTAGATAGGCTAGAAGTGGAAGTGCCGCGAGGCATGGAGCGGACTAGTACTAATGGTTCGAGGACTTAACCAAGTTGAATAAAACGTGGTGGTTCAATTTATTTCACAAATTTACAAACAATATGATTCAGTTTTGAGAGGATTAAACTTCTCAATTTAATAAACGTGTCGTGACGATGGCACTGAGGTCACACCTGTTCCCATACCGAACACAGAAGTTAAGCTCAGTAACGCCGAAAGTAGTTGGAGGATCGCTTCCTGCGAGGATAGGAAGTCGCGATGCAAATGAAATACCCATCAATTTGATGGGTATTTTTTTATTGTATATTTTTCCTTTACATAATGTTTATTAAACTATGCCACTATTCATTACATACAATCACTACAATAGAACTTGTAGTTAAGTTTGATTCAGTTCCTAAGTTCTACTACCATACCATTAATGTTGAATCAGCTTAACTACATCTATTGGAAAAAAGGGAGAAATATAATGAAGAAATTGGTTTTTAAGGGATTGTTGGTTTCCATGGCAGGTGCAGCGGTGCTAGCAACCGGCTTGCCGGCTGTGGGAGCAGCTCAAAAGGTGTTGGCAGTCGGTTCAACTGCACTTCAACCATTAGCAGCTGAGGCAGGAGAAATGTATAGCGACTCACACTCAGGTGCATCAATTACAGTTCAGGGGGGTGGATCTGGTGCTGGCCTCAGCCAAGTTGGTAAAGGTGGAGTGACAATCGGAAATTCGGATATTTTTGCTGAACAAAAATCAGGAATTGACGCGTCAAAGCTTAAAGATCATAAGGTGGCTGTAGTTGGTATCACCCCTGTTGTGAATAAAGACATTAAAGTTGAAAACCTCAAGAAGCAACAATTACAAGATATTTTCGCTGGTAAAATTACTAATTGGAAAGAAGTCGGCGGTAATGATGAAAAAATTGTCTTAATTAATCGCGCACAAGGTTCAGGCACGCGGACAACATTTGAACAAGCGGTGATGGGTGGGACTGAAGTAAAAACTGCTCAAGAACAAGATGATAATGGGGCAGTGCAAAAAATTGTTGGTCAGACACCAGGTGCGATTTCATATCTCGCCTTTTCATATACAAATGGTAAGTCCGCCAAGAATTTGAAGAAAATATCAATCGATCACGTCAAACCAACAAATAAAAATGTTACCACAAATAAGTGGTCAATTTGGGCATATGAGCATATGTATACGACGCTATCACCAGATAAGACAACAAAGTCATTTATTAAGTTTATGACTTCAAAAGCAGTTGAAAAAGCTGTCACGAAGAAGCTAGGTTATATTCCAGTCAAGAGCATGAAAGTCACAAAAGATGCTGATGGGACAGTTGTAAAGTAAATCCATGAATAGAAAGCGAAATGAATTAAACTTCGAAGTCTGAAGTTTAGTTCAATCTCGTTTTTTTGTCACATATTTCATGCAAAAGGCACCTTATTATCAAGGAGCTTGAGAGATGACGATTCAATTATTTTATGGCCGACAAGTTAAATTAGAAACACCACGTTCTGATGTTGAAATCTCACCGGCAATTTTAAATAATCAATGTCAGCGCTGTTTGGGTGATATCAAAAAACAATGGCGATTACCAAATGAGGAACGCTATTGTTGGCATTGCCATCTTTTAGGACGTGTGCGTGAATCACAGTATTTTGGCTATTTACCTGAACCTCACGCTTTTATTTTACCAACTCGAGTTTGTAGTTGGACTGGAGAATTGACCCCCGCACAAAAACAAATTAGCCAAGCCCAATTGCAGGCCCTTACAAATCATAGTTCGCATTTGACCTATGCAGTGACTGGGGCTGGTAAAACGGAAATGATATTTCCATTACTAATTCAAGCAATTCAACAAAAAAAGCGAATTGCACTTGTCGCGCCACGGGTAGATGTTGTGATTGAACTCAATAAACGAATTCATCAATTTTTTTTAATCGATTCAGTATGTTGCTATGGTGATAGTTTAGAACATTATCGCTACACGCAATTGCTCATTGCAACAACACATCAGTTAATGCATTTTAAGGCTGCGTTTGATGTCATTATTGTTGATGAAGGTGATGCATTTCCTTATGTGAACGATCAGCGTTTGCAAGTGGCAGTACAACAAGCATTGCTTGAAAAGGGCAGTATCTTCTATCTGACCGCGACGCCGAGCAAACAATTAATGCAGCAAGTAAGGCAGCAGATACTTACGTATTCAATTTTAACGCAGCGATTTCATGGGCATCACTTGCCGCAGTTGACGATTAAAGTGAGTCGCTATTGGCGACATCAATTACCGAGATATATCAAGAATCGATTAAAACAGTATCAACAGATTAAACGACAATTTTTGATTTTTGTGCCTCAAGTAACCGATTTACAATTGATATATAATCAGATTAGTGATGTTATTTCAATAGGCATGGTACATGCCGATAGTCCAAAACGACATCAACTGATAGAACAGATGCGAGAGAAGAAACTGCTTGGGTTGATAACGACGACAATTTTAGAACGTGGTGTTACCTTTGTCGGCATTGATGTCATTATTTTGGGGGCAGATGAATTGCCATTTAATGAGACGGCATTAATTCAAATTGCTGGGCGTTGTGGTCGTAGTATTGAACGACCAACGGGGTTAGTATTAGCCATTGTGTCTGAAGTGTGTTATTCGGTACTGGCTGCAAATAATGAAATTAAATATTTAAATGCGTTGAGGTAACGATGTGTGAAATTTGTGGTGGCGATATGCCAGCATTTTATCAGATTGATCAAATATTATTTAATCGAACACAAGTTGATCAATTCATATGTAGTGATTGTCAGCATCAATTTTGTCCAATTGATCCTAAGCATGTGTGCTTAGGATGTGGTAAATCAGCAGATACGCTTTGTGATGACTGCTTACAATGGCAACGATATGGCAAGCAGTTATTAAATAATCAGGCCTTATATGAATACAACACAATAATGCAAACATATTTTCGGACATATAAATTTGAAGGTGGATATCATTTAAAAAACATATTTTGCGCTGAGATGAGTCGGGCTTTACGAGGACGACGAATTATTGTACCGATTCCAGCGGCTGAGGACACACTGCATGAACGTGGTTTTAATCAGGTTGAAGGTCTGTTATCACACGTTAAGTATCAGCAGTGGTTGAAAGTTAGATGGATTCAAAAGGACAACCAAGTCAAAAAAAATCGGCGAGAACGACTCAGTACGCGACAACCATTCATATTACAAGTGACACCTGAAGTCGTCCGCAGCCAAGAGGTTATGTTAGTTGATGATGTTTACACAACGGGACGCACACTTTATCATGCCGCTGATTTATTGTATGCAAACGGTGTGAAGAATGTATGTTCAATTACACTAGCTAGATGAATTGGAATTAAATAGTTTGTGAAAGCGTTTTAATTAGTGTTTAAAAATGTTACAATATAGTTACTAAGATGAGTATCAAATGAGAATGGTTGTCTTAGGTGGGTCAATTGTTTGTTACTGACAATTGACAGAACAAAAAGAATGGAGATTGTCGCTATGCTAGAATTTATTGTACGTGGTGAAAATATCGAAGTCACTGAAGCTATTAAAGAATACGTGGAAAAGCGTTTGACACGTTTGGAACGTTATTTGAGTGATGATAACAAGTATGTTGCGCATGTTAACTTACGGTCTTATCAAGAGAAAACATTTAAGATCGAAGTAACGATTCAATTGCCTTACTTGCTATTACGAGCCGAGGACACTGAGGCTGATTTGTATCAAGCCATTGATTTTGTGTCAGAAAAATTGGAACGTCAGATTCGAAAGTACAAGACCAAGGTTAATCGGAAGTCTCGTGAAAAGGGTTATAAAGGTATCGACACCTTTGTTGCTGATGTCGATCCAGATGACACAGATGATGAAAAACTTGAAATTGTGCGAACAAAGCACGTAGCATTAAAGCCAATGGATGTTGAAGAAGCTATTTTGCAGATGGACTTATTAGGTCATGAATTCTTTGTGTTCTTAGACGCAGAGACTGAAATTCCAGCAGTCGTCTATAAGCGAAATGACGGTAAATATGCGGTAATTGATACTGATTTATAAGTGTATTTAGAAAAAGAGTCAATCGATTTTTGCGGTTGGCTTTTTTATTTTTAATGGTAAGCTTGTGAGATTGTATCGATTCAAACGGTTTAGTAAGAGACTGGTATATAATAGTTAGTAAATCAATTATAAGTGAGGATTATGATATGTATTCAGAACGTATTGCACGTGTTAGAAAAAATCTAGCAGCATTCAACATCAATGGTTTTTTAATTACTGATGGGGACAATCTCAAATATTTGACTGGCTTTTATGGTGGCACCGGTGATGGTGTCTTATTAATCGGGCCGGATCAAACAGCCCTAATTACAGATGCCCGCTATGAAACTGATTTCCGTGATCATTTACCAGAAGGCGTGGAACTCTTAATTACGCGTGACTATTATGGTGTGGCCATGTTAGTTGCCAAGCGATATAAGATTAATAATCTCGGCTTTGAAGAATCATTACCATTCCGAATTTTTGACTTTCTAGATGAAACATTTGAAGGCGTGGATGCCGATTCAGATATCGTTCCAGTTCCTGAATTAGTCGGTTGGCTTCGTCAAGTGAAAGATGCCAATGAATTAGCAGCCTTACGGCGTGCAGCACAAGTGTCAGTTGATGCGTACAATGAAATGTTACCAATGCTACATGCTGGTATGACAGAACGAGAGATTGCCAATTTATTGGATCGTTTGGTTAAAGCCCGTGGTGCGGAAAAGGCATCATTTGATACAATTGTGGCATCAGGCGTGCGTGGCGCATTACCACATGGTGAAGCTACAGATAAAAAGATTATGCCCGGTGAATTGGTGACCGTTGACTTTGGTTATTTTGTTGATGGTTATACGTCTGATATTACGCGGACCTTCGCTGTGGGACAGATTGATGATGAGAGTCGAAAAATTTATGACATTGTTAAAACCGCAAATGAGAAGGCGATCTCAGTGATTAAGGCTGGTATTTCAGGTACCAGTATTGATGAGGCAGCTCGGGAAATCATTGCTGATGCAGGGTATGGTAAGGAGTTTAACCATTCGACTGGACATGGAGTGGGTCTAGCTATTCATGAAGGACCAGCAGTTTCGGCTAATTCAGACGACCAAATCGAAGCAGGCATGTTGTTGACGATTGAACCTGGTATTTATGTGCCCAATCACGTTGGTGTTCGAATTGAGGATGATATTATTGTGACAGCTGATGGCTTTGAAAATTTGACTGCTGGAATTACTAAGGATTTAGTTGTGATCAATTAATAGGGGGATAAATGCAATATTTCATCTCAGATACACATTTTTTCCATGCCGAATTATTGACAAGCCAACATTTTTCACCGCGGCCATTCACTCACATTGAGGCAGAACATTTGGCGATGATGACGGCTTGGAATGAGCAAGTTAAACCAACCGATACCGTTTATCATTTGGGTGATATCGCATTATTGAATGGTATAAAGCCAGCTCGAAAAGGCTATCAAATGGTATTGGAATTATTGTATGCATTGAACGGCCATTTAATTTTTATTAAGGGTAATCATGACACGCGTGATTTGTTTAAATTTTTGTCTGTTCACAATCAAATATTGGCCGACGGTCAACCAAAATTTGTCTTTCATGATGTTGGTATCATTTTAAAGGCAAATCATCATCAGTTTTTTTTGACGCATTATCCGATATTGTTTGGCAAAACGCAATCAAGCATTAATTTACATGGCCATATTCATCATGCCAGTGTGCCAATTCAAGAGAATATTAACATTGGTGTCGATAGTGCAGATTTAGATTATTTGACAGCACTAGAGCGACCACCATTCGGCACACCGCTTAGTCTTAAAATGATTGAGAGAATTATTCAGCGTAAGCATGATGCGTTTGCTAAAATGCGCTAAGAATTGAATCAATCAAATGGCATCAATTGAATGTAGAAAGGGGATATTATGCGCGAACGAATTACAATTCTGCATACTAATGATTTACATTCTCATTTAGAACGGTGGCCTAAAATTAGACGTTACCTAACGAGCCAGCAAGCCAATTTACGGCGGGATAACGTATCTGTCTTAACGTTTGATATTGGGGACGCGATTGATCGTTATCACCCGTTAACTGAGGCCACAATGGGGCAAGCTAATGTCGCGTTGATGAATGAAGTCCACTATGATGCTGTGACGATTGGTAATAATGAGGGCTTAGGCATCCCACATGACGCGTTGAATCAGTTGTATGAGCAAGCAAATTTTCCAGTGATTGTGTCAAACATCATTGATGCACGAACACATCAAAGGCCAAGATGGGCATTGCCTTATAAAATTATAACGACTGCGGCAGGTACGCGCATTGGTATTATCGGGCTAACCGCCCCTTACCAGTTAACATACCCGTTACTTGATTGGCAACCAGTTGAGATTCAAACGGCATTACAAAATGTTTTACGTGATTTGGAAGGTCAGACTGATTTTAATATTCTATTATCGCATTTGGGCATTCTAGTTGATCGTCGAATTGCTGAAACGTGTTCAGCGATTCAAGTCATTTTAGGAGCGCATACACACCATCATTTACCACATGGTGAAAGACACGGTAATGCCATTTTAGCGGCTGCTGGTCGTTATGGTGAACATATTGGTAAAGTTGAATTAGTCGTTGAAAATGGGCAGTTGATGCAGTTACAAGCGCACACAATTAATACTGATGAATTACCAGCACAAAAGAATGATCAGACGGAAAGTCGAAGCTATGAAGTGAGTGGGGATGAGCAACTAGATAAAATTGTTGTGGGGACATCAGCGGTTAATTATCAACGAGAATTAGATGCGCCCAATCGTTTGATTGATTTAGGGTTAAAAGCGCTTGAAGCTCAGACACATACGGATATTGCGATGCTATCGACAGGATTATTTTTAACCGATTTGCCTGCTGGTCGAATTACCGCTAAAACAATTCATACGATGCTACCGCATGCGATTCATGCCATGCGAACGGTATTGTCTGGTGCCGACTTGAGGCGCTTGATGTTGGAAGTTAAGAAATCACGCCGTTTTCTTTTGGGTGAAAAAGTTAAAGGAATGGGCTTTCGAGGAAATCACTGGGGAGAAATAGTCTTTGATGGCATGACGATGGACGCCGATCAACAAGTTTACGTTCATAACGTGCCCATTGAGATGCAAAAGCAGTATGCTATCGGTAGTCTCGATCATTATTTACTCCTGCCTTATTTTCCAACCTTGGAAATAGCTGGTCAAAACGTCTTGTCGTATGATACAGTGTTTCGAGAGGACTTTGCCACGTATTTAAAGAAACAATTGAGATAAATTATTCAGAAAGGCGGTGAATTTGTGGATCGCGAAAGAATGAAAGAATTAGCTGAAGCTCAGACACTTGAACGGATGGCACAAACAACCATTGTGCATGGTAATAATGTGGACGATTTGATGATAAATGATCGTCAATATCGATTGGTTGCTAATTATCGAGATGCATATTCAGATGATCGGTTAGCAGCTCGTTTTAGTGAGTTTTTAGAAAAATATGATTATATCGTTGGCGATATTGCAGCAGATCAGCTACGTTTGCATGGCTTGTACGAAGAGGGAAAAACTGGGGTATCAAGAGCACTACAAATTGGTGCGCTACAAGATTATTTGTATGAAAATATCAATTTTGGGGCACCATATTTTGTATTAGAAAACTTGAATCCACATGTGATTGAAGAGATTGATGAACCGGCAATGCATAAGCCACGACGACGTGGTGGGCGAAAACATCAAAATCAGAGTAATAGTACCCATCAAAATCAGAGTGGGCCAGTCATAAAAGAACAAAAAAAAGAAGTGGCAAATCGACAGACAGTGCGTCAAAAGGCACAAGGTAAAGCAGTTACAAAGGGAAATAATCGTAAACGTCGATTCGAAATTCGGAATCGGGTTAGTGATGAGGGGTAATTTGATGTCAAAATATGCAGCATACTTTATTGATTTGGATGGCACCATTTATAAAGGCACAGAGAGTTTTCCAAGCGGCCAACGTTTTATTGCGTCATTAAAAGCAAAAAATACGGATTATTTGTTTGTTACTAATAATGCGACTAAAACGCCAGAAATGGTTGCTGCGTTTTTAACTGAACAGCATGGGATTGAAACAACGGTCGATCAAATTTATACATCAGCGATGGCAACGGCTGACTACGTGGCTAGTCTAGAAAATGTCCAAAAAGTCTTTGTTTTGGGTGAAGTCGGGCTTCATCAGGCATTGGCAGATAAGGGCTTTGAAATTGTGACAGCTGGGGATGCAGATGTTGCAGTTATTGGCTTGAATCGTGAATTGAAATATGAAGATTTAATGCAAGCAACGCTTGCAATTCAGCATGGTGCTAAATTTGTGGCGACCAATGTTGATACAAACCTTCCTAATGAGCGAGGGTTTATTCCCGGTGCCGGGTCAATTGTTGCGGCTATCCAAACCGCAACGCAGCAAGAACCGGTCATCATTGGGAAACCATATGCACCAATTATGTTGGGGGCGTTAGAACGAACTGGCTACAAAAAGGACGAAGTCATTATGGTGGGTGATAATTACCAAACTGATATTCGTGCAGGCTTAGAAATTGGCATGGATACCTTACTTGTTTATAGCGGTGTTTCAAAACGCAATCAAGTTGAGGCATTATCAAAACAACCAACCTATTCAGTTGATTCATTAGACGATTGGCAACTGTAGACCGTGTTAGATAAAAATAAAGTTAAGACATTTAACGTTTTTTAATGATAATGAGGGACTTCATATTAATTGAAGTCTTTTTTGTTACACGCTAAAGCCTCAAACAACAAGTTTATGAGGCATAATTATTGCAATGTAACAATAATCTTTACAAAGTTGTTATGGTCTCTTGTGAAAAAAAATAAGATAATAGAACATGGTGTTATAGTAGATGAATTTATGGAAACGGGCGACACTTCAAAAGCTGTTGGGTGGTTAACTGATGATGTTAAAAATCATTATTAATCCATGAGCGGTTTGAATTGATTGACAACGTTTGAGGAGACTTAGGAACATGAAACAAAAATGGTTATGGGGCACGGTAGCAGTTGCTGCTGTGGCGGCCATCACATATGCGTATCTCAATCATGATGGACAAAAATCAGTCAACATTAATGCGGTGGGATCGACGGCGTTGCAGCCAATGATTGAAGCCGCCGGTGAAGAATATCAGCGCGAAACACCAGGTGTGTTCGTGAATGTTCAAGGTGGGGGTTCTGGTACTGGTTTGGCGCAGGTTCAATCAGGTGCAGTTGACTTAGGAAATGCGGATATGTTTGCTGAAGAAAAGGCGGGCATTAAAGCAAAACAACTCGTTGACCATTGGGTAGCAGTTGTGGGAATTTCACCGATTGTGAATAAACAAGCAGGGATTAAAAATCTAACGTCACAACAGCTTAACGCTATTTTTACCAAGCAGGTGACAAATTGGCAGCAAGTTGGCGGTAAGAATTTACCCATTGTCTTGGTTAATCGTGTGGCAGGCTCAGGGACACGTGCTACATTTGAAAGGTACGGTTTGAATGGTAGTACGTCAGCAGATGGACAAGAACAGGATTCCTCAGGAACGGCACGTTCAATTGTTGCTTCAACTCCCGGTGCCATTTCCTATGTGGCATTTTCATATTTAGATGATGATGTGGTCACTGTACCAACACTGAATGATGTTAAACCATTAAATGCTAATGTCATTTCCGGCGCTTATCCAATTTGGTCATATGAGCATGTATATACCAAGGGTAAGCCGAGTGCCGATGTACAAAAGTTTTTAGATTATCTTCAATCAAATAAAATTCAAAAAACGGTTGTGCCGCGTCTTGGATATATTTCAATTCACGATATGCAAGTTCAGCGGAACGTTGCTGGTCAAATTTCAAAAGTTAAATAATGGGGAAAAAACATGGATGAGATTCGTGAAGCACTGACTAAAACTAGTGCTGCTACAAAAAAAGATCGTTTTGGGCGCATATTATCAATGTCAGCATTAGCATTGATTATTTTCGTCGTTATTTCAATTTTTTGGTTCGTTGCTTCAAAAGGGCTCGCAACCTTCTTTACTAATAAAGTTAATTTTTGGGACTTCTTAACAGGTAGTAAGTGGGCACCTGGACAACTTGATAAGGCAGGTCATCCATATGTTGGAGCTGCGCCAATGATCGTTGGTTCATTCTTGGTTACCTTGATTTCTGCTTTGATTGCGACCCCATTTGCGATTGGTACGGCCGTCTTTATGACCGAAATTTCACCTAAGCGTGGTGCAAAAATTCTCCAACCAGTGACGGAATTATTAGTTGGTATTCCTTCGGTTGTTTATGGATTTATTGGCTTAACGGTGGTTGTGCCAGTGATGCGTCAGCTCTTTGGCGGTTCTGGCTTCGGTATTTTAGCTGGTTCATTTGTCCTATTTGTAATGATTTTACCAACGGTCACGTCAATGACTGTTGATACATTGCGAGCTGTGCCAAAACATTATCGGGAATCCGCATTAGCTTTAGGTGCTACGCGTTGGCAAATGATTTATAAAGTGATTTTGCGTTCTGCTACGCCAGGTATTTTAACAGCCATCGTGTTTGGGATGGCCCGTGCCTTCGGAGAAGCTTTAGCCGTTCAAATGGTGGTCGGAAATGCGGCCTTAATGCCACATAATTTAACGTCACCGGCTGCGACATTGACATCAGTGTTAACCCAAGGAATTGGAAACACAGTAATGGGATCATTAGAAAACAACGCGTTATGGTCATTGGCCTTAATTCTATTGCTCATGTCATTAGTCTTTAACTTAGTCATCCGTGCAATTGGAAAGAAGGGGGCAATGTAGAATGTTAAATCCACGTCGTGCTGATAAAATTGCAACTGGTATTTTATATTTGATTGCTGGTTTTGTGATTTTAGTTTTGGTAGCCTTGCTGGGCTATATTCTCTTCCAAGGATTGCCACACTTATCTTGGCACTTTTTGACATCACCAGCGAAATCGTTCGTTGCAGGTGGGGGAATTGGTATTCAACTTTTCAATTCAATTTATTTGCTGTTGATTACGATGCTCATTTCATTTCCGATTGCTTTAGGTGCAGGTATCTATTTAAATGAATACGCATCAAAGAAATCACGGGTCATTGGGTTAATCCGAACAGCAATTGAAATCCTATCATCATTACCATCAGTTGTTGTTGGTTTGTTTGGTTTCTTATTGTTTGTTGTGCAATTTAAACTTGGTTTCTCATTGTTGTCAGGTGCCATTGCATTGACATTTTTCAATCTCCCACTCTTGACGCGTTCTGTTGAAGAATCTCTACGGACGATTCCTGACTTGCAACGTGAGGCGGGTTCAGCCTTAGGGTTATCACGCTGGGAGACAGTTGGACATATTATCTTGCCAGCAGCATTGCCTTCCATCGTCACTGGGGTTGTGCTGTCTGCAGGTCGTGTCTTTGGTGAAGCGGCTGCTTTGATTTATACGGCTGGTCAATCAGCACCAGCTTTGAATTTTGCTGATTGGAATCCATTTGATGTATCATCACCATTAAACTTGATGCGGCCAGCCGAGACGTTAGCTGTTCATATTTGGAAAATTAATTCGGAAGGGATTATGCCAGATGCCGCGGATGTATCAGCTGGTGCATCTGCAGTGTTAATTATTGCAGTATTAATCTTTAATTTTGCTGCTCGCTATATCTCTAAAGTACTGTTCCGGCACTTAACGTCAAGCAAGTAAGAGGATTGTAATCATGACAGAAAATAAACCATTGGTGTTTTCGGATGAAATGCCTGAACGCTATATTATGGAAATGAATACTGATAAGCATGAAATTGCATTATCAACTAAGGATTTAGAAGTTTATTATGGCGAAAAACGTGCCTTAAAGAATGCTGATTTAAAATTCGAACGGTTTAAAATCACGTCTTTGATTGGCGCTTCTGGTTCAGGTAAGTCGACCTTTCTTCGATCATTGAATCGCATGAATGACACAGTTGGGACGGTGAATGGGCAGATTATTTATCGCGGCTTGGACGTTAATTCGTCAAAGATTGACGTTTATGAAATGCGTAAGCATATTGGGATGGTCTTTCAACGGCCAAATCCGTTTGCCAAATCAATTGTTGAGAATATTACATTTGCGTTGAAACAACATGGTATTCGAGATAAAAATGTATTGGCTGAACGTGTTGAAACAAGTTTACGCCAAGCAGCACTGTGGGACGAAGTCAAAGATAATTTGGATAAGTCAGCCCTTTCATTATCAGGGGGACAACAACAACGGTTAGTGATTGCTCGAGCAATTGCCTTACAACCCGATATTTTGTTATTGGACGAACCATCATCAGCCCTTGACCCCATTTCATCAGCTAAGATTGAAGATACCTTATTGGAGCTGAAACAAAAATATACAATTATCATTGTGACGCATAATATGCAACAAGCTGCACGTGTCTCTGATTACACAGCATTTTTCCACATGGGTGAGGTTATCGAGTATGATTTAACGCGTAAGATATTTACACGGCCAAAAGTGCAACGAACGATTGATTATGTGAACGGAAACTTTGGATAGGGGTAGCGATAAATGACTGAAAAGCAATTAGTAACTGAAAATGTCCGCCTCTATTATGGGGAGAAAGAAGCCTTGCATGGTATTAATCTTGATTACGATCAGTTTGGTATTACTGCGTTGATTGGACCGTCTGGTTCTGGAAAGTCGACCTATCTGCGGGCGTTGAATCGCATGCATGATTTAACAGATTATGTCACTGTTACTGGTACTTTCTTATTAAACGGTGAAAATATGTATGCACCTACAATGGATACCGTTAACTTACGTAAGCGCATCGGCATGGTATTTCAGCAACCTAATCCTTTTCCATTTTCAATTTATGATAATGTGGCTTTCGGTTTAAGAACGGCTGGTGTGAAGGATAAGATGACCCTCGACGAACGGGTTGAAACCTCACTTAAAGGTGCTGCAATTTGGGATGAAGTTAAAGATGATTTACATAAATCAGCTTTGTCTCTGTCGGGTGGCCAACAACAGCGTGTGTCAATCGCACGCGCCTTGGCAACGTCACCAGAAATTTTGCTTTTGGATGAACCAACTTCAGCCCTAGATCCAGTTTCAGCTAATATGGTTGAGAATACGTTAATTCAATTGCGCGATCAATACACAATGATTATTGTGACTCATTCAATGTCACAAGCATCACGAATTTCGGATCGCACAGCTTTCTTCAATCAAGGCAATTTGATTGAAGTGGATGACACTAAAAAAATATTTTTGAATCCAACACAACAAATGACGCAAGATTACATTTCGGGTCGTTTTGGATAATAGTAAAAAAAATATGTAATGAAATAGGAGGAATGATGGTATGCGACGTTTATTTGATGAAGAATTAGCCGATTTAGATACATCATTTAAGGAAATGGGATTGTTGGTATCCGAGACAATTCAAAGGTCCGTGCAAGCCTTTTTAGACCATAATCGTCAAGGGGCACAAGAAATTATTGATGGCGATCAAGCCATTAATCAGCGTGAAATTGCCCTTGAAAAAAAGAGCTTTGAAATGATTGCACTTTACCAACCGGTCACGACTGATTTACGTGAAATTGTGACGATTCTAAAGGCGGTATCAGTTGTCGAACGAATTGGTGATAACGCACGAAATATTGCTTTGTCAACAATTCACGTTAAAGGTAATCAACGAGTGGCTGAGATTGAAAAGCAAATTGGTGAGACAGGTACCTTGGTCGCTAAAATGGTTGCCGATGTTTTGACATACTATATTAGTGATGACGCTATGGGTGCTAATTCAATGTCAAGTGTGTCACATCAAGTGGCAAAAGACACCCGTAGTATTCGTGACATGGCAATTGATGCGATGAAGGCTAATCCTGAAACTGTTGAAGCAGCTACAGATTATCTGGTCGTTGCCGGTTATTTAAAGCGGACATCTGACTATGTGACAGATATCGCTGAATGGATTATTTACAAGCGAACTGGTAAAATTGTTGAATTAAACCCAGGCACATCAAGCTTTATTTAAACAAATAAAAACGCAGCCTCAAACAATTAGCGCTAGAAGTGATAGTCACTTTCATAGTTTGTCATTGATTGATATGCTGCGTTTTTTTATTTAGTCGGAAATCGTAAAACGACGACGCAAATGTTGCGGTGTTTCAATTTCATCTAAGATACCTAATGCCATATTACCGGCCGTGACATGTGACTTGCCATCACGTCCAAAAATAATTGAGTCATCGGAAGTTTTGTAGGCACTGGCTGGCCCTGGAATAAAGTCTTGTTGTGGTGATACACCGGTCCAATTGACATCGGGCGTTGCACGCAAAATGTCGAGTTCAAGGACCCCATACCGAGGTTCGTCAATCCAGGCAGCATTATCGGGGACTTGTTTCAATCGATCAAACAGAATTTCGTTTGGATTAAGTTGCAGTGAGGCAGCCCCTAAAATGAAGATGATGCGTTTGGCTGATTGACGGAAAAGATGTAGTAAGTGGGTTAGGGCATCTAAGTTTAAGTAAGATGCTTGATGGTTTGCAAAGGCATTGACTACGACGTCAAAATTGGCTAAGTCATCTGATGTTAAGTCAAAAATATCTTTTGTGAGTAACTGTGTCGACGCGCCCAATATAGTCTGTGCTTTCTTGCCGTCACGGACAATTGCAGTAACGTCATGACCACGTTTGACTGCTTCAAGGTAAATGGCTTGGCCGGCCATGCCAGTTGTACCAATAATTGCGATTTTCATAGTTTTCCTCCTCATGATCAAATAGTTATATTGAGTTCTATATACTAATTGTAAGTCATTCGCTAGAATAATCATACTAAATAAATTGACGAACTGAGGTTAATCAAATTTATTAACCAAAAATGGTTGGTTGTCGTTTGATTAGATGTTAAGCTATTAGGATGATATAAAGGGGACGGTTTGTAATGAATGAACAATTAATTCTACATGGCTTGCAATTGATTTTGATAATTGCGATTTTTCTTTTAGGCGTGCTATTTGCTCATCAGATGTATGTTAACCGGATTAACATCAAAGAAAAGTTTGTGTCTGGATTCTTAATTGGGTTGATTACTGATTTTGGCGATACGATTGGAATTGGTAGCTTTGCGACAACAACGACCGCCTTTAAATTGACCGGACATATGGCTGATGATCGGCAACTGCCCGGGACGATGAATGCAGCGCATGCGATTCCGGTGATTGTCGAAGCATCATTCTTCTTGACCGCTGTCAAAGTCTCCCTCACCACATTAATTCCGATGACGTTGGCCGCCATGCTTGGTGCAGGTATTGGAACCAAAATCACTATGAATTGGAATGCTCGAATGATACAACGTGGCTTGTCGATTACATTAACAGTCGCTGCTATCGTTATGCTGGTCAACACACTAACGTCGCCTAATATTCCGGTTACGAGTCACGGTTTAGTCGGATGGCAGCTAGTAGTGGGTGTGATTTTCAATTTAGGGATCGGTATCTTAATGACTATTGGATTAGGGAACTATACACCTGAGTTGATATTCTTTGCATTGATGGGGGTCAATCCGCTTGTTGCATTTCCAGTGATGATGATGGATGCTGCCATGATTATGTTCGCTGCAACCATTAATTTCGTAAAAACAAAACGTGTCCAGTGGCAAGGATTATTTGGTATTGTGATTGGGGGCGTCGTAGGAGTTGTCATTGCAGCAACATTAGTTAAACATATTGATACAACGTTGCTACGATATGCAATCGTGGGGTTAGCATTGTGGACAGCATATAGTTTGTTTCGAGAATCAATACGACATTAATTTATAAATAAGAGCATCGATAGATATTATCGATGCTTTTTTATAATTTTTTCACAATATACGATTATGATCGTGGTATAAGAACAATCATCATGAAAACGGTTTCTAAAAATTCAACCAATTTTTCTAAGACTTATTATTTGAATTGATTTTTTGTAAGTGTTATATTTTTTGACGTAAAAGATAAATATTAACAAAATGTTAAGAAAATAAGATCTAAATGACGAAAGTATTTGATGGCTTGATACACAATTCAATGTTAACGCTAACAAGTCGATCGATTGGTATGGATTAGTGAAGATATTCACTTTTTGGAGGTACTTAAATGTTTAATTCAAATAATAATGATGAAAAAAGTATTACACGTTTCAAAATGTATAAGGATGGAAAGCGCTGGGTTGCTGCCGGTTTGACAGCAATTACCGTCGCTTTGGGTGGTACTGTGATGATGCAGATGCCATTAAATAGTATTAATGGGGGGGCGACGGTTTCAGCTGATGTTACCGGTTCCTCTTATACCTTTAAATCGGGGGTTAATGCTGGACAAACTATATCACAATTATCATTTGAATCAGACGTCATCAGTGCAGCGCAGGGCGTTAATGGTGTTGCGGATTTTAGTCAGACGAGTCTGTCAGCGTGGATGACAACTAATTCAAGTAGCGCTGGTTCACCGACTGTGATGGCTCAACTTGTTTATTTAGAGCAAATTATGGCTGATAATCATGTGACATCTGTTAATTTGCGGGGCGTATTTGCGGGCGTTTCTGATACTTATGTTAAAGCACAATTGTTTAATACGCTTTATTTAAATCTGTTATCAGGATTAACGTCAATTAATTTGTCTAACAATGGCCTCGACTATAAGCAGATCACATATGCCCAGGGTAGTGTCCAACCACCTAAAGACCAAATTGCAAGCCAGCAAGTTTCATTAGAATGGACAAGTGTTCATGATACGACGCCTAATGTGGCGTATGTGGCAGAATCAGGTTATGGAACTTCTGGTGTGACAACTTTAGGTGTTTACTTTACAAATGTTCTTTTTCATGTGGCTAATGTCGATAATCATGCTGATAGTTATGCAGATGCTGCAAGTAGCTCAGCTATCGCATCAAGTCAAGCTGCTAGTGAGACTAGTAGCTCGGCCCAAGTGGCTTCAGAGGCCGCTAGTGTTACAAATAGCTTGGCAGAGCGTTTACCCGATAATAGTTTGATTAGTTCTGCTGCAAGTACTGCTAGTAGTGCCGCTTCAGAGGCCGCAAGCGCTCAATCGGCGGTTAATTCAATTCATGCTGACATTATCAGTGCCGCTAGCGTAGCAAGTAGTGCGGCTAGTGTAGCAAGCAGTGCCGCTAGCCAGGCCAATTCTGCAATTGATGCTGCCAATAGCGCCTATGATGTTTTATCAAGTGCGACAGCCTCATATAATTCGGCTGCGACAGCTAATAATTCAGCTGCAATGAGTACAGCAAAGAGCGTTATGGACGCGGCAACATCACTAGCTAATGGCTTAGTCTCTGCGGCTAATAGTGTCGCCAGCATTGCTGATGTTAATACGAGTTTAGCGTCTTCCGCTGCAGATGATGCAAGTCGGGCAACTTCTCATTTAGATGTTCTAGTTAGTCTTGCTTCTTCAGCAGCAGAGACTGCTAACTCGGCTGCAAGTGTGGCAGCGTTAGAAGCAGTTAAAAAAGACTTAGAAAATGCGATTACGAATTACAATACTACCACCGCCCCATATTCACAAGAAGCAGGGGTAAGTGAGGCCAAGACAAGCTTAGAAACTGCCGTTTCTAATGCGCAAAGGATCTTAGCGGATGAAAATGCGACGCAAAGTGCCTTCGATGCCGCAAAACAAGCTGTTGATGAGGCCCAAACGACCTTGAATACGTTGGTGGCGAGTCAAGTCGCACCACGTGAAGCGGCCAATAGTGCTGCCGCTGCGGTCGTAGTTCCCGCGAATGTCGCAGATGATGCGACGGTGCAAGCTGCCAAGACGGCGTTGGATAACGCCGTGAATGCGGCTGCTGACAACGGAACAACCCAAGCAATTAATGATGCCATCGCTAACTTACAAGCCGCAATTACAACGGCTGATGATGAAGCTGATGAATCAAAGACGGCCTTAGAAGGTAGCCTTGATGCCGTTAATTCAGACACTGCGCCATATTCACAAGAAGCAGGGGTAAGTGAGGCCCAAACGACCTTGAATACGTTGGTTGCGAGTCAAGTCGCACCACGTGAAGCGGCCAATAGTGCCGCCGCTACGGTCCTCGTACCAGCAAATGTCGCAGATGATGCGACAGTGCAAGCTGCCAAGACGGCGTTGGATAACGCCGTGAGTGCCGCGGCTGCTGACAACGGGACAACGCAAGCGATTAATGACGCTATCACTAACTTACAAGCTGCAATTATTAATGGACAAGGGACAAAGGCTGCTGATGATGCCCAAAATGCTAATAGCAATGCAAATCAGGCTTCGTCTTCTGCTCAAGAAGCGAGTCAAGCTGCCTCAAATGCAGAGAGTTCAGCTAACGCTGCCGATTCTTATGCGAGTGCCGCTAGTTCATCTGCGAGTGAGGCTAGTTCGTCTGCTAGCGAAGCGACATCAATTGCGACAGACCATCCAACAAATTCAACAGTGAATTCAGCTGCGAGTGTCGCTGATTCGGCTACAGATATTGCAAGTGAAGCCGCATCGGTTGCCTCAAGTGCGTCAAGTACGGCGTCAAGTACAGCTTCAGTTGCCTCAAGTGCCGCTGACATTGCAAGCTCTGCCGCATCAGTTGCTTCAAGCGCCGCTGACGTTGCAAGTTCCGCTGCTGCGGCAGCTTCTAGTGCTGTTATCGCTGATAATAGTTCTGCTGCGTCAAGTGCAAGTAGTTTAGCAAGTAGTGCTGCGAGCGTCGCCTCAAGTGCTGCAAGTGTTGCAGATTCAGCTAATTCAGTTGCTTCAAGCGCTGCAAATCAAGGAAGTGTAGCGACTGATGTTGCTTCTTCTGCTGCAAGTGTTGCCTCAAGCGCTGCGGTTGTCGCATCAGAGGCTAACTCTAATGCTTCATCAGCAGCAAACGCTGAAACGGTAGCGATTGATGACGCCACGCAATATGCATCAACTGCAAGTAGTGCGGCACAAGAAGCCGATATAGCTAGCAATAATGCCGCATCTTATGCGTCAGAAGCAACTAGCGATGCAAATCAAGCAGCAAGTTCAACGAGTGAGGCCAGTCAATTAACGACTGAGACTGTATCAATAGCAGACGAGATCGCTGCATTAGCAAGTTCAAACCCTGATAATGCGGTAATTAGTGCTGCTGCTAACGCTGCAAGTTCAGCCGCAAGTGTTGCTGAATCGGCTGCAAGTGTCGCAAATTCTGCGGCCTCAGTTGCAGCCAGTGCCGCAGTCGTTGCCAATAATGCTGCGAGTGAGGCAAGTTCAGCTGCGAGTGCCGCAATTGAGGCCGCACAAACAGGTGATACGTCATTGGCGGATCAATTGAATAATACAGCCAGTGTTGCGGCTGAAACAGCTGTTAGTGCTGCTACGGATGCCAAGAATGCGGAATCGGTTGCTTCAAGTGCTGCTGACGTGGCCCATAGTGTGGCTGAAATCGCTGCGAGTGCTGCTGCGGTGATTGAACAAGCTAATTATGACGTGCGGGTAGCCGCTGAAGTCGCTAATCGTGCGAACGAAGCGAGCCAAAAGTCAGAAATCAATGATTCTAGTGATATCACTGATTCTGGTGTGACAAGTTTAAGCGTCGCTAATAATTTGCAGGAAAGCACAGCCTTGGTGGATACTAGTGTACAAAGCAGTAGTGACAATCAAACGACTGTTGCCCCTTCAGGTGTGACCAATCAGGTGCTTAATGCTGCAAAGGATGAAATTGTTGATTCCCTTGATGGCACTGACAGCCAAATTAAAAAATCACTGAATAATATGCATTTGCAGGGTTCACGAGCTGTGAGTGCTTCTGCATTAGAAATTGCGTTAGCAACCCTACTTGCGACGTTATTGCTTTTGGTGATTAAGCGGCGCCGAGAGACGGAACGCACGAATCGTTTTGACGAAAAATAATTGTCAAATGTTAAGATAAGTTGAGATAAAAATCAAAACAACATTGTTTGTTTTGATTTTTTTGGTTCCTAAAAAAATTCAATAACGTCACGGCAGATAATTAGCCATTCTTTAATATTGTATAAAGGAATTTCATATATCTATAAAGGTTAATCGATTTCAATGGGAATGCTGATTTAGCGTGTTACATTAGAATTAATTATTCGAGATATAAGGAGTTTGAACGTGTGTCTTACACGTTTCAGTGACGTTAAATGACCCAAATTGGACATATTATCATTGGACTTATTGTTGTTGCAGCGGCCGTCTATCTGTTTGTTTTTGTGTCACAACGTCTAACGGCGCGTAAAGTTGCTAAGTTGATGGTGCGTCGTCAAGAATTAAAAGATATTCCGATGCGAGATCGATTGGTTAATGGTCGAAAGATGAGCTTGACTGGTAAATCACTTAAACAATTTCAAAATCTAGAGGCAATTTATAGTCAATTAGAAGCGAAAGGCTTTGATAATGTTGAGGAGCAAGCAAACAAAGTTTTGTTTGAATCTCAAGGTATCAACTTTGTCAAAGCTAACCAGGCTTTTAAACAGCTGAAACAAGATATTGATTTGTTAGCAAAAGATATTGATACAGTAATGCAGGGCTTAAATGATTTAGAGCAATTAGACCATGCTCACAAGACGGCGGTAACGGAATTAGAAGAAAAATACAAGGCCTTGCGCAAGGTTTTGCTAGCACAGAGTTTTTCATTTGGAAATGCTTTGGATAAGTTGGAAGAAGTGTTGGGTAGCCTTGAGGATGATTTTGCAGAATTTGCACGATTAACAGAGGTTGGGGATCATGCATCAGCAGCTGATATTTATGAAACTTTAGCCATGGAAACGAATCAACTAGAAGAGCGCATTGCACAGATTCCGGACCTTTATACTGAAATTGATGAGAAAATTCCAGCCCAACAGCAAGAATTGCAGGCAACATATGATCAAATGACAACGGCTGGTTTTCGATTTGTGGAAGACTTTGTGCCAACAGCTTTGGCTGACATTGAAAAACAACGGCAATTCACATTGGACTTATTACAAGAATTAACGTTGAAAAAAGTGAATGATCAATTAAGCGCGATGCATAAGCAAATTGATTATATCTATGACACGTTTGAAAAAGAGTATCAGGCCTCAGTGGATGTCCAAGAAAAAGTTGATGAATTGCGTGAATATCTCACTCATACCCAGAAACAAAATCATGATTTAATAATTGAATTGGATCGCTTGACCCAGGATTATATCTTGAATAAAGATGAGAATGGGACAGTTAAAAATTGGGAAATGATGTTGTTTAGTGTTGAAAAACATTTGGATGAAATCCAATTGGGTATTACAAATCACGCGGTTGTTTTTACGACTTTAGGAACGTCTTTGCTTGAAGACCATGCCCGATTAGGTATGGTTGAAAAAGAACAGATGGCTATGTGGCAATCATTGCAGGATTTACCGGGCATTGTAAAAGCCTCTCAAAACAAAGTTGAATTATTTGTTGAAGGCGTTCGTGCCATTCAACGCCAGGTGGAACGTCAAGGATTACCCGGCATTCCAGAAAGATATTTGGTCTTCTTTAATCAAGTGACTGATATGTTAAGCAAATTGGAGCAGCAATTACATGCAGCACGGGTGGATGTTGATGATATGCAACGCCAGGTAAGTATTGTGGGTTCTGATTTAGATAACTTACAGTCAGAGACAAATCAAATGATCGAGGCGGCTGCGTTGACTGGACGATTAGTTCGCAAAGCAAACCAATTGCGTCAATATCCTGAAGTCATGACGGCAGTGCAACAGGCACAGCAGTTGTATAACGAAGCTTATAATTATGAGCAAGCGGTGAATGTATTAGGTGTTGCGATTGATCGCATTGAGCCAAACACAACGGCGACCTTACAACAACAATATCAACAAGAAATGGCAAATGCTGATCAACAGTTCCAATTGTAAACTATCAGAATCATTGAAATTGATGTCCTGCAAGTGATAAGCTTGCAGGATTTTTTTTGATAATATCTAACTGGTAAGCCCTTAAGAATGAATGAGGTGGTAATCTAGAATTGAAAATCAAGTTGGAGGTATCAAAATTAATCGAGTGGCACTAGTTTGTGTGATATTGGATTAACAAATGGCAAAATAGCAAGCAAGTGATTGATACTGATTCATGACGGATGCAAAAGCAAAAAATTGTTAAAAACTGATGCAAATATCTGAGAACATGATACAATGAATACATCTTAGTCAGTGATATAGTAACTAGCGTATAGGGTCAATCAGAAACATGGTGGTCGATGTGAACCATGCCCTCACGAATGTGAAGTACAGTCACAAGAAATTTTATGACAACGTGTAATCCGACGTTACCGGATACTGAGTGGCGACGAATGGTCGCAATTTAGGTGGTACCGTGCATTAAAAAAGCACCCTAATTGAGAAATTGGGGTGCTTTTAATTTTTAGGAGGAAAATATGACTAGCGACGTATTAAATGAATTAGCTTGGCGTGGTGCCATTAATCAGCAAACCGATCCAGAAGGCTTGCAATCTTTGATTATTAAGGAACAAATTGGGGCTTATGTTGGGATTGACCCAACTGGAGATTCAATGCATATTGGGCACTTGATTCCCTTTATGATTTTAAAGCGGTTCCAATTAGCAGGTGTTCGTCCAGTGATTCTAATCGGTGGGGCAACCGGTTCAATCGGTGATCCATCTGGGAAAAAGCAAGAACGACAACTATTGAACCAAGCTGATGTTGAGCAAAATGTTGCTAAAATCACACAACAAATGGAAAAACTCTTTGGCAAAGATGGTTTTACAGTAACGAATAACAATAATTGGTTGGGCAACTTGTCATTGGTTAGCTTTTTACGTGATTATGGCAAGTTCTTTCCAATTAACGTGATGTTAGCAAAAGACGTTGTTGCGTCACGTTTGGAAGCAGGTATTTCGTTTACTGAATTTACGTATCAAATTTTGCAAGCGATTGATTTTCATCATTTGTGGAAAAATGAACATGTTCGCCTCCAAATTGGTGGTTCAGACCAATGGGGAAATATTACTGGCGGAATTGATTTAATTCATAAGTTAGAAGGTAGCGAGGCCCCTGCATTTGGGTTGACAGTGCCTTTGTTATTGAAAGCCGATGGCACTAAGTTTGGTAAAACCGAAGGCGGGGCGGTCTGGCTCGATCCAAAAAAGACCACGCCTTTTGAGTTCTATCAATTTTGGCTAAATACTGCTGATAATGATGTTGAGAAGATGTTGAAATACTTTACATTTTTAACGCAAACTGAAATTGCTGAATTGATGCAGTCTGTTCAGAATGACGCGGCTGCGCGTCGCGCACAAACGCGTCTCGCAGAAGAAGTGACACGCTTTGTTCATGGTGAACAGGCGGTTAAAACCGCACAATTGGTTTCCTCAGTGCTCTTTGGAAACGGTGATGTTGCTCAGTTGTCGACGGATGACGTACGGGCTTTAGCGGGAAATGTCCCAACTTTTACATTTGATGGTCAAGTAATTGGGTTATTAGACTTGATTGTTAAAGCTGGGCTTGAAAGTTCAAAAACTGCAGCGCGTAAATCAGTAAAAGATGGTGCAATTCGAATTAATGGGGAACAAATCAAAGATGTTGAAGCTGTGATTGACCCTAGTCAAAAGTTTGATGGACAATATGTTATTGTTAAGCGCGGTAAAAAGAAATGGGCGGTTGGGGTTTTAAACCAAGACATGATTTTCTTTAGTTAATTTTATTTATAAAGCATACGTGATTACGTATGTTTTTTTGTTGTTTTATATATAAGGTTGGGATTTAAAAAATTAAAACTTATATCAATTTAAATTTAAATAAAGGGTTGAGATATGGTGTTGATTTTAATGTAAATATTAGTTGTACAATTTAGACAAAAAACTGAGATTGGTTCGGAAATTTGTATCATTGACGTTAATACCATAAATGTAAGAAATATATATCATTTATAATGAACATGATTTAATATATAATTTAAATTACTTAGTATTAATATGTATATATATTAAACAATATTAAATTTATCGCAAACTGATTATAAAAAATTGGAGACGTATTTATGGCTAACTGGATTACGACAGCAATTGGCACACATTATACTGGAGGATACCCATTTTGGGAGAGTGGTGCGGGGGGAAAATCTAGATTTGATATCGAAGAAGCATTAATTGATTTACACTTCAGACCGATACCAATTTATGTGAATCAATATAGCGATTTAGATCCTGATTATCAAACCGCACTGATCGAAGGAACGCTAACTGGTGTTAAAAAAGGTGATGTTGTTTTTATTCAATATCAATTGATGAATCGACGTAGCTTTATTAAAGAATTTATCTGGAGATGTAAGTTTAATGGCGCTAAAGTGGTTTCATTCATTCAAGATATTGAACCGTGGCGGGTCTATACTGACGCAGAGCTGACAAAAAAATTGCAGATGGTAGTTATGACCCTAACTATAATTATCTTTTAGAATTATCTCAATCAGACGGAATCATGGTTCATTCAGAAGCAATGAAGATACGCCTTCAGCGAATGTTTAAAGATTGTGGACTACAATACAATCAGAAGTATACAATTGTTGGCTTATTTGGGTTCATAACACTTCGTATGACAAATAATTGGGAACGAAAACTGCAAAAAACGGTTGATATTGACTATGCTGGTAATCTTGCAAAGGCAAAATTTCTTGTTGAGGCACGAAAACATTTAAAAATAAATTTATATGGATCAGATGAGAATAATGAATTTGGTTCCAAAGGGTTATTTGATCATCAAGCCATTCCACATGTATTAGAAGGACATTTTGGATTAGTTTGGGATTCAGAAACGTATCCTGAGATGACAGGGATTTTTGGAGACTATGAAAAATATAATTCACCGTTCAAGGCTTCAATGTATTTGGCTGCAGATCAACCTATTATTGTCTCTAAAACCAGTGCGGTGGCACCTTATGTTATCAAACAGGGAATTGGGATTGTAATTGATAGTCTAGATCAGTTACCAGATATTTTTGATAAATTAACACCTGATGAATATAAAGAAATGGTAATTAATGCTAAGCGTATTGGTGAATTAATGCGTCAGATGTATAATGTCAAACGTGCAGCATTTGATATGATTGATAAAGTTATTTTAGATATGTAAGGATGATAATTGAGGGTGCCATTTTCTTTAAGTATGGGTATCTTTTTGAAAAACTGTAAAACGAAACAGATATTAATGTTGGGTTGAAGTAATTGCCCAAATATTGATTAGAATAATATCCGTTTCAGATTGCAATATGTTATTGTTAAGCGCGGTAAAAAGAAATGGGCGGTTGGGGTTTTAAACCAAGACATGATTTTCTTTAGTTAATTTTATTTATAAAGCATACGTGATTACGTATGTTTTTTTATTTTTATGTCTTAAGAATGGTGGTCAAACAAGATAGCCAGACGTCCGATAAGTTGGAATGACTATGTTTTTAATTGCAGAATTTGAAGAAAAAATGATGTGTTTGTGGTCTTTGTATGAAAAAGGTTGAACTAAAGTTAAAATCTGAGTATATTGCTACTACCAACTTGTTATTGATAAGTTGAGTACTTAAACTGAGGTATTTTATATGCATAAAATTTTTTCATCATTTTCGGTTGGCCTAGTCGCTAGTACTTTTGCTATTACGCCGCTTGTTACCCCTATTATAACGACGCACGCTGATGTCGTGGTCGGTTGCTCAAATCAAAATCAAACGATTGCTGGTAATCAAGTTCTCACACAAGATTATACGGTTAAAGCGGGTCAAACGGTGACCTATCTCAATGACGTACGAGTAGCAAAAAACGCTAAATTAACGGTTGAGAAGGGAGCAAAATTGATTGTTAAAGATGCATTGATTGCACAAGATAATAGTGTTATTAATAATTATGGTACGATCGGTGGAAAAGAGGTCAATGCTGACGGTGATGATGGTGGTGATGCAACCATTAATAATTACCATTTGATTGAGGCGTATCATTCAGGTCAATGGCATGAAGGAAAAATAAAAAATGCACCGGGGGCAATTCTCAGGCCTTTAAAAAGTGAGCCAACGATTGACTTTGTTCGGGGAGAAATCGTAACAAGTCGACTAACTGGGGCCACGGTAGACTACGAATTTGAGGACATAATTACTGGACAAAAAATTGCGGTTGCTGGCGCAGGGTATATTGATCTCGACCGTTATCCAGATCTATATGGCAAGGCGGGTTATCTGAGACAAATTAATGGTTTGGGTCGTGCCCAAACTGAGATTGGCGTGAAGGAGTATATTGCGATTCCAAAAGCTAATGACAAACGCTTTGAACAGGCCCATCCATTGAAGGGCGTGACAGTAAAGAATGGGTTGATTTCAGGCCTTAAACAAGGTTTTACGTATCAATTGACGCGTTTCGACCTTGATTCGAGTGGTAATTTACGTACGCCAGAACCAAGTTCGACGATTCAGATTCCAATTGGCTCACATACATATAATTGTACTGATAAAGGTGAATACGAATTGACGGCTTCATATGTTGACCAGTATGGTGGGGTTACTTACAATCAACCGGTCAAATTTGTAGTGAAATAAGTGTCATTTAATGGCGTACTTGCGGGGTATTAATGGCGTGTCGACCTAAAAAAATGCGAATGGTGATATTTAGTTGAGTCGTCTCCACGGATATGGTAAAATATATCAATAGATTAAACGTCTAAAGGAGGCGCCGGATTAATGTACAGTATTCTATTAACTGCAATGATCATTGTTGGCGTGTTGATTATTTTAGCCGTGTTGATGCAACCATCAAAGCAGCAAGATGCTTTATCTGCTTTGTCAGGTAGTGGCGGTGGTGATTTATTTGCTACTCAAAAAGCACGGGGCTTTGAAGCCGTAATGCAACGAATTACAGCAATTCTCGGCGCTGTCTGGTTTATTCTGGGCTTAGCGTTGGTATATCTTTCAGCACACTAAAAATAGCGCATTTCCCTCTCGTGATACGTTGCGAGAGGGTTTTATTATAAGAAGTTTAATCTAGCTGGGCATAATTAATGGGTGAAATAAGAGCCATTCGTTATGGCCAGCAGACAGGTAAACGACTTATTAACAAAGGAAAAGGTAAAAAAATGAACGCAATACAATTACAAAATCAATTGTTTGGTTTTTTGAAAGCCAATAACACGCAGACTTATTCAGCACAAACGTTGACTGACGGCTTACATTTAGATGACGCTAATGGTTTTACGCAAGTCGTCCAAGCATTAGCAGTGCTAGAACGTGAAGGTAAAATTATTGAACAAGCAGGGGCTTTTCAATATAATGCGTCAGTACAAGGTTACATTGGTACATTTCGTTCAAACGCAAAAGGCTTTGGTTTTGTATCAGCAGAAGGTCTAGACGAGGATGTCTTCGTTAATCCCGACAATACCGCATTGGCGCTTGATTTAGATCAAGTCCGGGTCTCACTTTTGACTAAAGGGGATACCAGTACTGGTAAAGGGCCAGAAGGAAAAGTTGAAGAAATTATTACTCACGACTTGAATCAAGTCGTTGGCGAATTTAAATTAGGTTCAGATTATACTGGCTATATCGGAACCATTAATATGACCGACAAAAAGCATGCTAATTATGCCTTTTTGGTCGCAGAGGGCGGTGTTCAGGCGAATGACGGTGAAGTCGTTGTTGCCACGATTCAAGCATATCCCACACCAGCGATGCCAAAGCAAATGACCGGTATTATCACTGAAACAATTGGTTTTAAAGATGAACCGGGGGTTGATATTATGGCGATTGTTCATCGTCATAAGGTGCCAGCTGTCTTCCCAGAGGCAGTGTTGGCTCAGGCTGAAAAGATTCCTGACACGGTGCAAGCCAGTGAAAAGGTTGGACGTGAGGATATTACTGACCAACCACTGGTAACCATTGACTCAATTGAATCAAAAGATTTGGACGATGCGGTTGTGGTTTGGAAGCTACCAAATGGTAACTTCCATTTAGGCGTGCATATTGCTGACGTTTCCCACTATGTTGTCGCGGGGACGCCGCTTGATGAGGAAGCCTATAACCGGGGAACATCAGTTTATTTGACTGATCGGGTCATTCCAATGTTGCCTCGAAATATTTCTAATGGAATTGCATCTTTGAACCCTGGGGTTGAACGTTTAGCGATGTCGGCTGAAATGGAATTTACACCATCTGGTGATTTAGTCAAGCATCGCTTACATGAATCAGTTATGAAGTCGCATGCACGGATGACTTATAAGGCAGTGAATGCTATTTTAGCTGGTGATGAAGAAACTCGGGCTGAATATTCAGAATTGGTGCCCATGTTTGAAGAAATGTCCGCCCTTCATGATGCATTAGCTAAAAAACGGACTGCTCGTGGTGCGATTGAGTTTGATGCGCCAGAGGCAAAAATTATCGTTGATGAGCAAGGAAAGCCCGTCGACATTCAATTGCGTGAACGTGGTTTGTCAGAACGGATGATTGAGTCCTTCATGCTGGCAGCCAACGAAACAGTCGCAATGCATTTTGACCAGTTGAATGTGCCATTTTTGTATCGTGTCCACACGACACCAAATATTGATAAGAGTGTTAAATTCTTTGAATTTGTTAAGGCGCTTGGTGGTAAGGTCAATGCTGATCCAAATGATGTTAAACCGATGGATTTCCAAAAAATTCATGACGAATTTATGGACCAGCCGTCTGAACAAATGGTGTCGACGATGATGTTACGTTCAATGCAACGGGCTGAATATTCAAATGAGTCTTTGGGTCATTTTGGGTTGGGCGCTAAATATTATACGCACTTTACTTCACCAATTCGACGTTATCCCGACCTGACTGTACACCGCTTAATTAAGTGGTATGCTAAGCATGGCATTGATGAGACAGCGCAAAGTCAATATCGTGATCAATTAGCAGAGATTGGTAAAGATACATCAGTCCGTGAACGTCGAGCAATCGATACAGAACGGGATACTGATGCGATGAAGAAGACTGAATTTATGGCTGATAAGGTCGGAGAAGAATTTGATGCAGTGGTTAATGGTGTCATGAAGTTTGGGATGTTCGTTTCATTGCCAAACACTGTTGAGGGATTGATTCACACATCGAATTTGACGGATGATTATTACGCTTATGATGAAAGTCATTTGGCATTGATTGGGCGTCGTTTCCATCATATTTACCAAATTGGTCAGGCAGTGAAAGTTAAATTGATTCGTGTTGATAAAGAACAAAGCGCATTAGACTTTGTATTGGTTGACCCAACAGCTGCACCAATTACAGATATCAAGGTGGCAGATGATCGCCGCGGTAGTTTTGGTGGGGGTAATCGTCAGGACCGACGGACAAATGATAAGCGTAATCGTTCGGACAAAGGGAATAAAACGCATAATGATGGTAAGCCCTTTGGCGCACCGAGCGATCGGCGTAAGCCTGAGTCAAAGCATAGTTCAGTTAATCGTAAAGGGCGTCATTAAATGACGTACTTTGCATGCGATGTAGTGATAGATGTTTGTAAAATGAATGCCGCTTTTTAAAGCAAACGTCGTTATTGATCGCGCGATATTGATATATGTCGGAGGTGTTGATAAGATATGGTGAAAAAAAAGCAAGCTGGGCCAGGTGTGCTAGCAACCAACAATAAGGCAAGATACAATTATGCAATTGGTGAGACGTTTGAAGCTGGGTTAGCATTGACCGGTACTGAAATTAAATCGGTTCGCGCAGGCCAAATCACGATTGCTGATGGCTTTGTCCAAATTAGAAACGGTGAAGCTTGGTTAGATAATGTCAATATTGCTTGGTTTCCACAAGGCAATCAGTTTAACCATGAGCCATTAAGGTCACGTCGATTATTGTTACATCAGTCAGAGATTACACGACTAGCGAAAGCGTCATCGGTTGCAGGGGTGACAATTGTACCTTTGAAAGTTTATATTAAACGTGGTTTTGCAAAGGTTCTAATCGGGTTAGGGACTGGTAAACATAGTTATGATAAACGTGAAACAATTAAAAAACGCGATCAAGAACGAGAATTGAGACGATCGGTTAAACGGTAATGACGATGTCAGAGCCATTGCTACTGATGTATTAACTTGTAAATGATTAGAAGACTTCCTACGTAGGTGGGCGGTCTTTTTTTAGGCATAAATTGTAAATAATTCGTACATAATGTGTTGTTATCCTAAATTTAGGACTAAATAGGAGGGATAAAGTCATGGGAAAAGTAATTGTATTTGCAGGAAAGCCATCTCATTTTGCACGTCAATTTGCGCTGAAACAAGCCACGAAAGGTGATAAAGTGATTTTGGGGTCAATTGATGCGAATGAAATTAAAGATATTGAAACAGAGATTAAGCAAGTTGGAGGTGAAGCGTTAGCATTGCCAACAAATTTTGCTGACCCAGAATCGGTTAAAAATTTATCAAACACAGCAGTGTCAACTTTTGGTCGCATTGATATCTGGGTGAATAATATTGATTGGGTACCACAATCAAGATTTTCAGATGCAGATAACTTAGTGCAGGCTTGGGATCGCATCATTGATTTCAATATTAAAGGTGTCCTGCATAGTATTTCAGCTTGTCAGCCTGTATTCCATGAAAGTGGGCAAGGTTTGTTTATTAATCTGGGTTCAATTGATAGTTTGTATGTTAATGCCAATGTGTCATTGGTTTATCAAGCTACAAAAGAGGCTGTCCGTGTGATTAGCGAGGGCTTTCAAAAAGAAGAAGAATCAAATGGCAAGTCAGTGAAAGTGATGTCGTTTTATCCAGGGGCCATTAAAGCTGAGAACCAAGTTAAGATTAGTAATCAGCCAAATGAGTATCTTAGTCATTCAATGGTCCAAGACGTCGAAGATTTCTATATCAATGTATTACAAAATATTATCCAGAAGGGATAACATTTTGTATGAATTTGTAGAGGTAGTTGAAGTATCAACTACCTTTTTTCGGTCAGTAAAGGCAATAATTAAAAACATTAAACCTGACATCACTTATGACAAATGCCAGATCATCATGCTAGACTGTGGAATAAAGTGACAATTTGAGGAGGAAAGATAATGCGAAAATGGGGGTTGCATATTGCTGTGCTAATTGCAGCATTTTTAATTGGATTTGGTGGCCTTGGGGTGCCGAAGGGACATGCAGCTAACAAACCACATTATACGATTGTGACGGATTCAACCTACCCACCATTTGAATGGCAAATGAGTGATGGAAAGTTAGTTGGCATTGATTTGGATATGTTAAAAGCTATTGCCAAAGTTGAAAATTTCACCTACGAATTAAAACCAATGAGTTTTAATGCGGCTGTGCAATCTGTCCAAGCTGGACAAGCAGACGGTATTTTAGCGGGGATGTCAATCACCGATGAACGAAAACAATCGTTTGATTTTGGAACACCATATTATGAATCAGGTGTTGTCGTTGCCGTTGCTAATAAGAGCCAAATCAAAAATTTGACGCAGCTGAAAAATAAAACTGTCGCGGTTAAAACCGGAACGGCTGGATATGACTACGCCAAGTCAATTCAAAAACAATATGGTTTTAAGATGGTTGCTTATAACGATTCTAGTATGATGTATGATGTCGTCCGAACTGGTAATGCCGTGGCTGCTTTTGAGGATCAACCCGTCATGGCTTATGCGATTCAACAAGGCGTCGACTTAAAGATTATCACGAAGCCAGCTTCAACAGCTTGGTATGGTTTTGGGGTAAAAAAAGGTGCAAATGATGCATTGATTGCTTCATTTAATGCTGGTTATAAAAAGATTGTTGCCAGTGGTCAATATGATAAAATTGTCCATCGATATTTGGGTGATACGGGCAAAAAATATGCGACTAATTTAAAAAGTGGATCCAATAAGACTAGTTGGTTGACGATTTTTAATGAAAATCGGTCGGCGTTTGGACATGGTCTATGGATGACTTTGCAAATGACGATCTTGGGTATCGTCTTAGCATCTTTGTGGGGATTATTGTTAGGTGTCATGGGAATTGCACCATCACGGATTATTCGTGGCATTTCAACCACAATTATTTATATCTTCAGAGGATTACCAATGTTGGTGTTGGCTTTTTTCATCTATATTGGTATTCCTAATTTAACTGGGCAAAAGGTGCCGGCGTTTACGGCAGGGATCTTGACATTAGTCTTGAACGAAGGTGCTTATATTGGTGCTTTTGTTCGTGGCGGTTTCCTGTCAGTTGATAAGGGACAACTAGAGGCGGCTCGTTCGTTAGGGCTGCCATATGGTAAAGCCATGCGAAAGGTCATCATGCCGCAGGGAATTCGGTTAACGATTCCTAGCTTCGTCAATCAATTTATTATTACGTTAAAGGATACGTCAATTTTGTCAGCGATTGGCTTAGTTGAATTGACACAAACCGGAACATTGATTATTGCGCGTAATTTACAAGGGTTCAAAGTTTGGTTGATGGTTGGATTGATGTATATTATTGTCATTACGCTATTAACATGGCTGTCAAACTGGATTGAAAAGAGGATGAAATAAGATGACTGAGCAGACAGAAATTGTAACGGTTCGCGACTTACACAAAAGTTATGGTAATAATGAGGTTTTAAAGGGCATCTCGTTAGCTGTTTTAGAAGGTGAAGTAGTCGTAATGATTGGCCCTTCTGGTTCTGGAAAATCAACATTTTTACGATCACTAAATCAACTCGAGGCTACAGATTCCGGTCAAATTGTGATTAATGGCTGGGATTTAGAGGATCCTAAGAACAATATCAACAAGACGCGCGAAACAATTGGGATGGTTTTTCAACACTTTAATCTTTTTCCGCATTTGACAGTGTTAGAAAATATGATTTTAGCGCCGGTAGAATTGCACAAGAAAACCAAAGCTGAAGCAACTTCAACTGCAATGGCGCTACTTGAACGTGTCGGACTAGCTGATAAGGCTAATGTCAAACCGGGAACCTTATCTGGAGGGCAAAAGCAACGAGTAGCGATTGCGCGCGCCTTGGAAATGAATCCTAAAATCATGTTATTTGATGAGCCAACGTCAGCCCTCGATCCAGAAATGGTTGGTGATGTCTTGGGCGTGATGAAAGATTTAGCTGCCGAAGGCATGACGATGATTGTTGTGACACATGAAATGGGCTTTGCAAAGCAAGTGGCTGATCGGGTTGTATTTTTTGCGGATGGACTGATTCAAGAAATTGGTACACCTGAGGCAGTCTTCGACCGGCCACAAAATGAACGTACCAAAGACTTTTTAGATAAGGTATTGAATGTCTAATTTGATTTTTCGATTTTAAAAGTCATACGGAGGGGGAAATATGCTAAAAATTGCTTACGTCGGTTTTGGTAAAAGTACCAATCGTTATCATTTACCATATATACAACAACGATTGGATAAATTTGATGTGACGCGCATTTATGCGCCAACCTTGGGGAAACGACCGTTAGATCAAGCAGCTTTGGAAGCCAGTGGGACGCGTTTCACATCTGATTTTACTGACATTTTAAATGATGATGCGCTTGATTTAGTGGTTGTCGTTACGCCCGCACCAACGCATTACCAGCTTGTCAAACAATTATTGCTTGCCGGTCAAAATGTTTTGGTCGACAAACCAATGGTCACTACGATCGCTGAATTGGACGATTTATTACAAATTGCAAAAGCACAACATTGTTTCTTAATGCCATTTCAAAATCGTCGTTTTGATTCAGATTATTTAACGCTGCAACACGTGTTACAGGCTGGTTATGTTGGCCGGCCAGTTGAATTAGAGTTGCATATGGATCATTATCGACCAACGGCGGGTCAGTTAACTGGTGAGCAAATTGATGGCACATGGTATGGGCATGGGGTACATTTAGTAGATCAAATTGTTGGTCTCTTTGGTCGGCCAGAAGCGGCTACTTATGATTTGCGGGCCACACGCTTGACCCAAGCCACGATTGAAGATCAATTTGAAGTGAATTTGCATTACGCAAATGCCTTTAAAGCAACAGTTCAATCCACCGAATTGGCAGTGACACCATATCCAAAATGGCGTTTAGTTGGGACACAAGGGACTTTTATCAAAACAACCGTTGATCAACAAGAAAATGATTTAAAGGCGGGGATTATGCCAGGTATGGCTGGTTTTGGCCTGGATGCGCCACAAGCTTATGGGCACGTGACCTATTACAATCAAAGTGGCGATCGTATTGAGAAAGATTTGCCTAGCATTCAAGGTGATTATGGGCGTGTTTATGACAATGTGTACGATGTTTTAGTTAACGGTCAAACACAATTGGTAACAGATGAACAAATGCAAACAACGATTGAAATTTTGTCGCGGGCTTTTGATGAAAAGGGACCGCACACGGAACAGTTGAATTAGCCGTAGACAGGAGACAGGGGAAACCCTGTCTTTTTTTATTGTTTAACGATTTAGGTGCGTAAAAAATGTCTGAAATAATACTTTGACACGCATAGTAATCGATGGTATATTACTTTGTGTAGTGAGGTAATAAAAATGGCGAATGAACTGTCGAAAGATTTAATTCGTGGGCATACGGATGCAATTGTCTTAAATTTATTGAGTCAAGGTGATTCGTATGGGTATCGAATTGTACAAGATATTAAGCAACGGACAAAAGGTCAATATACATTAAACGAGGCGACGCTGTATACAGTTTTTCGACGTCTTGGTAAAGCCGGTCTAGTTGAAAGTTATTATGGCGATGAGAGTCAAGGTGGGCGTCGAAAGTACTATTCGTTAACACCTCTTGGTCAGGAACGGTTAACCGCAGAAAAAGAAGCATGGGCATTTGCACGGCAAATGATTAATGAATTAATGGGTGATAAAGATGAATGACGCATTGGAAAAATCAATTGGGGCAATTTTTGATGCTTATCCAGAGACAACTGCTTTGAATGAATTTAAAGAAGAAGTCATGTCTGACGCAAGTGAAGCCTTGCAAGATTATCAACGTCAAAATCCGACGATTAGTGAGCCAGATGCCATTCGTGCCATTTTGGACAGTTTGGGTGACATCGCAGCAATTGCAAAGATGATTGCTGGTGAAACAACGGAGGTGGCAGTCTTTAGCCAAGCGACCCAGGATTATCGACAAATATTGGTGAATGCCTATGCTGGTCAAGTTTATATTAGTCGCGGTGATGGACAAGAAGTAAAGGTACATCAATTAACCAATATTGATCGACCAGAATTTGCGGTTCAAGTACAGAATGAAGACCAACAATTACGAATTACGATGCCAAAGCCGACTGGACACGGCCTGTTTAATTTCTTCAAATCAAATTTCAGTAGTCGTTTCCGCAATGTCATCAAGATTGAAGTGCCATCTAATTTTATGGGTGACTTGAAACTTAGTGTGAATGCGGGTGAGGTATTTGTTTCTGATTTGGATTTACAAGGTGACTTAAAAACAAGTTTGATTGCTGGTGCGTTGAATGTTGAACATGTTAATGCCGGTAATGTTGATGCTGATATTTCAGCTGGTAAGGCTAAATTTAGTCAGGTAAACGCCAGTAATCAATTTATTGGTAGTGTATCAGCTGGTGATTTGAAACTCATGGACACAACTGGACAGTTTGATATTGAAGTAGCTGCTGGTAATTTAGTGGCCCATCAGGTTGTGGGAGCAGGTGGTTTCCATGCGAATGCCGGGAATATTGATGTTGATTGGGCACAGGTTTCGGGTAATATACATTTGGATACGGCGTTAGGCAATATCACGATGCGCTTTATGACAGATATTAGTTTTAAAATTAAGGGTAATACGACAATGGGTATGATTAAGGTTTTGCGTGAACATACAGTATTAAATAGTAGTGGGAATTTAGATGCGCAAGTTGGGTTTACTCCAGCTTTTAATGTTTACGCATCAACATCACTCGGCGCAATTGTCATCAAATAAGAAATGGAGAATGAAAGTATGCAAACAAATAAAATTTATCGTTCGCGAAACGATCGGGTCTTGGCAGGTGTCTTAGGTGGCATTTCAGAACATTTTGGGTGGAATTCGCAATTAGTACGCTTATTGTATATTGCAATTAGTATTTTTTCGGTCGCTTTCCCAGGGATCTTAGTGTATATCATTGCACTCTTTATTATCCCTGAAGCACCGTATCGGAATCAGGATTAGGCGATTACCAAAGGGGTGCGATTGATTGACGATTGTCACGCTGAATTGTTTACAAAGATCAATGAGCAAAATTTAAAAAACACGACAATTGGGCACCGGTCAAACTAGCGTTTGATTCACCGGCAAATTGTCGTGTTTTTGATTGTAATCTAAATATTTCCTCTGTGGTCGTTACGATGCATATCTGGACCAGCGAAATGCTCGAGACCTAGATGCCTTGGCTGAGTTGGGAAATAAAAACGTGGTAAACTAAAGGGTAAGCCAATTTGTTGGCGTCGATCTAGAAAAATAATCACTAAGGCTAAGACACTTGTGAATTGCTCGTCGTTGATTGATATACGAAGTAATCCGTTTGTGTGGGGCCGTGCTCGCGCAAGCGTCCGATTGACATGATTAATATGATACCGCTGTTGTGTTAAATTAACGAGTACAACCCAGTTGAGATGGTTAATGAATAATAGTTCGCGAAAATATAATGAGACACCAAAAGTACCAATTGTTTGGTGGTCAATTTGCAGTTGGAATTTTGGCATGAGACCATTGGTGGTCTGAATAATTTGCGCCAAACAGCGTTGACTTTGGTCGTAGATACGCATCGCATCACCGCGATGACCTAGGCGGCCACGTACTTGGTAGAGACGCTGATAATGTGTATCCATGACATTGCCAATGAGGCTAGTTTGATGATTTGATGGTCGGAAATAAAGCTGTTTCATCGTTGGCCGCCTTTGCTATGAAAAGAAATGAGGAACTAAGACTGTGTTAGATGATTTAAAATTAACTGATTGGTGGTTGCCGCTTTGGCAGCGACTGGGGTCAGAGTATTGGGCGGAAGTTGCGCACTTTTTAAATACTGCGTATCGCGACCAACAATCAGTATACCCCCAAAAGAGCAGGTTTTTTCCGCCCTGTTGCAGACCCCGTTGGCGCAAACAAAGGTGGTTATTTTAGGGCAGGATCCGTATCCAAATGTTGGTCAGGCGATGGGACTTAGTTTCTCAGTGCCCAAAAACACACCAATTCCTAAATCGTTGGTGAATATTTATCGTGAATTATCCGATGATTTAGGCGATGAAAGCGTTCGGCAAGGTGATTTATCGGCTTGGGCACAGCAAGGTGTTTTACTATTAAACACTGTCTTGACTGTACCAGCCCATATACGGAATGGGCATGCCAATCTCATTTGGGAACCACTGACTGATGCCATTATTGAATTGGTTGCACAGCAGTCACAACCAGTGGCTTTTTTCCTATGGGGACGACCAGCACAAGCCAAAGAGCGCTTAATTACTGGTCCAAATAATTTAGTTCTTAAAGCTGCGCATCCGAGCCCATTGGCAGCATACCGAGGGTTCTTTGGTTCGCGGCCGTTCTCAAAAGCGAATGCGTTTTTAGAACGGCATGGTGAAGCTGGCATCCAATGGTAATGACGTATAATTAAGTTTGATAAATTTTTCACTATCAATTTATCAGTTTTTTTGAGATAATAAACATGTAATCGTTACCATCATTATAAATTAAATCGAAGGTGAATGAAATGGAACTTTTTGAACAACTTTCAACAAAAATTAAAGGTCAAGGGAAAACCTTAGTTTTCCCTGAGGGAGAAGACGTCAGAATTCAAGGTGCGGCCGTACGGTTAGCAGCTGATGGTCTAGCAAAGCCAATTTTATTGGGTAATCGTCAAATGATTGAGCAAGTAGCTAATGATAATCATTTTGATTTACATGCGATTGATATTCTAGACCCAGCAACTTATCCAACGGATGAAAAAGAAGCCATGATTTCAGCCTTGGTGGCGCGTCGGAATGGTAAAACGGATGCAGCGACGGCCGCAAAATGGTTAAAAGATGTGAACTACTTTGGCACAATGCTGGTTTATATGAAACATGCCGATGGGATGGTTTCAGGGGCAACGCATCCGACTGGCGACACTGTTCGGCCAGCCCTACAGATTATTAAAACGATACCTGGTTCGAAACGCATTTCTGGTTCGTTTGTGATGCAACGCGGTGATGAACGGTATATTTTTGCCGATGCGGCGATTAACATTGATTTAGATGCTCAAATAATGGCTGAAATTGCGATTCAATCTGCAAAAACTGCTAAGGTCTTTGGCATTGACCCACAAGTTGCTATGCTCTCATTTTCAACTAAAGGTTCAGCTGCTGCGCCTCAAGTTGATAAGGTCGTAGAAGCAACTAAATTGGCCCATGAAATGGCACCTGATTTAGCTTTAGATGGTGAGTTGCAATTTGACGCTGCCTTCGTTGATGCTGTTGGTGCTTCAAAAGCACCGGGTTCACCCGTTGCTGGACATGCAAATGTTTTTGTATTTCCTGATTTACAATCGGGGAATATCGGCTACAAAATAGCCCAACGTTTGGGTGGCTTTGAAGCTGTTGGCCCAATTTTACAAGGCCTTGCTGCCCCCGTTTCAGACTTGTCACGTGGTGCAAATGAGGAAGATGTATATAAGACTGCCATCATCACGGCAGCGCAAGCATTAGAAAATTAAATGACTTAATTTGGCATGATAAGCATCATGCCTTTTTTGATTGATAAATTGCGTGATTTGAATTTAAGGTTAATTAAGTCAGGGCGAGTAAAATTAGGGCATGTTCTATAAAAATGGTATAATTTGGCTTATGAGAATAATAGTAAAAACAGTCGAAGAAACGCAAGCAATCGCGGGTTTGTTGGCAAAAAACATTCAGCCCGGTGATACAATTTTGTTGAACGGTGATTTAGGTGCTGGCAAAACAACCTTTACACAAGGTTTTGCCAAAGCACTAGGCATTCAACGACCTCTAAAAAGTCCGACCTTTACGCTTGTGCGCGAATATCAAACGATGCGTTTTCCACTCTATCATCTTGATGTCTATCGACTAGGTGAAGAAGGTGGGGCTGATGAATTGGGCCTGGAAGATTATTTTGGCCGTGAGGGCGTGGCATTAATTGAATGGCCGGCATTTATTGCTGATCTTTTACCACAAGACGTGGTAAGTGTGACCTTAGAACGTGTCTTACATGATGAAACAAATCAACAACGCGTCATTGATATTTCTGGCAGTGGTCCGCGCAGCCAATCAATTGTCGCAGCCATGGAGAAGTAAAGTATGACAGCCATCATTCGGCCATTGACCTCAGACGATGCAACTAATTTGTTATTACTAGTGCAGCAATTACAAAATGAATCAGATACCCTGATGTTCAATCAGGATGCAAGCCAAATTGATTCAGCTGATGAAGCTGATAACATTAGCTTTTTGCAGCGTACAACTAATAACGTTTTGTTAGGTATCGTCGATGAAAAATACAATTTATTGGGTGTGGTTTCTGCAACCGCGTTGCCCCACAAACCCCGATCAGCTGAAGTTGGGTTAGCTGTTTTGTCAGCGTATCAAGGACAAAAGTTAGGACAGGCCCTACTTGAAGAATTGATTCGGTGGGCCGTTGACTATAGTACTGTCGACGAATTAGTCCTGACCGTTCAATGTCGCAATGAAGTGGCCAAACACATCTACCAAAAATATGGCTTTATTCAAACATCGTCGACATATTTTGAAGTGACAGATATTCGTGGTATTAAGGTCCAAGCCATTGAAATGGCGTTGAAAATAAAATCAATTGATTAATGGAGTAAGAAGTATGAATTTTATTGCGATGGATTTTGAAACAGCTAGTGCCGTTCGGTCAAGTGCCGTTTCAATGGCGGTTGTTGTTGTTCGAGATAATCAATTAGTGGATGAATTTTATTCATTGATTAATCCGCAAACCACTTTTAATCCAAGAAATATTCAAATCCATGGGATACAACCAGCTGATGTGGTTGATGCGCCTTTATTTCCAGATGTTTGGCAGCAAATTAAGCAGTTTTATACACCTGATCAGCTTGTCATTGCCCATAATGCGCCATTTGATAATGGTGTTTTGCGGGCCACATTAGATCATTATGGTGTCGCAGCACCACACTATTTATCATTAGATACTGTGCGAACATCGCGTCGATTTTATCCTGAATTACCAAATCATCGGTTAAATACAGTGTCATCGGCACTAGGCATCGATTTATTACATCATCATAACGCATTAGATGATACGGTTGCTGCCGCACAAATTTTAGTAACACAAGCAGAACAATTTGGGGTGGATCAAATCAAGCCCTTGGTCAAAGTCATTTAGAGGAGTGCGTAGCGTGATCAACTTAAACCAAAAATTTCCCGGATACGATATTAAGTCACAGGTTAGTTTAGCAAATTATACGAATACCCAAGTGGGCGGAACGGCTGATTGGGCTTTTTGGCCCAGTAGTGTTTCTCATTTACAAGAGGTTTTACAGTGCGCACATGATAATAACATGCCTATCACGGTCATTGGGAATGCATCGAATTTAGTGATTGGTGACGCTGGATTGCGCGGGCTAGTCATTTTCTTAAGTAAGTTATGCCAGATTGAAGTCAGTGGGGAACGCATTACAGCGCAGGCTGGTGCAGCACTGATTGATGTGACAAACGTTGCAATGGCCCATAGTTTGTCGGGAGTTGAATGGGCAGCGGGTATTCCTGGTTCTGTCGGTGGGGCCGTCTATATGAATGCTGGTGCTTATGACGGCTACATCGCACGTTGGATTGATTCCGTTCAAGTTTTAACAGCTGACAATCAAATTAAAGAATTAACCAATGCTGAAATGGCTTTTGATTATCGACAAAGTCGGATTCAAACGAGCGGTGAAGTCATTTTGGGCGCAACATTTAAATTAGTGCCTGGTGATCGAGCTGCGATTGAACAAGCCATGACAGATTTTAATATTCAGCGGGCAACAAAACAGCCGTTGGAATATCCATCTGCTGGATCGGTCTTTAAGCGCCCACCGCATCACTATGCCGGCAAGCTCATTATGGATGCTGGCATGCAAGGTTATACTGTTGGCGGCGCACAGGTCTCAAAGAAACATGCGGGATTTATTGTGAATTTTAACCATGCGACTGCTAGCGACTATATTGCGGTCATTCGGGCAGTACAAGCGCAGGTTAAAGCTAAATTTGATGTGGAATTAGAAACGGAAGTTAAAATTTTAGGTGAATAAACGGTAAATTATCAATAATTTAGGAGTTATTCTATGGATACGTTAGAAGTCATTATCGCCTTAGTTGGCTTAGTCTTGATTGGCAATATGTTGTCGCACTTTATTAAGTCGATTCCGGTTAGTTTGATTCAAATTGGTCTAGGATTACTGGTGGCCATTAGTTTTAATGTTGAAATTAAATTAGAAACGAGTTGGTTTTTATTGCTTTTTATTGCGCCACTATTGTATTCAGATGCATGGCGCTTTCCTAAGCGTGAGCTGTGGGCCTTACGTGGACCGATATTTGGAAATGCGATTTTGTTGGTCGTTATTACCACGGTGCTCGGTGGTCTAATCATCTACCTCATTGTGCCGGAATTGTCATTACCTGTGGCTTTTGCGATTGCCGCGATTCTATCACCAACTGACCCAGTTGCGGTCCAAGCGATTGCTAAAGATGCAAAATTACCAGCTAATGTGCTGCATCTTGTTGCTGGTGAAAGTTTAATCAATGATGCAAGTGGGTTGGTGGCTTTTAAGTTCGCCATTGCGGCGACAGTTGCTGGGACATTTTCATTACTCCATGCGACCGGCGAATTTATTTACATGTCACTCGTGGGGGCACTGGTTGGGGCGTTAATCATCAGTATTTTCAATGCAGCAACGGATTTCTTAGCGGAAAAGGGGGCGCATGATGTTGTGTTTAGTGTGAGTGTGCAATTATTTAGTCCATTTATTATTTATTTAACAGCTGAACACTTTCATGCTTCTGGTGTGATAGCAGTCGTTGTGGCTGCCATCATCGCTAATTTACAAACCAAAACTGACGTCAATTATACTGGAGAATTACATTTAACCGGTATTCAAACTTGGAATATTTTAGGTTATTTGCTTGATGGGACAATCTTCGTCCTTTTGGGGATCGAAATCCCAGTGGCAATGCAAAATTTTGCCGGAGAGACTGGCAAATTATCATTGATGATGGTAACCCTTTATGCTTTTGCGACATGGTTGACCGTTTTTGGTATTCGTGTCTTGTGGACTTATTTCACCCAGTTCGTTCGTCGGCGGACACATCATGACGAAGTATTGTCATGGCGAATTGCAATTGTTTCAGGATTAACAGGTGTTCGTGGTGCCGTCACAATGGCGGGTGTCCTATCGGTACCGTTGTTTATTGCAGACGGTAAGACGCCATTTCCTGAACGTGGCTTGATGCTCTTTATCTCCTCTGCGGTGATTATTATTTCATTATTGGCGGCTGTGATTTTTCTGCCGCTATTAGCTGAAAAGCCGGTCAAACAAAAAGGCACGGCGGCCCCCGTCGCAAAACATATGACTGAGGCGCGCGCGCATATCTATGTTCTGCAATCGGCAGTGCGTGAGATTGAGCAACACCGACGGGAAAATAACCAAACTGTGGCATATGACATTATGTTGCGTTATCAGATGCAAATTCGTCAGATTCAGCTTGAAAATATGAGTATTGATAAATTAAACCCAATGTTAGCCAGTGAGGTGACGATTCGCAGAATTGCACTAACAGCTGAGCGTGATAGTTTACGCCAATTATTAGTCGATGAAAAAATTTCTGAGTTTGTGTATACCAGTGAAGTTCGCCGAATAGACCGCTTGATGAATGACTTAGAACGCATGCATCAAAGGCCATCGCAAAAAGGATCGATGCGCTGCTTGAAAGGATGGTTCTTACGTGGTATTCGTGCCGTTCGTGTTTGGTTAACTGATGAAGAAAACGATAAAGTGCGGGCAGAATATATGATTGCGCAATCTGAAGCAGCGAAGGCTGCAATTACAGCGATTTCTGAGTTTACTAGCCGATCTGATGACCAAGTAAAAAAGATTGATCAGCAGATTGCACATAATTTGGTGATTTCTTATCGTAATCGCATTGAAAAGGCCAAGTGGGTCAAACGTGAGTTTACAGATGTTCAAACTGAAGCGATTAAGATGGCACTTGAAATGATTGGGTTAACTGCACAACGTGAAGCTGTGCAACATCTGTTTGAAGCTCATTTCATTTCCGCTGATACGGGGATGAAATTGCGCCAAGGCATTAATTTTACTGAGGCTGGCTTGTTAACCAAAGAAGCCCACTAATCGCATTTCCATCACGACCATACTGGTCTTAAATATTAAATGGGAGATAATAATGAATTTTGCAAGTGTTTTAAGCAATATTAGTGTCGTCCGCATTATCGATGTCATTTTAGTTTGGTATTTGATATATCGGCTCATGATGCTCATGCGAGGCACAAAAGCGTTCACATTAATTCGTGGTGTAGCCATTGTGATTGTCGTGAAATTAGTTTCTGTGTCAATCGGATTAACGACGATTTCATGGTTGACCGATCAAATTATCAACTGGGGGGCAATTATGTTAGTGATTGTCTTTCAGCCAGAAATTCGTCGCGGTTTAGAACATCTGGGCCGTTCGCAATTTTTCAAGAAACAAAGTCGCGAAGAAGGCTTAGATTTAGTTGAACAATTAGACGAAGCTGTGGTGTACATGTCAAAGCGAAAAATTGGTGCTTTAATCACCATTGAGATGGAGACGGGACTAGAAGAATATATTGAAACTGGGATTAAAATGGATGCACAAATTACTAGTGCACTCTTAATTAATACATTTATTCCTAATACCCCGCTACATGACGGGGCGGTCATCATTAAAGACGACCGGATTGCTGTTGCGGCAGCGTATTTACCTTTGTCTGATAATCCAACGATTCCAAAAGAGCTCGGAACTAGGCACCGAGCGGGTGTCGGTATTTCAGAAGTTACGGATTCTTTGACCATCATTGTTTCAGAGGAAACGGGTGGCATTACTATCACGCGCAATGCAGAATTGATGCAAGATTTAACGCATGATGACTTCTTAAAATACTTGACGGTTCATCTTGTGTCGACGGAGAATAAGGGGTCATGGTTTGACCGATTATTATTCTCAACTTGGTTTAAGCGAAAGGAGCGGTAAGCATGTTTAAAAAAATCGATAAAATTATCTACATTGTTTTTTCATTCATCTTAGCCCTTCTTTTGGCTTTTTACGTTGATAGTACAGTACCAAGTAAGACATCAAAGGTGCAAAATGATACAAGTGGAACAACCAAAAATTTGTTAGGTATTGGCTTGCAAAAGACCGAAACAATGACCATGCCAATTCAATTGAGTGGTATTGATACGAATGAGTACATTGTGATTGGTGTGCCTGAAACAATGGGCATTAAATTAACCGGTCCGACCGCGATGGTGACGACAACAATGAATACGAAAAATTTTCAAATCTATGCCAATTTGAAAGGTTTATCGGATGGTGAGCACTATATCACCTTGAAGGTAAGTGGGTTGAATAAGGATTTAACCTACAAATTAGATCAGACCAAACTTAAAGTTTCGATTTATAAGCGGGCGACGAAAAACTTCACGGTGACACCAACCTTTAATAAAGAAGCGGTTGCTGAAGGCTATGAAGCTGGTGATGCTACATCAAGTGTCACTAGTGCCCAAGTCATTGGGTCTCGAAATGCAGTGGTGCTCGTTGATCGGGTGGTGGCTAATGTGCAATTAAACCGAGATACAAAGGATTCTGTGACTAAAAAGGTCACTTTGCAGGCGTTAGATATCAATGGTAATGCGGTGGACGTAACGATTTCACCAGCTGAAGCAACGGTCAAAATTCCAATCAAAGCTGGTAATGGCAGCAAACAAGTCCCATTAAAAATTAGTACGAAGAATGGTGACGCAAGTAAATTCACCGTTACTGCTAACATCAATGAAGTGACAGTTGCAGGTAAGATGGACGCATTGGAAAAACTCAAGTCAGTTTCTGTCACAGCAGATTTGTCAAATGTGACGGCCGTCACTGAAGAAACTGTCACAATTGCTAGTCCTGATGGTGCATCGACGATTACACCTGGTACAGTAGTGATAACAATTACCCCAAAGAATCCCAGTTGATATAATTCGCATTGATTTGCCGGCCTTTATTACATGATTATTTGGCAAATATGAGATTATTTTGATACAATCTTATTGAAATGGCATGAAAGGAATTTGGGTTCACATTTAAGGAGAAAATGAGATGGTTGATTTACATTATTTTGGTACCGATGGTGTTCGTGGTATCGCAAATCAAGAACTGACACCAGAATTGGCGTTCCGAATTGGACGAACAGCTGGTGCTGTTTTGACACAGCATGCCGAGGGACGTCAACCTCGTGTGTTAGTTGGACGTGATACGCGAATATCTGGCGAAATGTTAGAAAGCGCGCTGATTGCTGGGTTACTCTCAATTGGCATAGAAGTGATGAAATTGGGGGTTATCTCAACCCCTGGAGTTGCCTATTTGGTTCGAGCTGATCAAGCGGATGCCGGCGCACAAATTACTGCATCACACAATCCGGCTGAAGATAATGGGATTAAATTATTTGGGGCTGATGGTTTCAAATTATCTGATGAGATTGAAGCAGAAATTGAAAACCTCTTAGATGCAACAGAAGACACATTACCGAGGCCGGCAGCAGAGGGACTAGGCACAGTAGCCGAATTTCCAGTTGGTGCCGCTAAGTATCTCGCGTTTCTTCAAACGACCATTCCAACGAATTTGGAAGGACTGCATGTTGCAATTGATGCCGCTAATGGTGCCACGAGTAATCTTGTCCCAAGTCTCTTTGCTGATGTTGGGGTGGAATTTGACACCATGGCAACGACCCCTGATGGATTGAATATCAATGCTGGTGTGGGTTCAACCCATCCAGAAACATTAGCAAAATTTGTTTTGGAAAAAAATGCTGACGTTGGGTTAGCTTTTGATGGTGATGGCGACCGTTTGATTGCGGTTGACGAAAAAGGGCAAGTGGTAGATGGTGATCAAATTATGCTCATTACTGGTAAATTCATGCATGAGCGTGGCCGGTTAAAGCAAGATACGATTGTCACAACTGTGATGTCAAATATTGGTATGTATAAAGCCATGGCAGCCAATGGTATTGCATCGGTTAAAACGGCAGTCGGCGACCGGTATGTAGTAGAAGAAATGTTGAAGTCAGGATATAACCTGGGCGGTGAACAATCTGGGCATGTTGTGTTCTTAGATTGGGCAACCACAGGGACGGCATGCTGACTGCGTTGCAATTATTGTACGTGATGAAGATGACAGGACAACCGTTGTCAGAATTGGCGGCCGCTATGACTGTTTATCCACAAAAATTGGTTAATGTTAAAGTACAAGACAAAAAACTCGCATTGGAAAATCAAGCAATTCAAACAATCATTCAACAGGTTGAAGATGAAATGGGCGATGAAGGACGTGTGTTAGTGCGGCCCTCTGGGACACAAAATTTGTTGCGCGTGATGGCAGAGGCACAAACGGACGAGTTGGTGACGGCATACGTTGATCGCATTGTCTCAGTGGTGATGGCTGAAGTTGGAGTGCAAGACAATGACTGATTATCAGATCTTTGATATTGTTGAAGAAATTACTCGTCAAGATGGTACTAAATATCGTGAAATTGGCAATTTGCTGCATAATGGACAAGCTGAATACGCCGCGGAGCAGGGGTTCATTCAAGAAGTGCGGATTATGAAAATCAATATTCCACACTCGGTGAATGTTGAACGTTACGAAGCTTACGTTAACGCTAACTTTGAAATCTATCCAATGGTTGCAATTCCCAAGTGGATTGAGTGGACTAAAACACCAGAAATGGATGAAGCAATTGCGAAGATTTTAATTGAGAATCAACTCTCGTAGTCTTATGGCTGATGTCGGATTTAGCGACGTGCTGCTTGGAAAAATGAAAATTGTGTCTATACAATTGTGGATAGCTTTGATATAATTACGTCAATCTAATATACCTTTTAATTTAGTCCGAGAGGCTAATAAGGGATTTCATTTTTTTGATTGGTCAGGTTTCTTAATTGAAAACCTGACGATTGAATCGAATTTGGAAGACGGTAACCTCTCGGAGGTTACCGTTTTTTTGGTGTCAACACACATAAGGAGATTAACTGTGCAAAATTTTGTCAATATTAATGATCTGGAAAAGCATGAAATTATCGGTTTGATTAAACGTGGACTTGCATTTAAAGCAGGAACAAGCGTACCAACAGTTGCACAGCACATGGTAGCAAATTTATTCTTTGAAAATTCGACTCGGACCAATGTTAGTTTTCAAGTGGCTGAACAGAAATTAGGGTGGCAACAAGTCCGACTTGATCCTGATACCAGTTCAACGCAAAAGGGCGAAAGTTTGAGTGATACCCTCAAGACATTAAAAGCGGTTGGCGTTGATACTGTCGTTATCCGGCATGCGTTGAATGATTGGTATCGACCATTAATTGACGAACAATCTGACCTAATGCCGCATTTAGTTAATGCGGGTGACGGTAATGGTCAACATCCGTCACAAAGTTTACTGGATTTAATGACGATTTATGAAACCTTTGGGCACTTTGAAGGCCTAAAAATACGAATTATTGGTGATTTGGCGCATTCCCGGGTTGCACGCTCGAATGCTGAGGTTTTACACCAATTAGGCGCAGCTGTTTCATTTTCGGGGCCCCAAGCATGGTATCCAGATGATTTCAATCAATTTGGACAATATACGGACTTTGAAACGGACTTAGAGACATTAGACGTTATCATGCTGTTACGTGTGCAACACGAAAGAATTTCATCAGTTGAGAACGCAAACTTCTCACTTGTTGATTATCATCAAACTTATGGGTTGACTAAGGCACGGTATGAGTTGCTTAAAGCACAGGCCATAATCATGCATCCCGCCCCTGTTAATCGAGGGGTTGAAATCGATACGGACTTGGTCGAGGCGCCAAAATCTCGCATTTTTGCCCAAATGACCAATGGCGTTTATGCACGGATGGCGATTCTTGATGCGCTAGACCTGACGACATCGAATTTGAACACAATAAATTTAAAATAGAGGTAAGAAACGATGACCAAATTATTAATCCGACAGGCAAAATTACTCGTTAGTGGTAATGAGTGTGTCATCCGGGATGTGCTAATTAATGCCGGTAAAATTGACGCCATTGCGCCTGAGATAACAGTCACGGTCGATCGAACGATTGACGCCGAGGGAGCACTCTTATTGCCAGGTCTGATTGATGTCCATGTCCATTTTCGCGAACCTGGATTTACACATAAAGAAACGATTCTCACCGGTTCAAAAGCGGCAGCGCATGGTGGCTTTACAACCGTTGCAGCTATGCCAAATCTCAACCCAACGCCTTCAACTGTTGCGACCTTCAAAGCGGTTCAAGCCCAGAATACGCGCGATGGTGTTGTGCATATTGAGCAGTTTGCCACCATTTCAAATGGACTGGTCAGTCAGGAAGTTGACGATTTAACGGCATTAGCTGATGCGGGCGCAGTTGCATTTACAAATGATGGAAAAGGGGTACAAACAGCGGCTACAATGCTTGAAGCCATGCGCTTGGCAGCTGCAGTGGATAAACCGATTGTCACGCACCTGGAAGATGAAAGTTTGATGCAAAATGGCGTAATGAATTTAGGCGTCCGTGCGGCTGAACTCAAGCTACCAGGGATTGACCCATTAGCTGAGTCGAGTCAATTAGCGCGCGATTTAATGTTGGTTGACGCAACTCGTGCTCGCTATCATGTGGCCCATATTTCGACGCGTTCAGCTGTTAATTTAGTGCGGTTGGCCAAGCGAGTTGGACTGCCTGTGACCGCAGAAGTGTCACCACATCACCTACTCTTAGATGAAACTGACATTCCAGGTGATAATGCGCAATATAAAATGAACCCGCCCCTTAGGACACCTGATGATCGGGCCGCTGTTATCGCTGGCCTGTTGGACGGTACGATTGATATGGTTGCAACGGATCATGCACCACATGCCGAAGCGGAAAAAAATCAGGGCTTTTTAAAATCAGCGATGGGCATTGTTGGTATTGAAAGCAGCTTTCAGTTGATTTATACCCATTTTGTGCGAACAGGAATTGCGACTTTATCGCAAGTGGTCGCATGGATGATTGAAAATCCAGCGCGTGCTTTCGCGTTATCAGCACCGACAACAATTGCAGTTGGTCAAGTTGCCGATTTAGCCTTGTTTGATTTGGAAAAGCCATACGTTATTGACAGCGCTGATTTCTTGTCGAAAGGCAAAAACACCCCATTTATTGGTCAAACAGTTTATGGTCAAACGCAATTGACAGTTGTCGCTGGTGAAATTGTATATGAGCGGTAGTTTAGCCATTACGATAGTCAAAAGTTAATCAAACATGATTGAAAATGAAAGGTGCGATACGATGCAACGATATTTGGTGTTAGAAAATGGGTCAATCTATGAGGGTGAAGCCTTTGGTGCGGCAAAAATGGTGACAGGGGAATTAGTCTTCAATACTGGTATGACTGGTTATCAAGAGTCGTTAACTGATTTGTCGTATCACGGACAAATTTTAATGTTTACGTACCCATTAATCGGTAATTATGGCATTAATCGTGATGATTTTGAATCACTTCAACCAGCTGCAACTGCGCTGGTAGTTCGTGAAGTTGCACGACGGCCAGCTAATTGGCGGAGTCAAATGTCGTTAGCAGAATGGGCCGAGAAAATGGATTTACCAGGTATCTCGGGGGTGGATACGCGTGCGTTAACGCGTGAATTGCGGGAACATGGTGTGATGAAAGCCATATTGGTTGATGCTAATCCAGAGGCAGCGGTAGCGACTTTAAAAGCAACTGATTTATCTGAATCACAGGTCTTAGAAGTGACCGCTAAATCGCCATATGTTAATCCAACGGCGGGCATTTCAATTGCCTTAATTGATTTTGGACTGAAACACTCAATTTTAAGGGCATTGGCCAAACGTGGCGTAAATGTCATGGTTTTCCCAGCAACGGTGACAGCTCAGACGATTATTGATGCTAATCCTGATGGTATTTTGCTATCGAATGGCCCAGGAGATCCAGAGTCTGTGGCTTTCGTATTACCTGTCATTAGAGAATTACAAGCACACTTTCCGTTGATGGGGATTTGTTTAGGCCATCAGCTCTTTGCAATGGCTAATGGTGCTAAAACTTATAAGTTAAAATTTGGTCATCGTGGATTTAATCATGCGGTCTTACAGCGTCGTACTGGCAAAATCGATTTCACTTCTCAAAATCATGGCTATGCTGTCGATCCAAAGTCGCTAACTGAAACGGATTTAGAAATCACCCATGAAGAGATTAATGATCACACCATTGAAGGTTTAGCGCTAAAAGGCCATGCGGCCTTCTCGGTGCAATTTCATCCAGATGCAGCTCCAGGGCCACATGATGCGGAATATTTATTTGATGATTTTATTGCCCTAATTCAAGCGAGTCAGAAAGGATTAACTCATGCCGAAGCGAAATGATATTCAAAAAATATTAGTAATTGGGTCTGGACCAATTGTGATTGGACAAGCAGCTGAATTTGATTATTCAGGCACACAAGCGGCCATGGCCTTGAAAGAAGAGGGGTATACGGTTGTTTTAGTCAATTCGAATCCGGCAACGATTATGACTGACGTTGAGATGGCAGATAAGGTTTACATTGAACCTTTGTCACTGGCGTTTATCAAACGCATTTTGCGGCAAGAACGGCCTGATGCAATCTTGCCGACTTTGGGTGGTCAGACGGGATTGAATCTTGCTAAGGCCTTGGCAGAAGATGGCATTTTGGACGCGATGCAAATCGAACTTTTAGGAACCAAACTCTCTGCAATTGAAGAAGCTGAAGACCGAGAAGCCTTTAAGGCGTTAATGACCCGTTTGAATGAACCGATTCCAGAGTCACAAATTGCGACGACTTGTGAAGAGGCAATGGCCTTTGCAGCAAGTAATGGGTATCCGGTCATTGTTCGACCTGCTTATACTTTAGGTGGCACAGGCGGGGGAATTGCCAATAATGCTGATGAACTTGCCGAAATCGCAACGAATGGGCTGGAACTTTCACCCGTGACACAGGTGCTCATTGAACAATCGATTGCTGGTTATAAAGAAATTGAATTTGAAGTGATGCGTGATGCGAATGATAACGCATTGATTGTGGCCTCGATGGAAAATTTTGATCCGGTTGGAATTCATACGGGTGATTCCATTGTGGTGGCGCCAGTTCAAACTTTGTCCGACCGTGAATATCAGATGTTACGTGACGCGGCGTTGAAGATTATTCGGGCACTAAAAATTGAAGGTGGCGTTAATATTCAAATGGCTTTGGATCCTAAGTCATATCGGTATGACATCATTGAAGTCAATCCACGTGTTTCACGCTCGTCGGCCTTGGCTTCTAAAGCAACTGGTTATCCGATTGCTAAAATGGCAGCTAAAATTGCCGTTGGCCTACGCTTAGATGAAATCGTCAATCCCGTTACAGGCACAACAATGGCTGAATTTGAACCAGCTTTAGATTATGTGATTGCAAAGATCCCACGGTTTCCATTTGATAAATTCGTGACTGCCGACCGTCATTTAGGAACTCAGATGAAAGCAACTGGCGAAGTCATGGCCATCGGTCGTAATCTTGAGGAAGCATTAAACAAAGCGGTTCGTTCGTTAGAAATTGGCGTGATTGGATTACATGAGTTGAACTATGCAGATCAAACCACGGATGCATTGCTAGCACAAATTATGCCTGTTCAAGACGATCGCTTGTTTGTCTTGACTGAGTTATTGCGGCGGGGCATATCGATTGAACAAATCAATCAGAGGACGCAAATTGATTTGTTTTTTCTCGACAAGTTATTGCATATTGTCGAAATTGAAAAGCAGTTAAAGGCGCACCACGATGATTTAACGGTCTTAAGAATGGCCAAGCGATACGGATTTGCAGATGCAACCATTGCAGACTTTTGGCATACCGACGCCAAACTGCTTCGTGAGACACGACAACGTGCGGGGTTGTTACCAGTTTATAAAATGGTTGATACGGTCGCAGCCGAGTTTGAATCACAAACGCCTTATTATTATTCAACTTATGAAAAAGAAAATGAATCCCAAAAAAGTGATCGCGAGTCAGTTTTGGTACTCGGTTCGGGTCCAATTCGGATTGGTCAGGGGGTCGAATTTGATTATGCGACGGTTCATGCGGTCAAAGCCATTCAGGCTGCTGGCCATGAAGCGATTATTATGAATTCAAATCCCGAAACCGTTTCAACTGATTTTTCAGTCTCTGACAAACTATACTTTGAACCATTGACACTAGAAGATGTCTTAAATGTCATTGATTTAGAGCAACCTCGTGGCGTTGTCGTGCAATTTGGAGGCCAAACTGCGATTAATTTGGCAGCACCATTGATGGCAGCTGGTGTTGATATTCTAGGGACATCGGTGGCAGATTTAAATCGTGCTGAAGACCGAGAAGCCTTTGACCAAGTGATTAAGGCTTTGGACTTGCCACAACCACGAGGTAAGACAGCGACGACCGTGGCGCAAGCAATCGCTGCCGCTGATGAAGTGGGTTATCCGGTTTTGATTCGACCATCGTATGTGCTTGGTGGTCGCGCGATGGAAATTGTGACCAATGCGGCTGAACTGCAAGACTATATGCAACGTGCAGTCAAGGTGTCTAATGACCATCCAGTTTTGATTGATTCATATTTACAAGGAGATGAGGCCGAGGTTGATGTTTTGTCTGACGGTGAAACAATTATTATTCCCGGGTTAATGGAACATATTGAGCGTGCAGGGGTTCACTCAGGTGATTCAATGTCAGTTTATCCGACTCAAACCTTGTCTGAAAAAGTCAAGCAAGAAATGGTGACGGCATCAATTAATTTAGCTCAAGCACTCAAGACAATTGGCATGATGAATATTCAATTTGTAATTCACGAAGATAGAGCGTATGTCATTGAAGTGAATCCACGTGCTTCGCGGACTGTGCCGTTCATTTCAAAAGTGACCCATACACCACTAGCTCAATTGGCGACAAGGGTGATGTTAGGTGAAAAATTAGCCGACTTAGGATATGAAACGGGTGTCTTACCAGAAAATGATCAGGTCCATGTTAAGGCGCCAGTGTTCTCATTTACAAAATTACCGGATGTTGATTCGCTTTTAGGACCTGAAATGAAGTCAACCGGTGAAGTGATGGGGTCAGATGAAACCTTTGAAAAGGCATTATATAAGGCCTTCGTCGCAGCGAATGTGAATATTCCTAGCTTTGGGCGTGTCCTGTTCACAGTTGCCGACGCTGATAAAGTTGAGGCGGCTAAGTTAGCCACACGCTTTGCAAAACAAGGTTTTGAAATTGTTGCCACAGCCGGGACGGGTGACTATTTCAATGCACACGGCTTAGAGGTGTCGATTTTGGATAAAATTTCTGAATCTAATCAAAATCCAGTGACCGCATTACAAGCAGGCTCGATTCAGTTGGTTGTTAATACAACGCGTCCAGATGGGTCGACCGAATCCGATGGACGAGCGATTCGGAATGCAGCAATTGAAAACGCAGTCCCACTCTTTACGGCATTTGATACGGTTGACGCGTTGTTGTCAGTCTTAGAAATGCAGGGCTTTGGTGTCACGGCAATGTCATAAAATCGCATGAACGTGAAAACAAGGGCATCACTAAGCGCTATGAATTTATAATGAGGAGAGAATAAATATGGCAGATAATCGATTAGCAGTCAGTTTACCTGGATTAGCGTTAAAAAATCCATTAATGCCATCATCAGGTGCATTTTATTATGGCTTGGATCATTTAAATGACTTTGATTTAAATCAACTAGGCGCATTAGTTTTGAAGACAACCACGGTCACTGAACGGGGTGGAAATCCACAACCTTGGGTGATTACAACGCAAGCTGGGCCATTGAATTCAGTGGGGTTAGCCAATCCAGGTTTGAAAAAGGTACAGAAAAATTTCTTGCCACAATTGGAAAAAGCTTTGCCTGATTTACCAGTCATGATTTCAATTGCTGGGGAAACGGTGAGTGAATACGTGACATTAGCGACTGCTTTTGAAAAAGACACTTATCTTAAGGCACTTGAAATCAATCTGTCATGCCCCAATGTTGACCGTGGTGGACTTGAATTTGGCGTAGATCCAGCAACGGCGGCTGAGGTTATTGCTGCAGTTAGAGCAGTCACGACAAAAGCCATCTATGCTAAGCTATCACCAAATGTGACTGATATTCGGCCAATTGCACAAGCAGTGGAAGCGGCTGGCGCTGATGGCATTGTAGTAATTAATACCGTCGTAGGCATGAGCTTGGATCTTCAAAAGCGTCAGGTACGGTTATTCCGCGGAATTGGTGGTTTGTCGGGGTCCGCGATTCATCCGATTGCAGTGCGAATGGTTTATGAAGTTGCCTCAGTCGTTTCAATTCCAATTATTGGCGTGGGTGGCATTCAGACGATTGATGATGCATTGGAATTATTATTAGCAGGAGCGAGTGCAGTGCAAGTTGGGGTGGCTAATGCGGCGAATCCAATGTTATTAGCGCAATTAGTGGCTGAATTGCCAGGTGCGTTAGATCGATATGGCTTTGAATCGGTTGCTACCGTAACCAAAGCGCTTAAACCCTTACCACAAACGGTCAGTGAGTGGTTACCAAATGAGGAGTAAGCAATGACAAATGAACCGGTCTTTATTGCCTTAGATTTTGAGAATGAACGCTTGGCTTGGCAATTCTTGGAACAGTTTGGTACACAACGGCCAGCGGTTAAAGTTGGAATGGAATTGTTTTATGTTGCTGGTCCGGCATTTATTCGGGCGCTAAAAACTGCTGGGTATGTTGTTTTCTTAGATTTAAAAATGTATGACATTCCAAATACAGTGGGAAAAGCGACGCAAAATATTGCCGGGTTAGGCGTTGATTATCTCACGGTGCATGCTGCTGGTGGTGAGCGGATGATGCGTGCAGCTGCATTAGGGGCAAGGAATGGCCAGAAGGTGAATCAATCGCCGCTAAAAATTTTGGCCATTACGCAATTGACGTCATTTTCAAATGCTGAGATGCAGGCGACTCAGTTGATATCAGTGCCGTTATCAGAATCGGTTTTGCATCTAGCAAAATTAGCCGAAAAATCTGGGTTAGCTGGTGTTATATCATCTGCGCATGAGTCACGCGCCATACATCAAGTGACGCGTGCAGATTTTCTATCAGTGACGCCGGGAATTCGCTTTATTGATGACGATCAAGGTGACCAGCAACGTATCACGACACCTGCAAAGGCAAAACAATTGGGTGCCGATGGTCTTGTAATTGGTCGATCAATTACTGGGGCTAAAGACCCGGTCGTAGCCTACTACCGGGCATTACAAAATTACCATGAAGGAGATGAATCATGACATATCAAGATGCGGTTGCTCAGGGATTGCTCGAAATTGGTGCGGTTAAATTACAGCCAGCGCAACCATTTACATGGGCTTCAGGCTTAAAAAGTCCAATTTACACTGATAATCGGTTAACAATTGCATTTCCCAAGGTGCGACAAATCATTATTAACGGCTTAGTGGCATTAATAAAACGCCAATACCCGGACGCGCAAGTGATTGGTGGCGTTGCGACGGCTGGTATTCCACATGCGGCTTGGGTGGCGCAAGCCTTAGATTTACCGATGATTTATGTTCGATCAAAGCCAAAAGATCATGGGGCGGGGCAACAAATTGAAGGCCAATTATTACCGGGTCAAAAGGTTGTTTTGATTGATGATTTGATTTCGACCGGTGGTTCAGTTTTAGGCGCCGTTGCGGCCACACGTGCGGCACAAGGGGATGTCTTGGGTGTCGTGTCGATTTTTTCATATGATTTATCGGCTGCCGATGATAATTTTAAGCAAGCAGCTACAGATTTCACGCCACTTACGACCTATTCTGTCTTAATTGAAACGGCGGCCCGGCTCGGCTTGATTTCGGCTGAAGAATTGCAAATCTTACAAACGTGGCGGCAAGACCCAGGACATTGGCAAACTGTTGATTTATCTGAACACTAAAACATCTAATTTTTAATCAAATGACTAACTTTGAGACCGTGAAACTGACTGGTGCTCGAAGTTTTTTTATTGCTTGAAAATTAAACTTGTTGCGGTCATATCGAGACTTTAACCGATTATATTGCCGGTGTATCCTGAGGGTGTGGGTTATAAATGCCTGCTTTTTTTGTTATGATAGTACAAGATATATTCACGAAAGGGGAGCCACATGAACGTAGGGATTTTTACTGACACATATTTTCCACAGTTGTCAGGTGTTGCCACCTCAATTGAAACGCTTCGCAAACAACTAGAAGCAAACGGTCATCAAGTTTACATTTTCACGTCAACTGATCCTAATGCACCAGAAAAAGGTGACGAGCCAAATGTGTATCGTTTTGCGAGCCTGCCGTTTATGGGCTTTAAAGAACGACGCATTGCATACCGGGGGGCGATTCAAGCCCAATTAATTGCTAAGAAGCTAAAATTAGATATCGTGCATACACAAACTGAGTTTTCCTTAGGCTTGATTGGTAAGTCCGTGGCACGGGCTATGCATATTCCAGTTGTTCATACTTATCATACGAATTATGAAGATTACACGCACTATGTTTTTAATGGTCGCATTATCCGTCCCGGTGGGGTCGCAATGATTATGCGTGGTTATTCTCGAGGCTTAACTGGTTTAGTGGCGCCTTCAGAACAGACACGCGAACAATTGCTTGAATATGGTATCAAAGCCCCGATTGAAATTATCCCAACAGGTGTTAAGGTCCAACATACAACCGATGAGGACCAAAGTGTTGCTTTGCGTCAGTCATTGGGACTGGCCCCTGATGCATTGGTTATGCTGTCATTGGGTCGCATTGCCTTTGAGAAAAATATTGAGGCTGTCTTAGAAACATTTGCAGACATTTTAGATGATCTCCCTGAAGCCCGCCTAATTATTGCTGGAGACGGTCCAGCCGAACAGGCAATTCAAGACCATGCAGCGGCTTTGGAAATTATGGATAAAGTGATTTTCACGGGCTACGTTTCACATGATAAAGCATACAGCTACTATTGTTTGGCTGATGTCTTTGTTTCGGCATCGGAGAGTGAAACCCAGGGGTTAACGTATATTGAGGCGATGACGGCAAATACGCCTGTGGTTGCGATTAATAGCCCTTATCTTGATACTGTCGTGACGGATGAAAATATTGGTACATTGGTGCGCAATGTTTACGAATTAACAGCACCAGTTGAAAAGTATTTGCTTGCGGCCCAAGCACAACAAGTCTTGGGTAACCCTGATATTCGTGAAACGATTTTACATGAAATTGATGAACGAACATTTGGTGCACGCATCATTGCCTTTTATCAAGAAGCGATTGCCGTTTATCATGAAGAAGAGGATCTTGAAGCAGCAGAAGATGCCGACGCAGAATATGCCCGGACCTTTGTGCTACGTAATCCATTTAGAAGGAATCATAATGCTTAAAATAACTATGTTTTCATCGGCTGAAACCGTTCCTGGACAAGGTGTCGGGTCAGCCTATCGTGAATTGGTGAACTTACTCACCGATAAGTTTACGCAACAAATGCAGTTAAAGTTTAATTCGTTAAAGCGCGCTGATATTAGTCATTACCATACGATTGACTTTTGGTTTTATCTGAATACGTTTTTACCCGGACGTGGACGTAAAATTGGGTATGTTCACTTTTTACCTGAAACCCTAGAAGGGTCAATTACCTTACATGCCCCAGTTAAAAATATTTTTTATTGGTATGTTATGGCTTTTTATAAACGAATGGATCATATCGTTGTCGTTAATCCTACGTTTATCGATAAATTAGTGGCAAATGGCGTGGCGCGTGAGAAAATCTCCTACATTCCAAACTTTGTTTCTAAGACACGTTTTTACCCTGAGTCACAAGCAGAAAAAGCTGCTTTTCGACAAAAAAAAGGGTATCAACCATCAGATTATATCGTTTTAGGTGTTGGCCAAATTCAAGAGCGTAAAGGTGTGTTTGATTTTATTGAGCTGGCAAAAGCCAATCCTGAATGGTCGTTTATTTGGACCGGGGGTTCTCTTTTGGAAGTATTACGTCTGGGTATGATGAGCTAAAAAAAGTCGTTGATAACCCACCGGCTAACTTATATTTCCCAGGTATTGTGGATCGAGATGAAATGAATGCTTATTACAATATGGCCGATACATTTTTATTGCCAAGTTTTAATGAGCTGTTTCCAATGTCAGCCTTAGAAGCATTTAGTACTGGTACACCAACAATTTTAAGAGATTTAACGCTGTATCAAGCGATTATTGCTGGTTATTACTTGCCGGCATCTGACCGCGCAGCAATGCAAAAACAACTTGAAGCATTAAATGGAGATCCTGATTTAAGGACTACCATGATTCAAGCAGCATTAGAAGCGTCTGAACGCTATTCAGCTGAAAATGTGGCAAAAATCTGGGAGAAGTTCTATTTTGAACAAGCCAATGCGGGAAGGTAACTAATATGACAAGAAAAAATAGCTTTATTTTCGTTCTCATGTTGCTGCTTGGTGGTGGCATATTTTACTTTTCAATGCGGCATGTTGATTCAAAAGCTTTTATTCAGTCAATTCATACGGCAAATTGGTGGTGGTTACTTGTTGCGCTGGGTGCGATGATTGTTTATCTCTTGTTAGAAGCCGTTGTAGTTAAAATTTTTGTTGATACTGAACACGAAAAAATTAGTTGGCGGGCGGCAATTCGCGTCCCACTAGTTGAACAATTAGGAAATGGGATTACGCCCTTTGCTACTGGTGGGCAACCAATGCAAATGATTGCATTAGCGCAAGCTGGAATTGATATTGGTCGCTCAGGCTCAATTTTATTGATGAAGTTTGTGGTTTATCAAGGTATGATTGTGATTAACTTTGTTATCGCATTATTAATTGGCTTTAACTATATCGCCGATAAATTGAATCAAATGGCTTTGTTGGTCATTATTGGATTTTTGATTCATTTTGCCGTGATTGTTACTTTATTGTTGGTGATGTATTGGCCAGCATTTACTGATCGCCTGACTACGCTAATTTTGGCCCCGGTTAAATGGTTCAATCCTAAAAAGCATGAACAGTGGTTAGCCACGACACGTGAAAAAATTGATAATTTTCATGCTGAAAGCTATCGTATGAGTCGGCGCTGGGGCGCCATGGGCAAAGCAATTGGTGTGACTTTTGTCCAATTAGCTTTGTACTATGCAATTCCATATTTTATTTTGTTAGCTTTAGGTCAAACTCATGCAAGTTTTATTTTTGTCATGTCACTCCATATTTTAATTGTCATGGTGATTTCGCTATTCCCAATTCCGGGTGGCGCGGGTGGTGCTGAAGCAAGTTTTTCAATGCTTTTTAGTAGTTTCTTGCCTAACGCAGCAACATTGGTGTTGGCGATGCTGATTTGGCGTCTCATCACTTATTATTTTGGTATGTTTGCCGGCATTATTGCTTTTAATGTTTCGGCTAGAAAGAGGACAAAATGAGCCGAGAAAGTGAATTAGTTAAAATCATTAAACGGCTTGAATCAATGACGTTGGACCAAAATAGCGAATTTCAAGAACGCCATTTTGATATGTTTGGCGTCAATGTGTTGACCGTCCTGTACGATCAACCTTCGCATACATTTGCGGTGTATGGTGGTCGAGACGATAGTCGACGCTTTGCGTTCGATAATTTAGATGCATTAGCAATTGATATTTATGAGACGTTAGCTGATTTTAAAGCTGTATTTTAAGGTTATTTTATTGTTACACATTATACTAAGTAGATTAGACCAGTCCGCCTTGTGTGATAATGTCAGGTAGCCTGCGATTGTATAAATAATTAATGAATGACAAATTTTGAAAGTGATGGGTGAGTAAGATGCAACGTATCGGAATGACAATCAAGAAATGGTGGCCTGATTTTAATTCAACGGTCGGATTTTTCATTCTATCGGTATTTTTAGTAACACTTAAAACGTATTGGGCATACCAAGTTGAATTCAGTCTTGGTGCTAAAGGTTTATTGCAACAGTTTTTGCTGATTTTAAACCCTATCCCGACAGCAATCATTCTATTAGGGATTGCACTCTATTTTAGAGGCCGATTAGCTTATTGGTTGATGTTATTGATTAATTTGATTCAAACCCTATGGCTGTTTGCAAATGTTTTGTACTATCGTGAATTTACTGACTTTATTTCACTTAACATTATGAAAGCCGGGGGGTCAGTTCAAAATAACTTGTCAAAAGCGATTGGTGGGATTGTCCAGCCAATTGACTTTATCGTTTTCGTCGACATCATCGTGTTAGTGATTTTATTGAGTTTTAAAATCATAAAGGTAGATAAAACTGCTGTTCAAAAGCGTTTTGCGATGTTAGTCACTGCCTTTGGATTTGTAATGATGTTGACTGTCTTTGGGATTGCATCTGGAGATCGCTCGGGCTTGCTGACGCGAACTTTTGACAACAATTACATTGTTAAATACCTTGGCTTAAATGAGTATGCGGCATACAACGTGGTGAAGACGCGGGAACAATCGAATGAAGTTAAAAAGGCTAAACCAGCTGATTTAGATAAAATCAAAAAGTTTGTGAATGAGAATCGGACACTTGATAATGCTGTTACTTTTGGTAAAGCTAAGGGGAAAAATGTTATTATTTTCCACCTCGAATCATTTCAACAATTTATGTTGGATTATCGTTGGGATGGGCAGGAAGTGACCCCAAATTTGAACGCCTTTTATCATGATCAGAATACCACAGCGTTTGATAATTTCTATAATGAAGTTGGTCAGGGAAAAACAGCTGATGCGGAGCTGATGTTAGAAACATCGCTCTTCGGTACGTCATCTGGTTCAGTGATGTCAAATTACGGGACATCAAACACATTCCAAGCTATGCCGGCGCTTTTGGCCCAGGAGGGTGGCTATACATCAGCTGCATTCCATGGGGATGTGCCATCATTTTGGAATCGAGATAATACGTATAAGAACTGGGGTTATGATTACTTCTTTTCAAAGTCATACTATAAAGACGCTGACAATCCAGAATACAATGTCGGCTATGGTATGAAGGACAAGATTTTCTTAAAGGACTCAGCAGCTTATATGGAAAAGTTGCCACAACCTTTCTATTCAAAGGTTATCACTGTGACGAATCACTATCCTTATGACTTGGATAAACAAAACATTTCTATTAATAAAACCGATACAGATGATAAAACTGTTGACGGTTATGTTCAAACTGCACGTTATCTTGATCAAGCCTTTGGTGAATTTGAACAATACCTTAAGGATAGTGGTCTCTGGGATAAATCAATGATCGTTTTGTATGGGGATCACTATGGTATCTCTGAAAATCATAAATCAGCGATTGCTAAGTTGATTGGTAAGAAAAACGTTTCCGCCACCGATTTAGTGAATTGGCAAAAGGTACCATTTATGATTCGTGTTCCTGGCATGCAGGGTGGCATCAATCATACTTATGGTGGTGAAATTGATGTTATGCCGACATTATTGGATTTGTTGGGAATTAAAGATGATGCCATGATTCAATTTGGCTCAGATATGTTCTCTGCGCAGTACAAGCAAATTGTGCCATTTAGAAATGGTGATTGGGTAAGTAGTGAGTATATGAAGATTGGTTCGAATTACTATGTCACTTCGACGGGTACCAAAATCAATCCTAAGATGGATCCGCGTGCTGAATCAGCGGTTAAGGCTGCAAACGCGTATGTTGAAAAGTCGCTGGCTTATTCTGATAAAGTCATTCAAGGTAATTTACTGCGCTTTGCTAATGCGTCTGAAATCCCAGAGAAAAAGGACAAGTCACTTTCGTATAAAAAGAGTGTTGGGTTAGCTAAGCTCAAGAAAGTACAAGGCCTAGGGACAAGTGTGGCATCTCAAAATGATGGTAAATTGACAAACTATAATACTGATGCGCCTGAATTAGGCGGACCCAAGCAAACGATTCAAACCGGAGAAGAGAATACGAATTCGAATCAAATTGCGTCACCAGACTCAATTCTAAGCGGCCATGGATCAGAACGAAATAAGTAACTATAATTAGCACTAGTCAGGTCACTGACTGGTGCTTTTTTATTGCTATGACGATTTAAATGATTATTCACATCATTTTGATGAAATTAGTTGTTGACGAACAATTGATTTCGCGGTATATTAATTAAGCGTTATTTTTGCCACATCAACTGATGTCAACGGAATGGCGTAAGAAATAATTCATCAAAGTTGTTGACATTGTCATCACGCTTTGGTAAGATATAAAAGTTGTCTGATTGAGACAACAACGTAGAACATTGAAAACTAAATAACGTTTCGATGAAACAAATGTGCAAGTGTATCACGTAAAAATGATACAAACATTTGCGAAGTCAATTTCGCTAGTAAATTCGTTTAACATCTGTTAAACAACAAAAAAGATTGAGTTATACTCAAGCTGATCAATTTAAATTGAGAGTTTGATCCTGGCTCAGGATGAACGCTGGCGGCGTGCCTAATACATGCAAGTCGAACGCACTGTGGTTTGATGAAATGAAGAGCTTGCTCAGATTTGATTCAGACATTGCAGTGAGTGGCGAACGGGTGAGTAACACGTGGGAAACCTACCTCTTAGCAGGGGATAACATTTGGAAACAAATGCTAATACCGTATAACAATGAGAACCGCATGGTTCTCACTTAAAAGGTGGTCATGCTATCACTAAGAGATGGTCCCGCGGTGCATTAGTTAGTTGGTAAGGTAATGGCTTACCAAGACGATGATGCATAGCCGAGTTGAGAGACTGATCGGCCACAATGGGACTGAGACACGGCCCATACTCCTACGGGAGGCAGCAGTAGGGAATCTTCCACAATGGACGAAAGTCTGATGGAGCAACGCCGCGTGTGTGATGAAGGGTTTCGGCTCGTAAAACACTGTTGTAAGAGAAGAATGACATTGAGAGTAACTGTTCAGTGTGTGACGGTATCTTACCAGAAAGGAACGGCTAAATACGTGCCAGCAGCCGCGGTAATACGTATGTTCCAAGCGTTATCCGGATTTATTGGGCGTAAAGCGAGCGCAGACGGTTATTTAAGTCTGAAGTGAAAGCCCTCGGCTCAACCGAGGAATTGCTTTGGAAACTGGATGACTTGAGTGCAGTAGAGGAAAGTGGAACTCCATGTGTAGCGGTGAAATGCGTAGATATATGGAAGAACACCAGTGGCGAAGGCGGCTTTCTGGACTGTAACTGACGTTGAGGCTCGAAAGTGTGGGTAGCAAACAGGATTAGATACCCTGGTAGTCCACACCGTAAACGATGAGTGCTAGCTGTTTGGGGGTTTCCGCCCCTAAGTGGCGAAGCTAACGCATTAAGCACTCCGCCTGGGGAGTACGACCGCAAGGTTGAAACTCAAAGGAATTGACGGGGACCCGCACAAGCGGTGGAGCATGTGGTTTAATTCGAAGCAACGCGAAGAACCTTACCAGGTCTTGACATCCTTTGACCACACCAGAGATGGTGCTTTCCCTTCGGGGACAAAGTGACAGGTGGTGCATGGTTGTCGTCAGCTCGTGTCGTGAGATGTTGGGTTAAGTCCCGCAACGAGCGCAACCCTTATTGTTAGTTGCCAGCATTTAGTTGGGCACTCTAGCAAGACTGCCGGTGACAAACCGGAGGAAGGCGGGGATGACGTCAAATCATCATGCCCCTTATGACCTGGGCTACACACGTGCTACAATGGCAAGTACAACGAGTCGCCAACCCGCGAGGGTGCGCAAATCTCTTAAAGCTTGTCTCAGTTCGGACTGTAGGCTGCAACTCGCCTACACGAAGTCGGAATCGCTAGTAATCGCGGATCAGCACGCCGCGGTGAATACGTTCCCGGGTCTTGTACACACCGCCCGTCACACCATGAGAGTTTGTAACACCCAAAGTCGGTGGGGTAACCTTTTATTAGGAGCCAGCCGCCTAAGGTGGGACAGATGATTAGGGTGAAGTCGTAACAAGGTAGCCGTAGGAGAACCTGCGGCTGGATCACCTCCTTTCTAAGGAAAATCGGAAACTTGCACATCGTTGAAACGTTATTTAGTTTTGAGTGTTTTACACTCAATAGTATCATCTGGGGAATTAGCTCAGCTGGGAGAGCACCTGCTTTGCAAGCAGGGGGTCAGCGGTTCGATCCCGCTATTCTCCATTGGCAACTTCGGTTGCCAATATCATTAGTTCTTTGAAAACTGAATCATATTAGTAAATTTAAAATTTCAAATTATTGAAAATCAATAAATTGAACCGAGTAATCAAGAGTTGATTGTCGCAAGACAATTGACAGTGTATTACACCGCGTTATTTTGAGTTTTTATACAAGTTCATCACGATAGCAATATCGTGATAATCGCAAGTGACTGAAAGATGTCACATACTCAAAACTTAAATCATCAACGTCAGTTGATAGGTTAAGTTATTAAGGGCGCATGGTGGATGCCTTGGCACTAGGAGCCGATGAAGGACGGGACTAACACCGATATGCCTCGGGGAGCTGTAAGTAAGCTTTGATCCGGGGATTTCCGAATGGGGGAACCCAACTTGTTATGCAAGTTATCACTAGTTGAATCTATAGACTAGTTGAAGGTAGACGCTGTGAACTGAAACATCTCATTAGCAGCAGGAGTAGAAAGAAAAATCGATTCCGTCAGTAGCGGCGAGCGAACCCGGAAGAGCCCAAACCAAAGTGCTTGCACTTTGGGGTTGTAGGACTACCGTTGTGGAGTTACAAAATTGTATGTTAGTTGAAGTGGTTGGGAAGCCACGCGAGACAAGGTGATAGCCCTGTAAACGAAAGCATGCAATCTCCCGTGTAGGATCCTGAGTACGGCCGGACACGTGAAATCCGGTCGGAATCTGGGAGGACCATCTCCCAAGGCTAAATACTACCTAGTGACCGATAGTGAACCAGTACCGTGAGGGAAAGGTGAAAAGCACCCCGGAAGGGGAGTGAAAAAGTTCCTGAAACCATGTGCCTACAAGAAGTCAGAGCCCGTTAAGGGGTGATGGCGTGCCTTTTGTAGAATGAACCGGCGAGTTACGATTACATGCAAGGTTAAGGTGGAAAGACCGGAGCCGAAGCGAAAGCGAGTCTGAAATGGGCGTCATAGTATGTAGTTGTAGACCCGAAACCAGGTGACCTACCCATGTCCAGGGTGAAGGTGTGGTAAGACGCACTGGAGGCCCGAACCTGTGCATGTTGAAAAATGCTAGGATGAGGTGTGGGTAGCGGTGAAATTCCAATCGAACTTGGAGATAGCTGGTTCTCTCCGAAATAGCTTTAGGGCTAGCCTCGGAATGTAGCGTATTGGAGGTAGAGCACTGTTTTGGTGCGGGGCCCATCTCGGGTTACCAAATTAAGATAAACTCCGAATGCCAATTACGTATGTCCGGGAGTCAGACAGTGAGTGATAAGATCCATTGTCGAAAGGGGAACAGCCCAGATCGTCAGTTAAGGTCCCTAAGTGTGTGTTAAGTGGAAAAGGATGTGGAGTTGCATAGACAACTAGGATGTTGGCTCAGAAGCAGCCACCATTTAAAGAGTGCGTAATAGCTCACTAGTCGAGTGATTCTGCGCCGAAAATGTACCGGGGCTAAACACACCACCGAAACTACGGGTGCCAACTAAGTTGGCGCGATAGGAGAGCGTTCTATGGGCGATGAAGTCAGACCGTGAGGACTGGTGGAGCGCATAGAAGTGAGAATGCCGGTATGAGTAGCGAAAGACAGGTGAGAATCCTGTCCACCGTATGACTAAGGTTTCCTGGGGAAGGCTCGTCCTCCCAGGGTTAGTCGGGACCTAAGGCGAGGCCAAGAGGCGTAGTCGATGGATAACTGGTTGAGATTCCAGTACCAGGTGAACATGTTTGAACGATGGAGGGACGCAGAAGGCTAATGGATCCCAGCGAATGGAAATGCTGGGTTAAATCGTAAGTTTTGGGAGTAGTTAAATGCTTATCCCTATAAGAACAAGCGATGATGAGGATCGAAATTAAGTAGAGAAGTCCATGATGTCACGCTGCCGAGAAAAGCTTCTAGTTAGTGTTTACCTGCCCGTACCGCAAACCGACACAGGTAGTCGAGGAGAGCATCCTAAGGTGTGCGAGTGAACTCTCGTTAAGGAACTCGGCAAAATGACCCCGTAACTTCGGGAGAAGGGGTGCTCAGCGCAAGCTGAGCCGCAGTGAATAGGCCCAGGCGACTGTTTATCAAAAACACAGGTTTCTGCAAAATCGTAAGATGACGTATAGGGGCTGACGCCTGCCCGGTGCTGGAAGGTTAAAAGGAGTGCTTAGCTTCGGCGAAGGTGCGAATTGAAGCCCCAGTAAACGGCGGCCGTAACTATAACGGTCCTAAGGTAGCGAAATTCCTTGTCGGGTAAGTTCCGACCCGCACGAAAGGCGTAACGATCTGGGCACTGTCTCAACGAGAGACTCGGTGAAATTTAAATACCCGTGAAGATGCGGGTTACCCGCGACAGGACGGAAAGACCCCATGGAGCTTTACTGTAGCTTGATATTGAGTGCTTGTGCAGCTTGTACAGGATAGGTAGGAGCCGTAGAGATCGGAACGCTAGTTTCGATGGAGGCGTTGGTGGGATACTACCCTCGTTGTATGATCACTCTAACTCGCATCACTAATCGTGATGGAAGACAGTGTCTGGCAGGCAGTTTGACTGGGGCGGTCGCCTCCTAAAAGGTAACGGAGGCGCTCAAAGGTTCGCTCAGAATGGTTGGAAATCATTCGCAGAGTGTAAAGGCACAAGCGAGCTTGACTGCGAGACTAACAGGTCGAGCAGGTACGAAAGTAGGACTTAGTGATCCGGTGGTTCCGCATGGAAGGGCCATCGCTCAACGGACAAAAGCTACCCTGGGGATAACAGGCTTATCTCCCCCAAGAGTCCACATCGACGGGGAGGTTTGGCACCTCGATGTCGGCTCATCGCATCCTGGGGCTGTAGTCGGTCCCAAGGGTTGGGCTGTTCGCCCATTAAAGCGGTACGCGAGCTGGGTTCAGAACGTCGTGAGACAGTTCGGTCCCTATCCGTCGCGGGCGTAGGAAATTTGAGAGGAGCTGCCCTTAGTACGAGAGGACCGGGGTGGACGTACCACTGGTGTATCAGTTGTTCCGCCAGGAGCATCGCTGAGTAGCTATGTACGGATGAGATAAACGCTGAAAGCATCTAAGTGTGAAACTCGCCTCGAGATGAGATTTCCCATTCGAAAGAAGTAAGACCCCTTATAGATGATGAGGTAGATAGGCTAGAAGTGGAAGTGCCGCGAGGCATGGAGCGGACTAGTACTAATGGTTCGAGGACTTAACCAAGTTGAATAAAACGTGGTGGTTCAATTTATTTCACAAATTTACAAACAATATGATTCAGTTTTGAGAGGATTAAACTTCTCAATTTAATAAACGTGTCGTGACGATGGCACTGAGGTCACACCTGTTCCCATACCGAACACAGAAGTTAAGCTCAGTAACGCCGAAAGTAGTTGGAGGATCGCTTCCTGCGAGGATAGGAAGTCGCGATGCAATTTTGGACGTTTAGCTCAGCTGGGAGAGCACCTGCCTTACAAGCAGGGGGTCACAGGTTCGATCCCTGTAACGTCCATTTGATTAATTAACTAATCAGCTTAAATGCCGTTGTGGCGGAATAGGTAGACGCGCGGGACTCAAAATCCCGTTCTCGCAAGAGAGTGTGGGTTCGATTCCCACCGACGGCATAAATTAGGTAAAAACGCTAGAAATAGCGTTTTTTTGTTTTAATATACACTCTTTTTTAACATGGTAGAATATTATATTGATATGTGGTATCCATAATAAATCTTAGTGCAGACTGTGTATATGTCATTGATCAATAACATATGAAAAATACTAAAGGGATTTATAGCTTAATACAGTGCTATCACGCTTGAAAAAGGAGGGATAGCATTCAGCACGAATTGTGATGAGTTGTATCGGTTTGTTTAAAAACAACGTTTTTTATATTGTATAGTCATTAAATGTCACCATAAAACTTATTAACACTTACGCCCTCAGAGAGTAATCGCGGTATAATATATAGGTTATGCTAACGAGGGAGAGAATGAATGGAAAGTGTACAAAATAAACAATCAAAAAATAAAAGTGATGAACAAACGCGTATCTTAATTATTTCAACAATTGTCTTAGGTGTGATTGTTGGGTTGAGCGCGTTAGTGCTTAGTTTATTTTTAGATGGGATTGAACGGTTATTTTTAAGTTTTGAAGAAACATCGGCAGCGCCCAGTGCAACGATGATTACGGGTGGCCACCGTTTGATTTCAGTCGTTATTGGTGGTGTGATTGCTGCAGTTGTATGGTATTTCTTGCGTACAAGATATAAACCAGTAATTGGGATTAATCAAGCCTTGAAAGGCGAAAAAATGCCTTGGGTTCAAACGGTGATTGATGTCATCACGCAAATTATGTTTGTGGGTACTGGCGGATCTGTTGGACGTGAATTGGCACCTCGAGAGGCTGGGGCTATGCTGGCGCAGCGGTGGTCACATTTGGTTAATAGACTGGGATTACCAAACTTGACTCAAGAAAATCAGCGCTTATTGATTGCAGCCGCGGCTGGTGCCGGATTTGCGGGTATTTATATTGCACCAATTACTGGTATGTTATTCTGCGTTGAAATTTTATTGAAGCAAATTTCACCTAAAACCGTGACTGTAAGTTTAAGTATGTCGATTATTGCAATGTTAGTCGGCTCGTTGGTTAAAGGGTTTAAACCCTATTATTTAATTCATGACACGCACTTTACACTGATTATTTTACCGTTTGTTATAATTGCAGGGCCATTGATCGGAATTGCTGGCGCATTCTTTCGACAAACATTTAAATGGGCAGAAAAACAACAAAGTAAGGATAAAAATATTCTCTGGCAATTACCGCTGGCAGCAGTACTTACCGGAATTGTAGCAATGCGTTTTCCACAAATTATGGGTAATGGTCGAGCATTGGCTCAGCTCTCTATGAATTATAATCAACAGATGTTCATTGGCATGTTGGTGTTTGGTGCAATGGTCAAAGCGATTGTGACGGTATTGACGATTCGCTCAGGGGCGGCTGGCGGGACTTTGACACCATCCATTGCTATTGGGTCAGCTTTAGGTGTTTTAATTGGTGTTGGATTTAATCTGATGGGAATCGCATTGCCACTAAGTCAGACCGCATTATTAGGGGCCGGGATTTTACTAGCAGCATCACAGCAAGCGCCTTTAATGGCTTTGTTTATGATCTTTGAAGTGAGCCATTTGAACTATTCTGCCTTCTTGCCGCTGGGTCTAGGCGTCGCCTTAGCATATGTGAGTTCACAAATCGTGCTCAGAAAAAGAAATTAAACTAAGATTCATTGCGAGTATGGAACGACTCGGTTATATTTGTTGGTAAAAATTTTACACGAAGATCCGAATAACTATGAATATTTTTCATGTGAGGTTAAAGATGATAAGAGAAATTGCTTTGCAAGATTTGACGACAGCTAAACGAGCAATTGTGGCACATGTTGATCGCATTGAGCTAAATAGCCGCCTGGATTTAGGTGGACTAACACCTGATTTAAAGTTGGTAAAACAGGTCTATACGTTAGCTAATCAGGAACAGGTCGAACTTGTCGTGATGGTGCGTCCCCGCGCTGGCGACTTTGTCTATAATAATGCTGAATTTGAAGAGATGAAAGCGACAATTTTAGCCTTAAAAACAGTTGGTATATCAACTGTGACGTTTGGCATCTTAACAAAACAGAATCATTTAGATGAGCAACGCATGACGCAATTAATTCAGTTAGCAAAACCAATGCAGGTCGTCATGCATATGGCCTTTGACGACCTATCTGATGATGCACAATTACCAGCAATTGACTGGTTGGTTCAGCAGGGTGTCCAACGCATCTTAATGCATGGCGGCCAATTATCAGAGCCAATAACGGAAACGTTGCCAAAGCTTAAGCAAACGATTATTGACGCCAATGGACGCATTGAGATTTTACCGGGCGGTGGTATCACATATGAGAATGCTGAGCACATAGCACAGGCGCTGGCGTGCTTACAGGTTCATGGGTCGAAGATTGTCCGACTAGACTAAATTAATGCTTGAATTTTACCGTGTAAAGGTAGTATAATAATAGATGTTGTTTTTGAGCTAATTGAAAGCAAAAAAACAATTTATCTATTATCTCGGGATGTAGCTCAGCTTGGTAGAGCACCTGGTTTGGGACCAGGGGGTCGCAGGTTCGAATCCTGTCGTCCCGATCAAAGTAAACCAACTCAGAAATGGGTTGGTTTTTTTATTATGCAATAAAATGAATAATATTTATAAATTTATATTGCATAATTATGTATACATATTGAAAATGTATTAATATGTTTTTTTTTTGCAAAAAAAAACAATAATACAAAACGTAAAAATTCCCTTAAATTAAGTAAGTATAAATGACACTTATCATTAGCAAATAAACATTTTAAGCGGTATATTTGAAGATGAATTATATCTTATTAAAGGGGTGCGTTATGGGAAAAAATAACCAAAAAAAGAAAGATTATCAACCACGTTTTAAAATGTATAAAGATAAAAAAACGTGGGTCAAAGCATCAGATTCTGGGATTATATCCGATATTTCAGAAATGGTGACGGACCATTTTGATAAGCGCCACGTGCCAGAATATGTGCACAAATCCGATGCGAACTGGTTGAAGGCTGGATTAGTGCTGATTTCAATGTTTTCTGCTGGCGTAACTGGGGCGGCTATCATGCCAACTGATGCTAGTGCTGACACGACAGCCGAGACGGAACAGACGACTAGTAACGGCACTACAACTGCGACCGGAACCGGCGTATCTGGAGACAATTCAGCCACTTCGCAAGCCGATAATGCAGTCAGTGCTGCAAATGCACAAGTTTCGGCGCATCCAGACACAACTTATACGACAGGAACAGTTTCAAGTGATGCTTATCCAAGTCTTGCAACAAGCGCAGGGGATAGTACTGCTTCACAAGCCAATGATCAAGGTGCCATTACTGCGAATGCAACCGACCCGCAAACACGACCTGTCGATATTTCGGGGTCATTTTCAGGCGCAATTGATCCAGCAACTGATACAACGGCGCAAGTCGTTGTGACATCACCGGTTAGTCAAACGACAAGTTTAGCTGATGTGACGCCGTCATCTGATGGTACAACAGCCACGACCGCTGGTGGTAGCACAGCTGATTTATCCTTTGACTCACTCGCAGCTGTTCGGGCGGAATTATCTTCGGCGCAAAGTGTTGCTAGTAGTGCAGCTGCCGCTAAATCGACAGCTATTAGTCAGGCTGCATCGGCAACCAGTGCAGCTAGCTCATACGCACAAGTCATGGCTGCTCAATCAGCAGCTAGCCAAGCCGCACTCGCTGCTTTGCAAGCCGTAACAAGTCAGGCCATCGCAGATGCTAATAATGTGACATTTGACACAATACCATTGATAGGTACGAAGACCAGTGCAGCTGGATCGGGTGTATTTTCTGGTAAAACTGGTTACGGGAGTTATCAATCAGAATCAGCAGCGATTGCTAGTGCTGCCTCGGCAGCAAATGCTGGGAATTATACGGCTGCTGCCTCTTATGCGCATAAAGCTGCATCATACGCTGACGGTACGCTGATAGATGATGCTAATTTATCCGCTTTACAATCATTTGCGGCCAGCGTTGATGTCCAATCAACTGCTGCTAGTTCAGCCGCCAGTGCTTATACAGCAGCATTAGCCAGTTCATCTGCTGCAAGTAACGCCGCGTCTGTCGCCAATTCACTTGCCAATTCAGCCATAAGCGTTCAATCAAGTGCCACATCTGCCGCGTCTGCCGCAGCTGCCGCACAACAAGATATAGTGAATGCTATTTCGGCAGTTGAAGCGAATCAAGAAGCAAACAAGTTGATTACCATCGATGCAAGCGGCTCATTTAGTCATTTTAATAGTGGTGATTTGAACTCGATGGCGACGATGTTTAATAGTATGGCAGCCGTTTCTGGTGTTAGCACGAGTTATGCGACGATGATGCATGCCGCTGCTAGCTATGCGACTGAATTAGCGACCAACAATGCTGAATTTCAAGCTGTGGCCAGTTTATATAAGTCTGGGAAACCTTCAGCGTTTATCCCGGCTTTGAATTTGAACTTGGATGACATCCAAGCTCAAGTTAATTACATCATTGCCTTGATGCAAGATACAAAAACCTTTTCAGAATCAACCTTCTTAGCACCAATTGTTCAAAATCAAGATGGGACTTATGTGATTAACTTAAAGCTTGATCCAGGGTTAATCGCTAGTGCTAATTTGACAGCGCCTTTACAAAAACTGATTACGTCATTGAATGAGATGCAAAATGAGATCAATGTTTATTCAACAACGGTGATTCCCCAGTTCGTTGTTTCATTTATGGAAGTTGCATACAATGCATATAATGGCACAAACGATCCTTTAACAGCTACTGCCATTGATTTAATTGCACGTTATACACAGCAAACAGTGGATGCCCAAATTCAAAGTATTGCGGTATCAATCGCAACAAGTTATACGAATGTAGCCAATGCCATTACTGGTACGACAGAATCCGATTTAGCAATCAAGAACTTTTTGTTAACCTTGGGACAAGGACAACAAACACTGGCAGATCAAGCCGCTACCCGTTATTCAGCTGAATATGTTGGGACCACTGATGCCTCTAAGTTCCAAACGATGGTTAAAAACCAAGGCAATTTGGGTATCATCGGTGGGATTCTTTTGAACTTGATTACTACCCAAATTAATACCTCAGCAAATTCAATTGGTAGTTCTATCCAATCAATGATGACGACAATCAGTAAGGACAACATTACTTTTGCCCAACAGCTACAAACAGTCTTTTCGCAATTGCGTGCACAATCTAACCTGTCAACAACGATTACAGCGACAGCTAGCTTTGAAGCAACTGATCCTAATTTATCGACGACGGCATCAGGTAGCTTTACTGAAGAAAACTATTCAATGGCTGTGACTGGTATTTCGGCTATGAGTGGGATAGTAACAACTAAGGTCGCTTATCAAAATGTGACGACAACTGATTTAACAATTTTAGTCAATCGTGTTAGCGGCAGTGCGACTCAATCGGCATTAGCTGGTAGTACCTTAACAGCAGCGCAGACTGTTTTAGCTGATGTCAATGCCTCTCAGTTAGATGTCAATACGGCATATGCTAATTTGGTTAAAGCAGTTGACGTGGCGATTAACCTGAAGACCGAAACAATTGTTCCTGCGAGTGATTTTAATTTCCAACCCGTTGGAATATTAGGCACAGTAATCGATAGTTCGGGTGATTTGTACTATATTATTTCATCAGCAGAGAACAACAATATTGCAAAAAATGGTGACTCGACCGCGATGGCTGGCCTGACTGGTGATGGTGGGTTAACGACCGCTGACCCAGCGACTGCAACCCAATTGTTCCATCAGGTGGGGTGGTTAAGCGATGGATATAGTGCTTCTGGTCAATATTATTTGGATTCTCTGGGTACAGCCATTCCTGACACATGGTCAATTGACGGTGCCACATTACAAAGTGATGGGTCATATACGCATACGCTCTATATTGTCTCTTCAGCTGATTCGCAATCAGCCTCTATTGTGACTGATATGACAGATCCCTTGGGTGCACAAAATTATGGCACAATGACGGGAAAGTCTGGTACATCAATGTCGACGACAACAACTGATGCGCAATTAGCACGAACGGGCTATACGTATACTGTCAAGGTTGGTGATAAGACTTAGTCGTCACTAAGTGCAGCGATTGCGGCAACCCCGTTTGATGAAACATCAAATGGGGCTAACAATACAACTGATGCGACACCACAAGTGTTTACAATCAGTTATGTGGCGGATGCACAAACGGTTACGGTTAATTATGTTGATGATGATAATGGTGGCGCCACTATTACGGCAAAAAACACAACCGTAGCATCAACGACTGATAAAACATTGACAATTACCCCAGACGTATCTGGCGGTTATTTGTTAGTTGATAGTGGACAAAGTACGATTTCGTATCAGACAACAGCAGATGCTAATCAAAGTATTACGATTCACCTCAAACATGCACACACACAAAGTACGGTTCAAGCCACACTGCAGGTTAATTTCACAGGTGCAAAAACAAATCCTGAGGCACAAAGTCAAGTCGTTAGTTATGCGGCTGATTTAGATCAAGTGACTGGTGTGACAACATATACGCGTGTTGGAAATGATGTCAGCGTGACAGTGCCAACAATTGCTGGGTATCGTGCAGATCAAACAGGGACAATTAATGGGGGTTATGCAACCACGCTTAGTTCAGCGCCTTCAGATCAGACGGTGATTGTGACATATACGGCAGAGCCTCAAACGCTAACAATTAATTACGTTGATGCGATTACAGGTGATGTGATTGCGACTGATACTTTTAACGGTGTAACCGATCAAGCTGTGAGTTATAATCCTGCAACGTCCGGTAGAGTACCAACCGGTTACACAATTGATGCGTCGAGTGTGATACCAACCGCTTTGACAGCATCAGCCAATCAAACAGCAACTGTGACTTTGAATCACGTGATGACTAATGGCACGTATGAAGTCACACAAACGGTCACGTATTCTGGCTTGCCAAGCGCTAAAACGCCGGCCAATCAAACGCAAGTTATTCATTTCGATACAGTGACCGATGAAGCATTACAGACAACGACTTATACGCCTGTTAGTGGTGGGGATGCATTGGTATCACCAATTATTGCGGGTTATACAGCAAGTGTTGCTAGTGTACCAGTAACAGCTTATCAAACGAGTACGACGCAACCGGTTGGAATCACAACCAATGTGACATATACTGCTAACGAGCAACAAATTACAGTTAAGTATGTTGATGATGATAATGCTGGCGCACAAGTCGGTGCGATACAGACACTGCAAGTTCCAAGTGATCAAAGTATTAATTTTACCGCTGATATTCCAACACATTATGTCCTAGTGACAACTGAAGGGGCGACTGTTGCTGATGACAATGATAGTCAAACGCAATCAATTACAGTGCACCTTGCGCATGCGCATGCCATTGGTACAGCAACAGCAATCCAGACAGTCACCTATACAGGTGCGGGTAGTTTGACACCAACCGATACGATCACAGAAGTTACATTCGCTTCTGATACTGATCTGGTGGCACAAACGACCGTCTATACTCGAACAAGTACTAACCCAACGATAACCGTTCCAACGATTGCGGGCTACTCGATTTCACAAGCAGGTACTTCTGGTTATGCAGATACAATGACTAGTGCGCCAACCAATCAAATGCTTGCTGTGACATATAGTGCCGATGCACAACAAATCATTGTGTCATATCTTGATAAAGATAATGGTAATCAAGTTGTGGCGACAACAACCATTTCTGGTGTCACTAATGGTACTGCCAGTTTTGACCCTGCTACGAAATTACCAAATGGTTTAACGATTGCAAGTGCTGATGTACCTACGACATTCACAGCTGATAGCCAACAAACTGGGACAGTCTATGTGACACATAATCACACTGCAGGGACAGTAACAGTCGCACAGACAGTTACTTATGCAGGTGCTGGTAGTGCTACTCCGGCGTCAGTAACGGCACCGATTACGTATACAACTGATAAAGATGATTACACAGGTGTCATCACTTATACACGGGTTGGGGATGATGTCTCAATTGTGACACCAGAGGTTGCTGGATATACAGCTAGTCAAAGTGTTATTAATGGGAATTATGGTCAAACAGCAACAAGTATGCCGGCTGCACAATCAACGACAGTCACGTATACGGCTGATGTTCAAAGTATTACAGTACGGTATGTTGATGCAAGTACTGGTGCAACAATTGCAACAGATGTGATTAAAGGGGTAACAGATGGCGCAGTAACTTATGATCCAAGTACATCTGGACTCGTTCAAACTGGTTATTCAATTGATGCAGCAAATAGTTCAATTCCAGCTACGTTTACAGCACTAGCCGACCAAACGGCCACAGTGACGTTGATGAATTGGTCTGGTGAGGCAACTAGTGAAGCTTCAAGTGCCGCCAGCGAGGCAAGTCAAGCCAGTTCAGCTGCTTCAAGTGCGGCCTCAGCTGGTGATAGTTCAGCTGCTTCAAGTTACAATTCAGTAGCAAGCAGTGCCGCTGATGACGCCTCAAGTGCGGCCTCAGTCGCTAGCTCAGCTGCCAGTGTAGCAAGTAGTGCCACATCAACAGCAAGTTCAGCTGCTAGTGATGCTTCGAGCGCTGCAAGTACTGCTTCAAGCGCTGCATCACAAGCAACATCAGCTGCAAGTAGTGCTGCAAGTATCGCAGTTAGTGGTAGTGATAAGGCAAGTTCATACGCAGATAATGCCAGTGAATCAGCCAGTGAAGCACAGTCATCAGCACAAGATGCTTCAAGTGCTGCAAGTGAAATCGCAAGCCAAGCCAGCGAAGTGGCCCAATTAGCTAGTGAAAATGAGAGTAATGCGGTTGTTTCATCAGCCGCTGCTGAAATCGCTGAAGCTTCAAGTGCTGCTTCAACAGCTGTCTCAATCGCAAGTAGTGCTAGTGTGGTTGCCTCAAGTGCTGCCAGTGATGCCAGCTCCGCTGCAACTGCTGCAAGTACAGCCAATGAACAAGCCAGTTCAGCTGTAAGTATCGCCAATGAGAATGCCTCAAAGGCTGCTAGTGCCGCCACCGTAGGTGACAGTTCAGCTGCTAGCGAGTACAACAGTGTGGCAAGTTCAGCTGCCTCAGTTGCACAATCATATGCTGATACAGCAGTTAATGAAGAAAGTGTGGCAAGTTCAGCCGCTTCAGTCGCAAGTAGCGCCGCTAGTGTTGCCTCAAGTGCAGCACAAGATGGTCAAACCGCTGCAAGCGCTGCAAGTAGTGCCGCTGCAATCGCAAGTTCAGCTGCTAATGTTCAAAGTGCAGCCAGCTCAAGTGCTTCAAGTGCCGCCAGCGAGGCAAGTCAAGCCAGTTCAGCTGCTTCAAGTGCGGCGAGTGCGACAACTTCTGACGCGAGTGAAGCTGGTTCGAACGCGAGTGCCGCTACAAGAACAGCATCAAAGCGATTGATTCAGTCTAAGGCTGATGGACAATCAGACAAGATATTACCAAATACTGGTAGTCGTTTAGATGCGGACACTGTTCAAAAGGATAGTGAGCTTCTCATGGCTTTGTCAGCATTGGTAGCAGGTCTGATGCTAGTAATTGCTAAACGTCGTAAGGAAGATAAATAAACAATTAAAATGATTAATTTCATAGAAATTAAATAAAAAAGACTGGCATGTTTTATTGTTGACATGTCAGTCTTTTTTGCATTTTCAGAAGAAGGTTCTATAATTATTTATAGAAGAAATATAATAATATTATTTATGTTATATAAAAGTATTGTACTATTCTCTTACAATATGTTAGTATATAGGTAAGGAAAGATATACAGGTAGTAGAATTTTTCCATAGTATTGGTATAAGTATATTATTATAGATATGTTATCAAAGGGGAGTATTTATTATGAAGACAAAAGCTTTCGCAGCTATTTCACTTGCAACTTTGTTGAGCCCAGCCATTTTGGCTTTTGGACAAGCATCTGCTGATGCAATAAAACCAGTAGATTCAACAGCTGACTTTTCAGTTATTGCTAAAGACCCAACAGATCCAACAGATCCAAGTGGAAGTCTTGTATTGAAGTCTGTTCCAAGCTTTAGCTTTGGTGAAGTTAAGTCAAGTGAAATTTTCTCTGGTTTTGCAAATAAGGCAGCAACTAATGATTCAACACTTGAAATTGACGACAACCGTTTGGGAACGTCAGACTGGTCATTAACAGCAACAATGGGAGCCTTCTCAGATGGTTCATCAACAACTTTGTCATCTGACTCAGCTTTGAAGTTTACAACAACTGGTACTTTGGGTGAGACAGTGGATGCTAACATCAAGGGTGATGGATCATCTGCTTCAATCGCCACTGGTAATGCTAAGCACGGTAATGACGTCTTTGCTATTAAGGGAACTGATACAAAACTAGATATGGGAGCTAACGCTTCAGCAGTTTTGACAAAGGGTCAACAGTTTACGTCAACAATCAACTGGAACTTGTCATCAACACAACCAGTTGCATCCGCAGCTAACTAAACTTAATGAAACGTCATGATAAGGGGCAGGCAATCTTGGTTGCCCGGCACCTTATTTTTTTTGGAGGTTATTAACTTGTTAAAAAAATTAAAATTAATGACCTGGCTTAGTGTTGCGGGATTACTATTGGGATTAGTGAGTACTGTTCCACATGTGCACGCCGAGGGAGCTGATTTTACGGTTTCACCTGTGTATGGTTCAGGGCAAACACAAAATGATTTGGGGTACTTTTCATTAAAAACTGATGCGGGAAAAACGTATCAATTGACGGTTACGGTTCAGAATCTGGATACGAAAAATGCGAACCAATTTAAAGCACAATTAGTAACCGCATCAACCAGTAATACTGGGGCAATCGATTATACACCAAGTAAACAGAAAATGGTTAAAGGCGCTAAAACTTTATTGCCTAGTTTGACCAGTAAAGCAGACCGTTCTCAAAAGTTTTCAATTGAACCTGGTCAATCAAAGAACGTGACTTTCAATGTCAAAATTCCTAAAAAAGGTTATCGTGGTACAATTCTTGGAAGTGTTTATGTCAAGAAGGTGACCAAAACCGAAACAACGAACCAATCATTTGGTATTAAAAATACATTTGCAATGACGGTTCCGGCTGTTTTAACACAAGATCCGGATGAAACTATCAGTCCTAAAGTGGCGTTAACCAAGGCCGGTTTGGACACAAGTGGCGGACAGCCACAAATCAGTGGGCGTATTGAAAATAGTGAGCCTGTTATGTTTGGTAAAATCAAGATGGACGCTTGGGTTACCAAGCGGGGTCAGACTAAGCGCTTGTATGAAAAGCAGGCTAAAGATTTAGCAATGGCACCACAATCAACATTTAACTACGCAATTGATACGAAAAATGTCGTACCAGCAAAGGGCACATATACATTGCACGTCAAAATGGTATCAGGCAAGAAAACATTTAACTTAGCACGTAATTTCACGATTGATGGTACAACTCGTCAAAAGATTAGTAAGCGACTTGCCAATTCAGAATCGATACCATATATATGGCTTTGGGGATTACTTGCGGTTATCTTAATTGTATTAATTGCGCTCGGGGCGTACCTATTAGGTCGTCGAAGGAGTGTAGAGAAAGATGACGAATAAAACATTAATTAAAAGCATAATGTTGGTTTTCGGAACATTTTTGGCTAGTGCTTTGTTTTTCAGTATGCAGTCAGTCGGTTGGGCTGATATTAATGAACAGAATACGAGTTCAGTTACTTTTGACATTGATTTAGACAAAACGCATCCTGATTTGCCAAATACTGGTAATGTTGGACAACCAGCGATTCCCAAAAATGGACAAGAAATTCAATACGTAGCTACTGCGAAAAATGGTGATTTGCCAATGACAGCGGCAACACAAGTATCTTTGTTGAGTTGGCTGATTGTGATGTTACTATTCATGTTAATACATTTTGGCCGATCAAAAACTGATTCACGTCAAAGGAGGGAGCGATAATGGTACGAAAAAATATGACGCGACTAGTATTAACGCTTCTTTTGGCAGGATCATTAGTCAATTTGACACAGCCAATGGCAATTAGTGCCGATAGTAGTGCACCTGCATCATCAACGAGTGCTGCAAGTCCGACAACTGATACAAGTTCGAGTCAGTCAGTGTCTGAAGTCAATCGTTCTGAATCACAAACTCAGCCTAGTTCAACCGATAATGCGATGGAACCTACACAAGCTGATCAAGGTAATGCGATTGCCAAGCAAGTGCAAAGTCGGATGGTAAGGGATGAGATTCAACCACCTTCTAATGCAAATAAGCCGTCTAATGGAGGCATCTGGATTGTATTTACACTTCGCGAAGGATTCACCATTCAACCACAGGCTGAACAATATGTTGTTTCAGGTACAACTGTGAATTTCAATTTGCAAATCGCAGCAGGTTTTCTTTCGTCAAAAGGGGTGACGCAGCAGGAATGGAAGTTGGACGCAAGTAATCAATGGTCCGGTCCGACATCATCTGGGACGAAAGATGCAACCGGAATTGGTCAATTAAAAAGCGTAACATTTAGTGACAATTTGACGGAGGGAACATATTATTTTCAATTTTCGTATAGTAACTGGGGATATTTGGGTCTACTTACTATACTAAAATGGCTAAGGTAGTTGTTTTACCGAAACCTGTTCCCTCGACTAATCTAGCAATCTCAGTAACACCAGTTGTTTTCTCAACTGTTGCGTATGACTCAAAAGCCAATATCACGCCAAATAATTCGACTGATTTGGTTCAATGGCAAACAGGTAGTTATAAAACAACGTACTTGCCAGCGAATGGTCGTCAAACTAAATTTGTTTTTGATAAGACGTATGTTGATCCAGCAACTTTCGTCAATAAAGATACAGCAGTCGCCGGTTATCCGGCAAAAGTAGCGGCAATCGCTGGTGATACATCGACGCCGAGCCGTAACTCGGCTAGCGCACCGGTGGCTGTTGGTGGCTTAGCAGCTAGTCGAGTTGCCCAGGATGCAGGTCTTAAATGGCAAGTTTCTGGATTGAGCGATTTGCAGACAGCATCGGAGAGTACAAATCCATGGAAATATCAGTGGCAATTCTTTGATGGTGATGGTAAAAAATTAACCACACCAACTACTGCGCAAGGTGTCACCCATACTTCTGGTACCATTGCAACTATTGATGCATTAAATAGTGACCAAAATATTTTGACCTTTGCGCGTGATAGTTCCTTTATGAAGGATGCAGCTGCAGCCACGACCAAAGGTAAACCATATCGTGCACAAGTGACCTTTACAACAACGGCCTCTGATGATTCAAAGAAACGAGCAGACAACACTATTACTGTGAGTTCAAACGTGGCTGAATTACAGGTGACAAAGCCAGCGGGTAAGTTGTCGTTAGACCAAGTTCCCAATTTTAATTTCGGTGATATCAACGTGAGTCAGGTTTATAACGGAACAAAAAATGCTGCAAAAAAGCCCGAAGTGACGTCTAATTTAGCAATCAGTGATACCCGAGTTGGAGCAAATGATTGGCAACTAACAGTTAATATGACACCATATAAGACAGTAACTGGGACGAATCTAGTAGCTGGAAATGTGTTGCGGTTAATCAGTGATTTAGATACCAGTAACACTGACTTGATTGATAATAACACACCAGTGACAGTTGCTACTTCAGCAAAGACCAAGCCTGCTGTTTGGCCGATTAAAGCGCAGCTGTTGTTGAATGCTAATCCAAATATTGATATTTTTAATCATCAACGTTTCATTAGCACGGTGACTTGGAATTTGTCATCAAATCAAGTCGCAGTACCAACAGCACAATAATTTTATATCTAAGGACACATAGATTGCTAAGTTAGCTAAAATTATGGTTTGGCGCTTACAATCTATATGTCTTTTTATTTTGGATTGCCAGTTATTATTAGGTGTATCAAAGTAATTATAGGCTGTTATTACATGGTATTGAGGAACCCAATCCACTGTTGTCCAATGACAACTTCACTAAGGTTTATGCTAAAATAAATAAGATAAGGATGGCATACGATGACTAAAGAATTGGAACAAATTAGCAGTGATACCTTCGTGGATATGATCAATCAATTAGCAAATGTAAGTCCTTTGGTGGGAGAAAAGACGATTCACCAAGACCCAGGCTTTGCTGTACGGGAACCCAATGGGAAAACGTATGAGCTGCCATATTGGGATGTCATTCGCCGAGCAGATGAGACATATTGGTCACCCTTAGATGGCGATCGGAAAACGATTTATGATGTGTCTCACTTTGAGGTACAGTCGAAAAAAACTGGAGATTGGTTACCATTACCTAAATGGTTTGCCCAAGATGGTATCTAAAAAATAATAACGACCGTTTTGAAAGTATGTGTGCTTTCAAAACAGTCGTTATTTTATTGATGCCTTAGTGAGCTGATATTTTGATTTTGTAGATTATTAACCAAATTGAAATACCGATAATGATTAACCAGCCAGCCAAGGCAAGCAGAATTCCGAGCTTAAGTCCAGGCGTTTGATAGCGTAATTGGATTTGGTTTTGGCCGGCATGTAAACGAATGGCCAGCATACCAGTACCTGATTTGACAAGCTGGTTAGTTGTGCTTTGCCAGCCAGAACTATAGGGAATCGTTGTAGCCAAATAACCAGTTGGATTCTGGTCTGTTACAGTAGTGACCTGATCACGCTTAATATTGATTTTTTTTGGTGCTTGAGTTTGAATTTGTTGTGCCACTTGATTGAAACGTAGGTCAACTGGTATGGCGACGACTTTAATCTTGAAGCGGTAGGTACCAGGTTGGCTAAACATCAAGGGAACAAAGTGATTCTGATTTACTTTTTTAGCGGTGCCTAAATTGACCGTTACAGCAGAACGTTGTTGATAAAACGAGAGGTTATTCTTGCCGGGTTGATATAGGCTATTATCATGTCCTGAATAACTGGTTTCGATTTGATAACCGTTCACCTTTTTTTCTGGGCTTGTGATGTTATTTTTAAACCAATTGTATGAAAAACTAGTTGGATTATAGCGCAAATCAGCAGTGTGCTGGGGATTTTGTTGTTGTTGCTTGAAATTAAATTGGTAGGTTGATAAATCATTTAAATAGCGCTGTCTCAAAGTGAAGGGTTGATATGTCAAGTGGCTCAGCTCTAAATGAAGTTCAGTGCCTCTTAATTTTGAATTTGCCTGAATGGTAATGCCATCGGGCAAAACACTCGCATGCGTTTGATATTGAAAGTTAACTTCTTTCTGCCATTGCTTAGTACCATTGACGGAAATATTGGTTGTTATGACCTGGCGACTAAAATCAGAGGTTGCATGAGACTTGGTCTGGTTCAAAATGATACTATCCGCAAGCGTGGCCTCTCTTTGAGTCGCGTTTAATTGTTGAAAATTCTTGGTTGAAACAATCGTTATGGGCGCATAAATCAAAGGATAAACATTTCTTGATGTGGCGACTGTTTGCTGATTAATTGTGTGGTTAATTTGTGATTGATAGCTTGCTGGGTGCATTGATTGATCATCATTTTCATAGCGGTTTGTAACACCCAAAATATTACTCAAGACATTTCGGTCATCAAGGGTACCAGTGACATCGTTGGGTGTTGTAGTTTGATTTTGAACAGTCTGCATTAGATATGATGTATTGGCATTTTGTAGTGACCAATAACTATTAATACTATTGACTGGGCCAATAATGGGGAGGTTACTAGCAGGCGAAACGCCGGTTAAATTACTGAGTTGGTTATCAATTTGTACGCGTTCAAATTGATTAGGTGTCACAGAATAGTCAGCTTGCATACGCGTTAATTTTTGGACCGTGCGCATTGGCATTAAGACTGACTTTTTTGGATTACTATCATCACTATGATTACGAGTCATGAGCATGACTAAGCTTAATAATGTAAGGGTGACAATTAACAGGGGTTGGTGTTTTATGTCGGTCTGAATAATCAACAAAAGCAGACATAGTCCCGCCCAAAAAATGGCAATCAAAAGACCAAATGAGCTGTTCACATCAAAATGATTTGCGATGAAGAGCGAAATTGTGGCGACCAGGCCAACAATGGCTGTCAGCATGATGTCGCGATTGGTTAATGTTTTGAGTTGGACGAGTAAGTTAATCGTCATGAGCGCCATTGGTAAACTTAGGACGAACATCCAACGATTTGAAGGCGACGAGCCCCCATTGAAAATTGCAGCGAAGATTGGCAACATTAAACCGATAGTAGCTGTTATCCAGATATAGTTGTAAGTACGAAAAGTTTCAAATCGGCGCCAGCCAAAGACAATCGCGGTGATACTGAGAAAACTAATGCCGCCAGTGACCCAAAAATTAGGCGTAGTTGGTGTACCAATCAATGAACCAGGTAGGTTCAAATAATAACTTGTAGGATACAAAATCAAGCCATTAGCAAGTTTTGTATTGGCACGTGCAGCTGAGAAAGTAGCCAGGATTGAGGGAATTAACAACGGTGCAGCAATAAGGCAACTAAGGATAGTTGTTCCGATTATTCGGACAAGATATTGTGTCCATTGTCGATGCAGTAAATGATAACCAAACCAAAAAATAAAACTACTTAAGCCTAAAATGAAGGCAAAATAGAAATTATTCCAAAGTGTCCAAGTGACCATTACCAGCAAGAATAGCCAGTGCCCACTTTGTAAGACGCGCAGGAGACTCCAAATTAAGAGCGGGAAAATGATGAGGGGGTTAATAAAAAACGGATGTTCGAAGGCACTAAAAGCAGTGTAACCAGTAAATACGTAAGTGATGGCCGCTAGACTCAAAATCCAATTTGGCATATGTTGTTTGTTAGGCAATAAATGAGGGGCCGCGATGAGAAAACTCAGCCCAGCTAGATATAGTCGGACGATGAGCATGATGTCATAGTAGTGTGCGGCTTGACTGGCTTTGAAAAAAACAATTGGATAGGTGAAAATATCCCCCATGACATAATAGGAAAAGGTTTGAAAATAATCCTGTCCTAAGCCAATTTGCCATTGCCACATGGCTGGCCACTGATGGTGAAACAAAAGTTGCTTTAAATCCTGTTGCCAATGGAGTAGGGCGGGATAATGCTGAGTAATCCCATCACCATTCCAAATTAAAGAGGTTTGAGTCAATAATAATGGACCAAAAATCAGACTCACGATGATTAAAAAAAACAATGTATAGTGGGCGATTGGGCGCCGCCAAAATTTAAGAAATGTCATGATGACCTCGTTTGTTGATGTGTCGATGCATGCCTTTATTATAGCATGTGAAATTTGCTGACAAAGTAGGCCTTTAAATGTTGATAGTCCTTTATAATTTAAAGAAACATATCAAATTAAAAGGATGGTTTATCATGCGGACTGAGAAGGACTCGTTAGGGACATTGCGGCTACCAAAAGCGGTTTATTATGGTATTCATACACAACGAGCGATGGATAATTTCCCGATTACTGGCGAAAAGTGTCAACCTGAGATGATACGGGCCTTTTTAGAAATTAAGCAAGCTGCCGCCAAAGTCAATGCTGCGGCAGGTGATTTAGATCCCAAAATTGCTAAGACAATTGTTCAAGTCACAGAACAGTTGTTAACATCACCACTTGATTTTAGCATGTGGCCTTTGGATCCAATTCAAGGTGGTGCAGGTACATCATTAAATATGAACGTAAACGAAGTGCTTGCAAATTTGGCAAATGAACGGTTAGGTGGTCAATTGGGAAAGTATCAGCTTGTTAATCCTAATGATCATGTCAATTTAGGTCAAAGTACCAATGATACATATCCGAGCGCGGGTAAACTGGCTTTATTACGACTATTAGCACCATTGAAGCAATCATTAACTACTTTGATTGATGCAATGGGGAACCAGGCTGATCAAAATGTTAGGGTTTATAAAATGGGACGCACCCAACTCCAAGATGCAGTGCCTATGACATTGGGAAACAGTTTTCACGCTTGGTTGAAGCCATTATTACGAGATTTAGCGCGGATTGAAGTGAGCGAACAGGCTTTACATCAACTAAATTTAGGTGGGTCAGCGATTGGCTCAGGAATCAATGTGTCATATCATTATCAAACCCATATTGTCCCTAAATTGGGCGAGATAACAGGCTTGGAACTGTCGCAGGCGCATGATTTGTTTGATGCCACGCAAAATTTAGACGGGCTAGTGGCTTTATCAGGTAGTTTAAAAGGTCTAGCTGTTAATTTATCAAAAATTGCTAATGATTTGCGACTTCTGAGTTCTGGTCCCCGGTCTGGATTGAACGAAATTAATTTACCTGCTCGTCAGGCGGGAAGTTCAATTATGCCAGGTAAGGTCAATCCAGTAATTCCAGAAGTAGTCAATCAGGTCGCTTTTGAGGTCTTAGGTAATGATGCAACGATATCAGCAGCATCTGAGGCTGGTCAACTGGAATTGAATGCGTTTGAACCGGTTATTTTTTATCGCCTGTTTGCCTCCATCACCCATTTAACAGGCGCAATGAATACTTTTTGTGAACATGCCATCGTTGGTATCACACCAAATAAAGACCGCTTAGCAAAAGATATTGACTTATCTGCATCATTTGCGACAGCGATGGCAAAAATTATTGGTTATGCGCCAGCTACCAAGTTAGCCAAGCAGTCGTTGAAAACGGGCCAGCCACTCCGAGAAATTGCAGCTGACTCTGGTCTTTTTTCAGCTGAGGATTTACAACACGTTTTTGCCGTTGAAGAAATTGTGATTAATGCTCGCACACCAGAACACGGCTTAGTGTTACGGCCTTTGTCTGAAACGACGACTGATTAAATTGCTGGCATGACGGTATTTATCTGAAATTTTTACGATGACGCTAAAAATGTCACGAGATACCTCTCATGAATAGTTGATAATTATGAGAAAAATAAGTACTTTCTTTAAAAAATGTTATCAGATTTGCATGGAAAAGTTATAATTCGTAAAATATGGTCTGTTAAGCCAATGAAAACGTTTACTTAAATGTGAAAAATGGTATGATAGAAAAGTACTATGAAGTATAAAAGTATTAAATAATGATAAGGAGCTCCGCATAATGGTTAATTTTATTATTGCCAGTCATGGCGAATTTGCTGCAGGCATTAAAATGTCTGGACAAATGATCTTTGGTGAGCAAGAAAATGTGCAAGTCGTCACCTTCATGCCAAATGAAGGACCAGATGATTTACGCAAAAAGTTGCTAGATGCAGTGGAACAATTTGATGGCGGTCTTGAGAGCCAAGTGTTGTTCTTAGTAGATTTGTGGGGAGGATCACCGTTTAATCAAGCTAACTTGATTGTGGCTGAACATGCCGACAACATGGCCATTATCTCTGGCCTGAATTTGCCGATGTTGGTTGAGGCCTATGGTGCTCGCTTCTCAAAAGAAACGGCAGCCGAAATTGCCCAGTATCTTGTACCCGTTGCTAAGGAGGGGGTTAAATCAATCCCAGAGGCTGAAGTCACAGAGACTGACAAGCCCGCAAAAGTTGCAAATCCAGTTGGTTTGAAGCCAGGTAAAATCAAGATTAACTTAGTTCGAATTGACACCCGTCTCTTGCACGGACAAGTTGCTACGGCTTGGACGCCTGAATCAAAAGCTAACCGTATTATTGTTGTTTCTGATGCAGTAGCTAATGATGAGTTGCGCAAGGGCTTGATTGCACAAGCTGCACCAAATGGTGTACATGCTAACGTTGTTCCAATTAGTAAAATGATTGAGGTTATGAATGATGATCGCATGGGTGGTGTGGAAGCCTTCCTATTGTTTGAAAATCCAGAAGACGCGCTAGCTGCAATTGAAGGCGGTGTACCAATTAAAGAGATTAACGTTGGTTCAATGGCTCACTCGACTGGAAAGACAATGGTCAACAAAGTATTGTCAATGGACAAGCGTGATGTTGAGACATTTGAAAAGTTACGTGATTTGGGCGTTGAATTTGACGTTCGAAAGGTGCCAAACGATTCAAAGGCTAACTTGTTCGATTTGATTCAAAAGGCTAATGTTCAATAATTTTATTCAAAATTTTTAAGAAGTGAAAGGTATAATATCATGTCAATAATTTCTATTATATTAGTGATCATTGTCGCATTCCTTGCTGGTATTGAAGGAATCTTGGATGAGTTCCAATTACATCAACCATTAATTGCTTGTACCCTTATCGGATTGGTCACAGGACATTTGATTCCATGTGTTATCTTGGGTGGGACATTGCAAATGATGGCATTAGGTTGGGCTAACATTGGTGCCGCTGTGGCGCCGGATGTTGCTTTGGCCTCAATTGCATCTGCTATTATTCTTGTTAAAGGTGGCAACTTTGATGCTGGGCATATCGCTTTAGCATACGGTGCCGCAATTCCTTTGGCCGTAGCTGGACTTTTCTTAACAATGATCGTTCGAACGATTTCAGTTGGATTGGTTCACGGGGCTGATGCCGCTGCTAAACGTGGCGAAATTAAGCCTTTGGAACGTATTCACATCACGGCCTTGGGATTGCAAGGTCTTCGAATTGCAATTCCTGCGATTCTTTTGATTTTGATTCCTGCAAGTTCAGTTCAATCAGCTTTGAATTCCGTACCGCACTGGCTATCAGATGGTATGACTATCGGTGGTGGTATGGTTGTTGCCGTTGGGTACGCTTTGGTTATCAACATGATGGCAACGCGTGAAGTTTGGCCATTCTTCGCACTTGGATTTGCCCTAGCAGCCGTTAGCCAATTAACATTGATTGCTCTTGGTGCTATCGGAGTTGCCATTGCTTTGATTTACATCAACCTCTCAAAGATGGGTGGTGGTTCAAACGGTGGTGGTTCAAACGGTGGCGGATCTGGTGACCCAGTCGGCGACGTGTTGAACGCATACTAGGAAGGGGACTGAGAAAATGACTGAAGAAAGAATTTCATTAACAAAATCAGATCGTCTTGCGGTTGCATGGCGTTCAACATTTCTACAAGGGTCTTGGAACTATGAACGGATGCAGAATCTTGGCTTTGCTTATGCGATGATTCCTGCGATTAAGCGTCTGTATAAGTCCAAAGAAGACCGGGCAGCAGCCCTAACGCGTCACTTGGAATTTTTTAATACACACCCATACTTGGCATCACCAATTCTAGGTGTGACTTTAGCTTTGGAAGAAGAGCGTGCAAATGGTGCCGCCATTGATGATACAGCCGTTCAAGGTGTGAAAATTGGAATGATGGGACCATTGGCTGGAATTGGAGATCCAGTTTTCTGGTTCACAGTTCGACCAATTTTGGGTGCATTAGGGGCATCTTTGGCCATTGCTGGAAACATCATGGGACCAATTATCTTCTTCGTTGTTTGGAATATCTTACGTTGGGGATTCCTCTGGTATACCCAAGAGTTTGGGTATAAGGCCGGAAGCGAAATCACTAAGGACCTATCAGGTGGTTTGCTGAAGGATATTACAAAGGGTGCGTCAATTCTTGGAATGTTTATTCTGGCGGTCTTAGTTGAACGTTGGGTTAACGTTAAATTTGTCCTTGAACTGCCAGCCAAGAAATTAGCTGAAGGTGCCTATATTAACTTCCCTAAGGGTGATGTTAGTGGGGCAAAGTTACAAGAAATTTTGGGTCAACAAGCAGGTGGGTTAAGCTTAACAAAGGAAGTACCTAATACTTTGCAAGCTAACCTTGATTCTTTGGTACCCGGGCTGATGGGCTTGCTCTTAACATTCTTATGCATGTATTTGCTTAAGAAGAAGGTATCACCAATCATTTTGATTGTTGGACTATTCGTTGTCGGTGTTGTACTTCACGTACTACACATTATGTAACGAACAAAAAGGAGTCAGTTATACTGGCTCCTTTTCTGTTATGAGTTATATAAGCTATAATAGGTAGAAAGAATAAAAGACGTAGGAGAATTAATTATGGTTCAATCTCTGAATACAGTAGCTGACCTTTCTGCCCCAGGTATTTTTTATACTGGGATTGGCGCAAAGTATGGCAAAATTTTAGTCGGTGACAAGGCCTTTGAATTTTTTAATGATAACAATGTCAATGACTATATTCAGGTGCCATGGGCGGAGTTGATCATGGTTCAAGCTCAGGTTCGCGGGACGCACATTGGTCGGCGCTTCAAAGTGCAAACAACTGCCGGGAGCTTTGATTTTTCGTCTAAGATGGTTGGGCCAGTCTTAAAAGCAGTCCGGAATCATGTTGGCGATGAACGTGTTTTGCGAATGCCAAGTTTAGTTCAGAAGTTTAAAGCGCGCTTTCAGCGATGGTTTAAGAAAAATTCAGCAAAGTAATTGTTCTGTATAGCTGGGCAACTGAGATGATTCTCAGATTATTTTTAATATGAAATAATAATCAAATGGTAGGTGGCTAGATGCCACCCACCATTTTTTTAAGAATGGCGATGTACAGGCTATGGTTAGCTTTTTGATAACTGCGTTAATTTTTGCTTGAGTCGTCAGGGTCGATGGGGAAACTATGATAATTCGGTAATTTGTGTTAATATAGAATAACTAATTTTTTATGAGGAGGCCCCTAAATGTCGAAAGAATTCGAAGTGGAGCAGCAACGCCTTGATACAGTGTTGCGAAAAATTAAGGTGGCACAAGAGGCCAATGACAAGCAACTTGATCGAGCAAAAAAGGGGCAAGATGAGGTTGAAAAAGGTTGGAACGACGTTCGCTTTAAGTCATCGACTTATTCAGGGTTATTTGAAACAGCCATGTCAGTTCGTCAGCAACAACAAATGTTGCAAGAACGGGAATTAGCCCAGAATTCAGCTGAACATCAAGCAGACGTGTTGTCACGCTTACAACATAATCCATACTTCGCACGCATTGATGTCCAAGAAAGTGGGGCTGATCAACCAGAACCTATTTATATTGGATTAGCGTCTTTTTCAGATGCACCAGATAATTTCTTAATCTATGATTGGCGGGCGCCTATTTCATCAATTTATTATGATGCAGGTTTGGGCGATGTCATTTATGAAACACCGGATGGTCAACAATCAGCCAATGTGTCTTTGAAACGTCAATTTCAAATCGAAGACGGGAAAATCGTGACCCTTTTTGATACCGACGAGGCAGTTGGCGATCAGATGTTGCTGAATGCCGTATCAGGTGAATCTTCAACGAAGATGAAATCAATTGTGACGACCATTCAGCGCGAACAAAATAAAATTATTCGTAATACACGCGCAGAATTACTATTTGTTCAAGGTGCTGCTGGTTCTGGTAAGACATCGGCGGTCTTACAACGGGTTGCCTATTTACTTTATCGATACCGGGGAAATTTATCGGCGGGGCAGGTCGTGATGTTCTCGCCTAATCAATTATTTAATGATTATATTGATCAAGTATTACCCGAAATGGGTGAGCAAAATATGGTGCAGATGACGTATTATCAATATGCTTCACGCCGATTACCTAAGTTGAAATTGGAAACCTTACAAGAACGCTTTGAAGAACAGCAACCACTGTGGCAACAACAAATAAACGATTTCAAGGGAACGAGTGCATTCTTTAATGCCGTTGGTACGTATGCGGAAACCTTAAATCAAGCGGGTATGAAGTTTCGTCCGATTAAGTTTCATGGACATGAAATTATCAGTCGGGAACAAATTGCAGAAATTTACTATTCATATAATGATAACTATCGTTTAGGACAACGTTTAGAGGCAACCAAAGAACGCTTACTAAATAAAGTGCGTGGCCATATTGGGGCGGAGATGCAATCCGATTGGGTTGAAGCGCGAATTGAAAATTTGTCAAAAGAAGAATATGATTCCTTGCTTGGTGATAACGTTAAAGAATTTAAAGATGAAAAGGCAGAATACAACGCATTAGCCAAAGTGATTGTTCAGGCTGAAATGACACCTGTATTAAAGTTAATTAGTCGCACACGATTTTTAAATATTAATGCACAATTCATACAATTTCTCCAACAATTACCTGATTTTGTGTCGGTCGTAAATTATGGCCTGACACCTGAAATCTGGCAAAAGGGCGTGGCAGAGACTTTGGAACAAATGCGTCAAAAGGCATTGAATTTAGCCGATATGACGCCGTTTATGTATTTGTTTGATTTGATTAAAGGTAGTCATGGTGAACGTGATATTCGCTTTATTTTTATTGATGAGATTCAAGACTATACACCATTCCAGTTAGCATTTTTGAAGTACAGTTTTCCAAAGGCACGGTTTACAATGCTTGGTGATTTGAATCAAGCCATTTTTACAAAAGAAAATGCACGATCACTACATCAAGAGTTAGACCAGTTGTTTGATTCTGATAAATCTGAGTATGTTCAATTAACACAAACGTATCGTTCGACACAACAAATTACAGATTTTGCCAAAGCAATCCTCATTGAAGGCGCAACTATTAATGCGTTTGAACGGACAGGTGATTTACCAACCATTGAGGTGGTGACTAATCACAGTGGCATGATACAAGCGGTTAAGTCGCAAGTCGCGATTAATGTCGCTGATCATGAAACAACCGCTATTATTACTAAGACACTTGCTGAAGCTGAACAGGTATATGCTGAATTACATTCAACGACGGATGTGACGATCATTAGAACTGAAAATCAGCGTCTAGTACCGGGGACGATTATTGTGCCAGCATACTTGGCTAAAGGTTTGGAGTTCGATGCTGTGATTATGTGGAATGCATCACGCGAAACGTATGCTGGTGATGATGAGCGTCAATTGGTCTACACAATTGCATCACGTGCTATGCACCGTTTAACGATATTAGCGAAAAATCATTTGTCAACGTTGCTTGATGTGGCACCCGAATTATATGTTATGAAAACAAGGTGATTAAATATGGCGAACGCACCGATTAATTTTGCTGAGTATGCACGTGCCGACTGGCAAGCATTGACAACGCCAGTGGCTGAGAGAACAACTGAACTTGTGACGCCACATGTGCTACAAAATATTAAAGCGTTTAATGATGAGGTCTCAATGGCGGACGTTTTTGAGGTTTACAAACCATTAGTCGATTATCTGTTGTTGCGTAAGGCTCAGTATGATCGGAATCGGACCGAACGCTTAACGTTTTTAAACCATGTTAAAACCCCAGCACCGTTCGTGATTGGTATTGCTGGGCCAGTTGCCGTGGGTAAATCTACGACGGCACGGCTCTTGCAATTTATGTTGCAAGCGGAATTTGGGGAAGAACAAGTCGCTTTGACGACAACGGATGGTTTTTTGTTGTCGAATGCAGAGTTACAAGCAAGAGGCATCATGCAGCGCAAGGGCTTCCCTGAATCATATGATATGCGGGGCATGCTTGATTTCATGGATACTGTTAAAGATGGTACGACTGATATTCGATCGCCCAAATACTCACATGACATTTCAGATGTTGTCGCAGACGAATTTGATGTTTTTGAGCGTCCAGAGATTTTTATTATTGAAGGTATCAATACGTTGCAGGCGACGGTAGACTCACCTGTTTATCTGTCAGACTTCTTTGATGTGTCAATCTATGTCGATGCTGATACAAAGTTGATTGAAGAATGGTACCTTGAACGTTTCCGTGCGCTATTACGGCAAACAAAGCAGAAGAATGATACGACAAACTTTTTCTGGTCATGGACGCAAGTGCCTATAACGGAGGCCGAGTCCATGGCACATGATGTCTGGCAAACCGTCAATTTAGTGAACTTGGAAGAATATATTTTGCCCACACGTGAGCGTGCCGATATTGTCTTGCACAAAGCAAAACACCACGAAATTAGTGATGTTTGGTTACGAAAGTTCTAATAATGTAACTTATCAATGTGTCATTTTAATGACAAAGTGTAGAAATGACCGACTTAATAATTAGCATCACCATAAAAAATGCGCTAAAAATGACATAATCAAATTTAATTAACTGGTTAATTAAAAAATAAATAAAGTCGTTATGATGGGCTTTTTGACCTGTTACACTTGTAATGTTTCATCAATGTAACATAATTTGAGGGTCAAATTGATGCTTGGTAACTGATTGTAAACTCACCTTAATATTTCATCTCCCTGGCTTGGTAAACTTATATATGTTGATGCGGCGGATACGTCGCAAATGATTCACCGAGCAATTTCGCTTCGGTGCTAGAGAGACTTCTTAAATTAGGGAGACAAAATTAGAATGAATAAAATTAAAGAAACAGCATTAACAGTTGCCGGATTGACAGCGGTCTTTGGCGTTGGACAAACGGCAATTAATGCCGCAACCACATATACTGTTCAAGGTGGGGATACATTAAGTGATATCGCTGCTAAGTTCAATACAACTGTTGATAATTTGATGAAGGCCAACCATTTAAAAGATTCTGGTTTAATTATCAAGGATCAATCATTGGTTGTTTCAGAAGACGATAATGTCGTTGCCTCATCAGCCGCTTCAGCGACTGACGTTGCTGCTTCAGCCGCTTCAGAAGCCACTGCTTCATTAGCTGCTTCATCAGCCGCTGCTTCAAGTGCTGCTGCTTCATCAGCCGCTTCGTCAGCTGCTGCTTCAAGCGCTGCTGCATCAAGTGCATCAGCCGCTAAAACGACTGCTGCTACAACTACTGGATCTGGTTCAGTTTATGATCAATTCATTGCTGCTGGTGGAACTGCTGCATTGTGGCAATATGTTGTTATGCCTGAATCAGGTGGAAATCCTAACGCTGTATCACCTAATGGTTATCACGGTTTGGGACAAACTAAGAATGCTTGGGGTTATGGTTCTGTTGCAGAACAAACCGCCGGAATGCTTAGTTACGCTACTTCACGTTACGGTTCAATCGATGCTGCCATTTCTTTCCGTTTGTCACACGGTTGGTGGTAAAAAGAAATTTAATATAACGAAAAGTGTTGGTCATATTATGGCCAACACTTTTTTGTTTTGAACGGTATGAGACGCTAATCTAGCATCAATACGTTTATTTTTTAATTCTTGTCCGATGTGATGGTTTAGTGCTAATCAAACTAGTAAAAATAATCGATGTATGATGCAAAAATAATGATTTTGAGTCGATGAGATAAATTTAGAGCATATAAAAAGCCCATCTGTTAGTTTTGTCAACGGATGGGTTTTTTATCTGATTGATAAACGTTTTTTATTTGCTTGCTTGTTTCTCCAATAAATCACGAATATCAGTTAAAAGAGCCAATTCTTGATTAACTTGAACGGCTTCTTCTTTATTATTCCGCATGATGCGTGTGATAAAGCGAATGATCAAGAAGACGACGAAAGCGGTGATGAGGAAATTAATAACGTCACCAAGAAATGCACCGTATTTAAAGGTTAAATCTTTGGTGACAACCCATTGTAAGCTGTCCAGATTCGATGCTTGACCGGTGAATAAACCAATCACTGGATTTAAAAGGTTTTCAGTCAATGATTTAACAAGTCCAGTAAATGCGCCACCAATAATGACACCAACGGCAAGGTCTAAGACGTTACCGCGCATGATAAAGGCTTTGAACTCTGATAGCATAATATATCCTCCATAAAATAGCTGTGTTTTTAATATATATACATTCATAATCATACATAAATATCAATAATTGATAAAGTTCTACAGATGTTTTCTTAATAAATTACTTAAATAATGATTTGTCAAATGGGTGTTTGAAATTAATGTATATAAAAATATATGAAACATATATTTTTATAAATTAAATATCTATACATAAGTAGCATATTTTTTTGGATAAGTGTGACATTGTGTCAATTGATTGTGAAACAAAGCGGTTCGAATAGGCGGCATCTCTTCGATTTTACGAATGTTCGGGTGTGGTTTTACAAAATGTCCGAAAAACCGAACAGAAAAACACATAATTGATTGATAAACTAATAAAACATATACAAAAACAAAAAAATGCGGTTTAATTATAGCGTAAACACGAACTATATCAATATAATATCAAGATGGAGTGAGTAAATGACGAAAGTTGCAGTAGTGATGGGATCAATTTCGGACTGGCCGACGATGAAATTGACAGTAGACGTATTGACCACATTTGATGTCATTGTAGAAAGACATATTATTTCGGCGCATCGCATGCCGCAGCAATTGATGTCTTTTGCAAAAGAAGCACGAATGAATGACGTGGACGTCATCATCGCCGGTGCAGGTGGTGCGGCACATCTGCCAGGTATGTTAGCAGCGAATACGATCATTCCAGTCATTGGCGTGCCAATTCAAAGTCATGCTTTGAATGGTTTAGATTCGTTATTAAGCATTGTTCAAATGCCTGCAGGTGTCCCAGTTGGGACGGTGGCAATCGGCAATGCCGGCGCTAAGAATGCTGCTTACTATGCGTTACAAATGCTAAGTCTTAAGGATGCTCGATTAATTGAGCCACTTGAAGCGTTTAGAACACAACAAATGCAAACCGCAATTGATAGTGAGGCACTTTTTGATGAATAAAGTGATATTACCGCCGGCTACCATTGGGATTGTTGGCGGGGGACAATTAGGTCAAATGTTGGCCTTATCAGCTAAAGCTATGGGATATCGCATTATTGTCTTGGATCCAACTGCGAACGCACCAGCGGTTCAAGTAGCTGATGAAGCAATTATTGCAGCGTATACAGATGAATCAGCATTGTTACAGTTAGCAGAACAATCCGATGTTTTGACTTATGAATTTGAAAATATATCTTTGACAACATTGCAATTAGCTAGTAAACGTGCCGCGCTGCCACAAGGGACAAAAATGTTAGCGTTGACGAAGAATCGGCTGCGTGAGAAAGATTTTCTTAGTCAGCACGCCATCCCGGTCGCTAATTATGAAGCAATTAATTCGCCTGAAGCATTAAAAGAGGCGGTCAAACAAATTAAATTACCAGCCATTCTAAAGACGGCAGAAGGTGGCTATGATGGACACGGTCAATGGGACATTGGGGATCTAGATGACTTGGCACAGCTTTTAGAGCACTGGCCAGTGACGGATAATCAAGAACTTATTTTAGAAGAAAAAATTAATTTTAATCGCGAACTGAGTGTGATGGTAACGATGGATGGTACCGCAGCGGTTCGGACGTGGCCGATTGTTGAAAATGAGCATGTGAATCATGTGTTAAATGAGACACGTGCGCCAGCTGTATTATCCTTGGCCTTGGAAAGTCAGATTCAAACGATTGCGACATCAATCGCGCAGGCTCTGAATTTGCGTGGCGTATTAGGGATTGAAATGTTTGTCCAAGGAGAAACAGTTTATGTCAATGAACTGGCACCTCGGCCACATAATTCAGGCCATTATTCAATTGAGGCAACCAATATTTCACAATTTGAAGGACATATTCGCAGTATTGTTGGGTTAGCAATACCGCCGATAAAATTGCTTGCGCCAAGTCTCATGCACAACTTACTTGGGACAACACTTTTGACGGCTAGACAGGATTTTATTCATCATCCGGAATGGCATTTTCATGATTATGGTAAGGCGGATATTAAAGCAGGTCGAAAAATGGGGCATATTACAGTATTAGGTAATGAAGATGTGCAACAGTTACACGAATGGGGGCAACAACATGGTGAAAATTGAGCAAGGCGACTTATTGATAACGGGAAAGGCCAAAGCGGTCTATGCCACGTCAGATCCAGAAGTGATTTGGTTACATCATTTGGACCAGGCAACGGCACTTAACGGCAAGAAAAAGTCAAAAATCGTTGGCAAAGCTTATTATACGAATGCAATCTCGAGTTTTCTGTTCACCTACTTGTCACAGCACCATGTCCCAAATCATTTTATTCAGCAATTAAGCGATACAGATAGTTTGGTGAAACGCTTAGAGATGATCAAAGTGGAGATTGTAACGAGAAATTTTGCCGCTGGTAGTTTTCAAAGAAAATATGATGTACCACAAATGCAACCGCTCAAGCCGATTGTGCAAGAATTTTATCTTAAAAATGATGCTTTAGATGATCCAAGTTTGAACGCATCACAAATGATTGCCTTGGGATTGGCGAATGAAACAGAAATTCAAGCTTTTCAACAAATTGCACAACAGGTTAATACACATTTAGTTGAATTGTTTGACCAAATTGGCATTGACTTAGTCGATTTTAAAATTGAACTTGGCTATGATGCACAACACAATTTATTATTGGCCGATGAATTATCGCCGGATAATATGCGACTTGTTGATCGTCAGACGCATCAATCATTAGATAAAGATGTTTTTCGACAGAATACTGGTGATTTAACAACGGTTTATGCAGAAATTTTGGATCGTTTAAAAACGATTTAAAGATAACAATTGTTGATAACGTTTTATCGTGAAAGGTGAAAATATGTATTTAGCAAAAATTTATGTCACATATAAACAATCAATTTTAGACCCACAAGGTGAAGTGATTAAATCGGCGTTACATCGTTTAGATTATCAAACTGTCGAACGAGTGAATCAAGGTAAGTATTTCGAAATTATGTTTGCTGCTGATAATGAGTCGGCTGCAGCGGCTGAAGTTAAGGCTTTTACGGAAGCATTGTTAATTAATCATAATACTGAAACATATCGATTTGAATTGGCGGAGGTTTAACGATGAAGGCAGCGGTGGTTCGGTTTCCTGGATCAAATTGTGATTTTGACATGTATTATGCATTGACAGATTTTAATATTGAAGCTGATATTGTTTCTGAAAAAACACAGGATTTATCTGAGTATGACGCAATCTTTTTACCGGGTGGCTTTTCGTATGGTGATTATTTGCGTTCAGGTGCGGTCGCACGCTTTGCACCGGTCATGGCAGCGGTGATTGCTGCAGCAGAACAGGGCAAAATTGTTGTTGGTATTTGTAATGGCTTTCAAATTTTAACTGAAGCTGGCTTGTTACCTGGACAATTAATGGCAAATAAGGTGCCCGGCTTTATTTGTGACACGGTTCCCTTGTTGATTGAAAACGATGCTAGCGTTTTTACACAAGTTTACGCAAAACAACAACAGCCAATTATGATTCCAATTGCACACGGTGAAGGTCGCTACTATGCAGATGAACAGACAATTGCTGAATTATACGCAAATCATCAAGTGATTTTTAAATATCAAACTGACGTGAATGGTTCAGTTGATCAAATTGCGGGGATAACCAACCGGACAGGCAATGTTCTAGGCATGATGCCACACCCAGAACGCGCTGTTGACGCCTTATTAGGCGCAACGGATGGCCGTGGCTTTTTCAAAAGTATTATCGCAAGTCTTGCATTAGAAGTGGTGGGTAAATAAAATGACAAAAACATTAGCTAATCCAATGACGGCTGAACCAACGGCTGAGCAAGTTAAAACTGAGAAAATATATCGTGCGTGGGGGTTAACCGATGCTGAATATGATTTGATTGAGACAACCTTGGGGCGCCTGCCAAATTATACTGAAGCTGGTCTTTTTTCAGCAATGTGGTCAGAACATTGCTCATACAAAAAGTCTAAGCCGGTGTTACGTAAGTTCTGGTCTCAAAATGAACGTGTCTTGCAAGGCCCAGGTGAAGGTGCCGGGATTCTCGATATTGGTGATGGTCAGGCGGTTGTGTTTAAGGCTGAGTCACATAATCATCCTTCAGCAGTTGAACCGTATGAGGGGGCAGCAACTGGAGTTGGCGGTATTTTACGTGACATTTTTTCAATGGGGGCCCAACCCATTGCGGTTCTGGACTCATTACGTTTTGGAGAACTAAATGATCCACGGACACAATCGTTGGTACATGGTATTATTGCTGGCATTGCTGGATATGGTAACGCAATTGGTATTCCAACTGTGGGAGGTGAAATTGGCTTTGATGCAGTGTATCAAGGTAATCCCTTAGTTAATGTTATGGCTGTTGGTTTATTGGATCAAGCATTGATGCATGTTGGTAAAGCTGAAGGTACTGGTAATTCAGTGATGTATGTTGGTGCAAAAACAGGTCGTGATGGTATCCACGGGGCAACTTTTGCTTCAGCTGAATTTAATACGGATGATGAACAAGACCGGTCAGCTGTTCAGGTGGGTGATCCATTTATGGAGAAATTGGTCATGGATGCCACCCTAAAAGTGATTGCAGAACATGGGGATGTTGTTATTGGTGTTCAGGATATGGGTGCAGCAGGTATCTTATCATCTTCTGCTGAGATGGCAGACAAAGCTGGTATGGGGATTATATTGCATTTGGATTTAGTACCACAACGTGAAACTGGCATGACCCCATATGAATTAATGTTGTCAGAATCGCAAGAACGCATGTTATTAGTTGTTGCGAAAGGACACGAAGCTGAAGTAGCAAAAATCTTTGCTGAGGTTGAACTTGATGCAGTCGTAGTTGGTGAGGTTACTGATAATGGGCGCTACTTGCTTGAATTTGGGGGTGAAATTGTTGCCGATTTGGACGTGAATTTTTTAACATCCGCACCCAAACAAAATATGGCTCGAGTTAAACCGCAATACTTACTAGAAATGACAACACATCAATACGAGCCGGTAATTGATGACCCGGCAGAGACCTTACTAGCTCTACTGAAGCAACCAACAATTGCGTCAAAAGCTGATTTATTTAAACACTTTGATTCGATGGTTCGAACAGATACAGTAGTTCAACCTGGTGGAGATGCTGCAGTTATCCGAATTCGTGGGACACAAAAGGCTTTAGCGATGACAACGGATGTCAATGGGCGATTTGTTTACCTTGATCCCTATCAGGGTGGCAAGATGGCAATTGCTGAAGCAGCACGGAATATTGTTGCCACTGGGGCGCAACCAATTGGTGTGACTGATTGTTTGAATTTTGGTAATCCAGATGATCCAGAAATTTATTGGACATTTGATCAGTCATGCACGGGGATTAACGACTTTGCCCAACGTTTAAATACACCCATCATTTCAGGAAATGTGTCGCTTTATAATGAAACTAACGATGAAGCAATTTATCCAACGCCGATGATTGGTATGGTCGGTTTGCATGCGAGTCAAGCAGATATTACAACGATTAACTTTAAACATGCTGACGATTTAATTTATCTGATTGGTCAGAGTAAACCGGCTTTTAATGGTTCTGAATTACAGAAAATGTTAACCGGTCAGATTAATGGTGCGTTACTTGAATTTGACGATGATGCCGAACTTCAAGCGCAACGAATTGTATTGCAAGGGATTCAATCAGACATGATTAAGAGTGCGCATGATATCGCAGAAGGTGGTCTGGCTGTTGCCTTGGTTGAAGCTGCAAATCAGACTGGATTTGGATTTGAAGTGACACTAGATAAGCCAGTGGCTTTGTATTTTGCTGAACCACATGGTCAATTTATTGTCACTGTATCAAGAACAAATCAAGCTGATTTCGAACGTCTCGCTGGTAGTGACGCACAACTCATCGGAGAAGTGACAAGGACACCAGAATTTAATTTCAATGCGGTGGATACCAGTTTTACTGTGAATAAAAAAGTTGCTGAAGAAAATTATATGGAGGCTATCTCATGGTTGCTAGCCTAGTTGAAAATCAAAATAGCTTGAATGAAGAATGCGGTATTTTTGGTGTTTGGGGCCGGTCAGATGCTGCCAATATGACCTATTACGGGTTGCATGCTTTACAACATCGTGGACAAGAAGGTGCTGGAATTGTCGCTAATCAATGCGGCCAACTTTGGCAAGAACGCGGACTGGGTCTTCTTGGCGATGTTTTTCATGATCCTAAGCGTTTGGAACGTTTAAAGGGAACGGCAGCAATTGGGCATGTGCGATATGCAACGGCTGGGAATAGTGGGATTGAAAATATTCAACCATTGATGGCCAACTTTTCGGATGCACAACTATCCTTGGCTCATAACGGTAATATCACCAATGCCAAAACATTGCGCTGTCAGTTAGAGGATCAAGGGGCGATTTTTCAATCTTCTTCAGATACCGAAGTGTTATTACATTTAATTCGACGGTCAAAATCAAAGCACTTTGTTGATAAGCTAAAGGCAGCGCTTAACCAATTGCATGGTGGCTTTGCTTTCTTATTGTTAACCGCTGACACCTTATATGCTGCCCTAGATCCACATGGTTTTCGACCTTTTGTGGTAGGTCAATTGGCTGACGGTAAGTATGTGGTGACATCTGAAACTGCTGCTTTAGCGACAGTAGGGGCACGATTTATTCGTGATGTTCAACCCGGTGAGTTGATTACAATTAACGATCAGGGCATTCAGATTGAACAATATACCATGCAAACAACCTTAAATATTGATGTGATGGAATATATTTATTTCGCTCGACCAGATTCTAATATTTATGGCGTAAACGTGCACAATGCCCGAAAAAAAATGGGCGCAGCTTTGGCAAAAGAACAGCCAGTTGCAGCTGATATTGTGGTCGGTGTACCAAACTCGGCTTTGTCCGCCACGATGGGATATGCCGAAGCGGCTGGATTACCGAATGAAATGGGATTAGTGAAAAATCAATATGTCGCTCGGACGTTTATTGAACCGACACAAGAACGGCGTGAACGTGCGGTTCGAATGAAACTCACCGCCAATCAAGCGGTGGTTACTGGTAAGCGGGTAGTTTTAGTTGATGATTCAATCGTCCGCGGAACGACATCAAAATACATTATCAATATGCTACGTGAAGCTGGTGCTAGTGAAGTCCATGTTCGAGTGGCATCACCTGAATTTAAATTTCCTGCGTTTTATGGTGTCGATATGCAGACAACCGATGAATTAATGGCGGCTAATCATACAAAATCTGAAATGTGTGAGATTATTGGCGCGGATTCTTTGGAGTTTCTTTCAGTTGATGGTTTGGTCAAAGCGATTGATTTACCTTATTTTGGCGAAGGTAGTGGTTTGACCACCGCATATTTTGATGGTCATTATCCGAGTCCAATCTATGATTATCAAGAAACATTAACCACGTTTGTACAAAATGGGCTGGTTGATTTTTTACCTGAACCAACAACGATGTATTCACCAACGCAAGTGCGGTCGATTGCTGGTCAACGTTTGTAAATTGGTTGCCACATGCAAAATGAACGAAAGGAAATTTGGGACTTGAGTGAAAATGTAGAAATGAGCCAAGATGCATATGCTGCGGCTGGCGTTGACGTTGCAGCTGGGAATGAAGCCGTAACGCGAATGAAAGCGAGTGTCCAACGAACTTATAACCAAAATGTATTGTCTGGACTAGGTGGGTTTGGCGCAGCTTTTGCCATTGGTCAAGGCTATGATGATCCGATTCTAATTGCTGGGGCAGATGGCGTGGGGACCAAACTATTATTAGCAATTGCTGCCAATAAGCATGACACAATTGGTCAAGATTTAGTGGCAATGACCGTGAATGATATTTTAGCACAGGGGGCCAAACCGTTATTCTTACTGGATTATTTAGCAGTCGATAAAATTCGACCAGCGATTGCCGCCGAGATTGTTGGTGGGATTGCGTCTGCTTGCGAGCAAGTTGGTGTGGCATTAATTGGTGGTGAATCAGCTGAATTACCGGGGCTATATGCACCGCATCACTATGATTTAGCGGCATTTGGGGTTGGGATTGTAGAGCGCCAACGATTATTACAAAAATCAGCAGTCGAAGCTGGCGACGTGCTCATCGGTTTGGCATCTAGTGGTATTCATTCAAATGGCTATTCGTTAGTACGCCAAGTGTTTAACTTACATGAACCAAATCAATTTAATCAGCTCTCAACCGAAGATCAGGCTGAACTACTGAAACCAACCAAGTTGTATGGACCAATGGTACAGCCTTTGATTGATGAACAATTGATTACGAGTATTGCACATATTACTGGCGGAGGGATAGTCGAAAATTTGCCAAGGGCATACACAACAAATTTAAAGGCGGAAATTAACTGGGGGAGTTGGCCAATTTTACCAATTTTCAATCAGATTCAGGCCGCTGGTCAATTACGTTTATCAGATATGTTATTGACATTTAATAATGGGCTGGGCATGGTTCTAATTGTTAAGCCCGACGTTGTTAAATCAGTACTGGCAAGGCTAACAGATGATGCCTATGTCATTGGTACAATCCAAAAGCGACAGCATGATGAAAAGCACGTTGAATTTAGAGGAGAGGCACCATGGCACGCATAACTCGACTAGCTGTCTTCGCCAGTGGTCAAGGTAGTAATTTTGTTGCCTTGGCTCAGGCAATACAGGCACAACAATTGCCAGCAACGATTGTTCGTTTGATTGTAGATAAGAAAAATGCTGGTGCAATTGAAAAAGCAAAGCAGCTAGGGATTCCTTATACACTGGTTGACTACCGACACTTTGCTGATCGACAAGCAGCAGAATTAGCCATTTTAGACCAATTGAATCAAGATCAAGTGGATGGTATTTTATTGGCGGGTTACATGCGCCTGCTTACTGAGACTTTATTGACCCCATACGCAGGGAGAATTATCAATATTCATCCAGCATTGTTACCAAGTTTTCCTGGGACTCATGGGATTCAAGATGCCTTTGATTATGGCGTTCGTGTCACAGGTGTCACGGTTCATTATGTTGATGCTGGGATGGACACAGGAAAAATTATTGCTCAACAACCAGTTGTAATCGCAGTTGATGACCAGCTAATAGATGTTGAAGCTCGGATTCATGCAGTTGAACATCAATTATACACAGCAACATTAGCGATGTTATTAGAAAGAGGAGAATTTATCAAATGAAGCGTGCATTATTAAGTGTCTCAGATAAAACCGGTTTGGTTGCATTTGCCAAAGGGCTGGTTGCATTAGGTTATGAATTAGTTTCGACCGGTGGTACCCTTAAAACATTAGCAGACGCAGGCTTGGCACCCATTCCAATTGATGAGGTGACTGGTTTTCCTGAGATGTTAGACGGACGTGTTAAAACGCTTCACCCACGTGTACATGCCGGGTTGTTAGCGCGGCGTGATTTAGCAGCACATATGGATAAGTTAGTTGAATTCGATATAACACCAATTGACTTGGTGGTTGTCAATCTGTATCCGTTTAAAGCTACAATTCAAAAACCAGACGTGACAGAAGCACAAGCCATTGAAAACATTGATATTGGTGGTCCTTCAATGTTACGTTCTGCGGCTAAAAATTTTGCGTCGGTGCTTGCTGTAACGGATCCAATCGATTATGACACTGTGCTAGATAAATTACAGACGCAGACGGCTGATTTAGCCTTTCATAAATACTTAGCAAAGAAAGTTTTCCAACATACTGCGGCCTATGACGCTTTGATTGCGGCATACTTGACAGACGAGCAGTTTCCAGAGCAATTAACCCCAACGTTCGAATTGTTTGAACCAATGCGATATGGTGAAAATCCATTCCAAAAAGCAGCCGCATATCGCAGTGCGATCCCTGAAGCGTACTCAATTTTTAGTTCAAAGATTCTGCATGGTAAACAATTATCTTACAATAACATCCGCGATGCTGATGCTGTTTTACGCATGATTGCTGAATTCGAAGCACCAACGGTTGTCACAGTTAAACATATGAATCCAGCCGGTATTGGGCAAGGAGAAACAATTGAAGCAGCTTGGGATCGTGCCTTTGCAGCGGATCCAGTATCGATTTTTGGTGGGATTGTGGCTTTGAATCGACCGGTTGATGTAGCCACAGCTGAAAAAATGCATGACATCTTTTTAGAAGTTATTATTGCACCGGAATATTCTGATGCAGCTTATGAAATTTTGGCACAGAAAAAGAATTTGCGTATTTTGCAATTACCATTTACAACCGATATACCACAAAAAATTGAGTTAACTGCTGTATTGGGTGGGGTTGTTGCACAAGAACGTGATTTAACACATGAAGAATTGTCTGATTTAAAAGTAGTTTCTAAAGTGCAACCAACAGCGGAACAATTAAAAACAATGGTATTTGCACAAAAAGCTGTTAAGCACGTTAAGTCGAATGCAATTGTTGTGGCAAAGGCCGGGCAAACACTTGGGATTGGTGCTGGTCAACCTAATCGCATTGACTCGGTCAATTATGCTATCAAAAATGCGCTAAAGGTGACCACTGATTTATCGGATGCGGTTTTGGCATCGGATGCTTTCTTTCCATTCGATGACTCAGTCGCTTATGCGGCTGAGCATGGCATTAGCGCAGTGGTTGAACCGGGTGGTTCAATCAAGGATCAGGCGTCAATTGATAAGGCTGACGAATTAGGAATTGTTTTGGTCTTTTCGGGTAATCGTCATTTTAGACATTAAAGCCAGTAGCTTGTTTGATGACAATCACCTTTACTAAAAAGAGAGAATGGGTTATGAAAAAAGTACTTGTAGTCGGATCTGGTGCACGTGAACATGCCATTGCAAAAACATTTTTACGCAGTCCACAAGTTGATCAAGTGTTTGTTGCACCTGGTAATGACGGCATGCGAATGACGCCAAATATCAAATTAGTGCCAATTTCAGTTCAGATGATTAGAGACTTGGCTGATTTTGCAGAATTAGAGCGGATTGATTTAACTTTTGTTGGTTCAGAAGAACCGTTGACACTTGGCATTGTGGACTACTTTGAACAACATGATTTGCCAATTTTTGGCCCACGGCAGGCGGCGGCACAATTAGAAGGTTCAAAAACATTTGCCAAAGAATTGATGGCTAAATATCATATACCAACAGCACAATCAGTTACTGTTAAATCTTTAGATGAAGCATTGCTGGCAGTAGAACGTTTTGGCTTACCAATTGTTATTAAACAAGATGGGCTGGCATTAGGGAAAGGTGTTCAGATTTTTCAACGTAACGATCAGTTAATGCAACAATTAACTGGGATTTATGCCAAAGCACCTCATGCGACGTTAGTGGTCGAAGAATATCTGGAGGGGGTAGAATTTTCTATTTTTTCTTTTGTTGGGCAAAACGGGATTGTTCACGCACCAATTGCACAAGATCATAAACGTTTGTTAGATGGTGATGAAGGGCCAAATACTGGTGGTATGGGTGCTTATAGTCCAGTGCCTTGGCTTGCTGATGATGTGCGGATGACAGCCATTGAAAAGCTAGTGATGCCGACGATTGAGGGGATGAAGGCTGATGGGATACCATTTTATGGGATACTCTATACTGGTGTGATGCTCACAAAACAGGGACCGAAAGTCATTGAATTTAATGTCAGGTTGGGAGATCCGGAAACACAAGTGGTCTTGCCACAATTAAATTCCGATTTTTATATCATGATTGATGAACTCATGCTTGGTATTCAACCCCAAGTAACTTGGCAACATCATCAAGTATACATTGGTGTGGTATTGGCTGGTGAGAAATACCCAGCATCTGGGTCACAAGGAATCACGGTGCCAGTACTTGAAAATCATCAAGTTAAGGTAGATTCGGCTGCGTTGACTTTAAAAGATGATGCCTATGTCAGTGATGGTGGTCGATTACTCACTTTTGTCGCGGCAGGTGAAACCGTTAGTCAAGCACAAGAAATCATCTATTCACAATTACAAACGCTTGATTTGAAACATTTTCAATATCGAACAGATATTGGGTATCAGGCAGTTAATCATGAAGTCACTAAGATCTAAGCAGGCGTTGCATTGATGATTCAGCAAGTTTTATAATGCACGTATAGTTGATTTTCGATTCACCTTTTATATTGAGGTGAAAATATATGTGAGATAATAATACAATGGTAACGACAAGTGAAAGGAATGGCGTGAATGATGGCAACAGACATTGAAATTGCACAACATGCTGATATTTGGCCGATTGAAAAGATTGCGGCACAAGTTGGGTTAACAGCTGATGAAATTGAACCTTATGGTCGTGATAAGGCAAAGATTAAACTGAATCCGAATATTGTGCGGGGAAAGACATTAGGTAAATTAATTTTAGTGACTGCGATTAGCCCGACACCAGCTGGGGAGGGTAAATCAACGGTGACAGTCGGATTGGCTGATGCGTTATCGTTAGCAGGTAAAAAAACGATGATTGCTTTACGCGAACCATCGCTTGGCCCAGTGATGGGAATGAAGGGTGGTGCAACGGGTGGCGGACAATCCCAAGTTGTGCCGATGGCAGATATTAACTTGCATTTTACGGGTGATTTTCATGCGTTGACGAGTGCGCATAATACTTTGGCAGCTTTGATTGACAACAGTATCTATCAAGGAAATCCGCATCAATTAGACCCACGACGCGTGTTATGGAAACGCGTGTTGGACGTGAATGATCGCGCATTACGGCATGTCACAATTGGATTAGGCGGAGCAACCTCTGGGGTGCCGCGTGAAGATGGATTTGATATTACAGTTGCCTCTGAATTGATGGCAATTTTAACATTGTCCCATGATTTGGAAGATATGAAGCGACGGATTGAGGCCATTGTTGTTGGCTACACTTATGAACGCGAGCCAGTCTTTGTCAAGGACTTGGGTGTGGCGGGTGCTTTAACTACGTTGTTAAAGGATGCCATTAAGCCTAATTTGGTACAAACGTTAGCGCATACGCCAACATTGATTCACGGTGGGCCATTTGCCAATATTGCGCAGGGGACAAATTCCATTCAAGCGACCAAAACAGCCCTGCAATTAGCAGATTATGTGGTGACTGAAGCTGGTTTCGGTTCTGATTTGGGTGGTGAAAAGTTCCTTGATTTTAAGGTGCCATTATTAGGAAAAACACCGGATACAATCGTGATTGTTGCAACGGTTCGGGCCCTGAAGATGCATGGTGGCAAGGCGAAAAGTGACTTGGCGGCAGCTGATGTCGAAGCCTTAAAAGTAGGACTTTTGAACCTCGGCCAACACTTAAAAGCAATGCAAAGATATCAGGTGCCAGTTCTTGTTGCGATTAATCGCTTTGTAACTGATACACCAGAAGAAATCCAGGCGATTGAAGCGTATGCCGAGGCACAAGGAGCTAAAGCCTATGTCGCTAATGTGTGGGAAGCCGGTGGTGCCGGTGCACCTGAATTAGCACAAGCAGTGATTGAATCAACTGATATGCCTAAAAATTTCACCCCATTGTATGCCAAAGATGATAGTGCGGTTGAAAAGTTGAATTTGATTGTGCAGTCAATTTATGGTGGCGATGGCGTTGAACTCTCAGATAAAGCGCAAAAGCAATTACAACAGTTTTCAAAATTTGGTTGGGATAAGTTACCGATTATTGTCGCAAAAACGCAATATTCGTTATCGGATGATGCTAAAAAATTAGGTGCACCAGAGCACTTTAAGATTCATGTGCGAGAATTTGTACCTAAAACTGGCGCTGGTTTTTTGGTCGCATTGACGGGGTCGATTTTAACAATGCCGGGGTTACCAAAGCATCCGGCGGCATATGATATTGACATTAATCGTGATGGGACGATTACTGGATTGTTTTAATTCAGAATCAGAGTGAAGTAAAGCATTATCGATTTCGGTAATGCTTTTTTATTGATATGTAGAATGAAGATGCAGAGTCAAATTTGTGCTGGTCAAGAATATGAGATAATAAGACAGGTAATGATGGAGGAGAAAAGATGAATTTAGAGTTGGCGAAAGAATTTGTACGGGAAGAATTATTGGAGGAACAATCGGGGCATGATTATGTTCATATTGAACGCGTATTAACAAATGCCCTCATGTTAGCAAAAGATATGCCAACAGCTGATGTTGAAATCGTTTCGTTGGCGGCTTTATTGCATGATGTCATTGATGAAAAGGTTGTTGATGACGTAAATGCTGCAATTAGCAAGGTTCGAGCAAAGCTGCGTGATTGGCAGATTGAATCAGCGGAAATAGCTGAAATTTTAGATATTATCACCCATATGTCATATTCAAAAAATTTGACAACACGTTATCAACTGACGCTTAATGGCCAAATTGTCCAAGATGCGGATCGATTAGATGCCATTGGGGCAATTGGAATTGGGCGGACATTTTATTATGGTGGTCATAAAGGTCACTTGATGTATAACCCAAATGATGCAGCTCGTGAGCACTTAGATCATGATCAGTATCGACAAAATTCATCAGTGATTAATCATTTTTATGAAAAGTTGCTCAAATTGACTGATTTAATGAATACGCCTAAGGCAAAGACGATTGCTGAGCATCGAACAGAGTTTATGCAGGCATTTTTAAATGAATTTGATGATGAATGGCATGGACGGGCGTAAACATCATGTCAAAATAATTGGCAAACTAGTTGAAAAAAAATACCAGTGTGCTAGAATAGTATTTGTAAATTAGCACTGGATAAATGAGAGTGCTAAAAATCAAAGGAGGAATTCGTATCATGTTGAAACCATTAGGAGATCGCATTTTGCTACAAGTTGAGCAAGAACAAGAACAAACGGTTGGTGGTATTGTTATTGCTTCAAATGCGCAAGAGAAGTCAACCATTGGTAAAGTCGTTGCTATTTCAGATAAGAGCATCGGTGATTTACAAGCCCCTACGGCTGTTAAAGTTGGGGACGAAGTACTATTTGATAAGTATGCCGGCACTGAGGTTAAAAATGCCGGTGAAACGTATCTTGTGGTACACGAAAAAGACTTAATCGCAGTATTGTAATTTAATATATTCAAATAAGCTAAACTTTTTGGGAGGGTGAAATTGAAAATGGCAAAAGAATTGAAGTTTTCAGAAGATGCACGTTCAAAAATGCAAGCAGGTGTTGATCAACTTGCAAATACAGTTAAGACAACCATTGGACCTAAGGGACGCAATGTGGTGATTGAACAAAGTTATGGTGCACCAACGATTACTAATGATGGGGTAACCATTGCTAAGTCAATCGAATTGGAAGACCATTTCGAGAATATGGGCGCAAAGTTAGTGGCTGAAGTGGCTTCTAAAACCAATGATATTGCTGGTGATGGAACAACTACTGCCACAGTTTTGGCGCAAGCTATTATCAATGAAGGTCTTAAAAACGTGACCGCTGGTGCTAATCCGGTTGGCGTTCGTCGCGGAATTGAATTAGCAACGAAGGCGGCCGTTGACGCCTTGCATAAGATGTCAAAGACTGTTTCGACAAAAGAAGAAGTGGCCCAGATTGCCTCAATTTCTGCTGCAAATGAAGAAGTTGGTGCCTTGATTGCTGAGGCAATGGAAAAGGTTGGTAACGACGGGGTTATTACGATTGAAGAGTCAAAGGGTATCGAGACGACGCTTGATGTTGTTGAGGGAATGCAATTCGATCGTGGCTATATGTCACAATATATGGTGACTGATACTGAAAAGATGGAAGCTAACCTTGAAAATCCATATATCTTAATTACTGACAAGAAGATTGGTAATATTCAAGAGATTTTGCCAGTCTTACAGCAAGTTGTTGAGCAAGGTCGTGCCTTGTTAATTATTGCTGATGACATTACTGGGGAAGCTTTGCCAACCCTTGTTTTGAATAAGATGCGTGGAACGTTTAATGTTGTTGCAGTTAAAGCACCTGGCTTTGGTGATCGTCGTAAGGCGATGCTTGAAGACATCGCAATCTTAACTGGTGGTACAGTGATTACCGATGATCTTGGTTTGGCTTTGAAGGATGTCACAATTGAGAATTTGGGACAAGCTAATAAGGTTACAATTTCAAAGGATAACACAACCATTGTTGAAGGATCAGGAGCCAAGGACCAATTGGCTGACCGTGTCAATTTGATTAAGAATCAAATTGCTGAAACAACATCTGACTTTGATCGTGAAAAGTTGCAAGAACGTTTGGCTAAGTTAGCTGGCGGCGTTGCTGTGATTAACGTTGGTGCCGCGACTGAAACCGAATTGAAGGAACGCAAGTATCGCATCGAAGATGCTTTGAATGCGACCCGCGCTGCTGTTGAAGAAGGCTTTGTTGCTGGTGGTGGTACCGCATTGGTAAATGCTATTTCATCAGTTGCAGCCTTGAATGAAAGTGGTGATGTGCAAACTGGTATCAACATTGTTCAACGCGCACTTGAGGAGCCGGTTCGTCAAATTGCTGAGAACGCTGGCTTAGAAGGTTCAGTGATTGTTAATAAGTTGAAAGAACAAGCTGTGGGCTTTGGATATAATGCAGCAACTGATGAGTGGGTTGACATGATTGCGGCTGGAATTGTGGATCCAACAAAGGTTACACGTTCAGCTTTGCAGAATGCAGCATCTGTTTCTGCCTTACTCTTAACAACTGAAGCTGTTGTTGCAGAGTTGCCCAAAGAAGAAACAGCTGCGCCAGCCATGCCACAAGGTGGTATGCCAGGCATGATGTAAGTCTAATTGTTTAGCAAGACAAAAATATTGCATAAAATAATAGTCTTGAAAGTTGGTATTACTTTCAGGACTTTTTTTGTGGTGCAATGATAATAAACAAATTATTTATTGACAATATTATATACCGTATAATATAATATAAGCACAGGTAAAGGGGATGAAAAAATGAAACGTTTAAGATTGGGTGTGGTAATTATTATTGTGAGTGTATTAGGCATTTTTGGCTATCACTATTATTCAGAAACCTATGCTGCGACAACAGCGTATGCCCGAATTGGTCAGACTATTCCTCAAAAAAAGGTGGCTAAAGATGATTCTGGTAAAGAAATAACTGGGATATACGTGTATGAATATCAGATGAAATATGTGACCAAAAATGGTGAAAAACGAACGGTTCAGACTGATGTTATGGGGACTGATCCAAAGCCATTTCAACCGGGAAAGATTATTCAGGCTGAAGTTAGTCAAAAACGTGTTGTCAAAGGACCAAGCTATATTAATGAGTCAAAAGTAGACCAGAAGATATTGAATCAGATTTAAGAACAAAGTGCTTGAGTAATCAAGCGCTTTTTGTTTGAGAATAAATGTATATGCAACGTTGTCTTGTTGATAAGCTTTTTGGACACTCTGAGATATAAATTGAAGGGATTAATTCTAATTAGTGTGGCTGTATTATCTGGAAAGAATCTGTGGCACGGTGTGATAAAACGGAAACTCGTATTTTTTCATTAATCAATCGGATTAATAACTGGTTTGAATCACAACGCACAATGCCAAGTGATTTGGCATTTGTATGTTAAAATGAAGTATCTATAAAGTTAAAAGGACAAATAATATGCAATTAACAGGAAATGATTTGATTGAAATCATTAAATCAGAAAAAATCGTTCAGCGTGCTTGGACAGCGGAAGATCAGGCAACGATTCAATTAGATTCGCTATTTGATTTTATGACCCAACAAGTGCATAAAAATCAGATTGCTAGCGGACAGATTATTATTAGCGGCGACGAACCAATTCAACTTTGGCTAGAGACAAGCTTAATTAATTTACCATTACGTTATGCTAATCAAATCAGCAAAATTGTGGTTGATGAACCATTGAGCGATGTTAATTTGTATATGTTTGTTGAAAATCCAAAGGTTAGTCGCTCAGGTATGCGAATTGAATTGGCTGCATCAGTACAAAGTTATTTGGATGATTCAGAGTCAGTGATGGCAAAAATTGCGGCATTTTATGATCGTGAGTTGGCAGTTATCAACAATTACGAAGAACCAGTGGATTCGACAGAAACAGAATCAAAATAAATTGGCGTTGAGGTGAACAAGCATGTCCAAACGAGTGAGACGACCCATGCAGAGATACACGCGGCTGAGTATTGTGCTTTTTGTTCTTTGCTTGGTTATTTTGGTCTTACCCAATACGATTCGTTATGTGATGAATTTGTCAGTAGCTAGAACGGAAATTCAACAAGAAAAAAAGTATATTGCACATGCAGCTAAACGTGTTCAGACGCCAAAAGAACAATTACCATGTGTGCCACATTGGGATTTAAGTACGCGTGGAAAAATGAAATTAGTCTTTTCAGATCAGATTGTTGCTGGCCGTGATCGTGATATTGTGAAATGGGTTACTCAAGCTACTAAAATTTGGAATGACGCGTTGGGCGCACCAGTGATTGAGGTGACAAATCAAACGGTCAGCCAAGCAAAAAATCGTGATGTCGGAACATGGCCCGTCGATGCAGATTTTCAAATCATGGTGGGGGTTAAAAGTTATTCAAATCATGAAATTCTCGCTACCACAACCATTGGTGGTAATATGTTATGGATTTCTAATCACGCATTAACGGTTTGGCGGTCCAATGAAATTCAACCGGAAGATTATAAATCAGGGGGCGTGGTTGGACCGGTAAGTGCCAAAAAAATTCAATCAATTCACCAAGCTGAGGCGGTCCATACAATTGCCCATGAAATGGGACATGCCTTTGGCTTGAAGCATCAAGGCGCTGCCAACGATTTGATGTCGCCAATGGTTGGTATTCATGATCAAAGAAAGCCTTCTAAGATCGAAATCGATTCAGTATTGGCGATTCAACAAATTGCAATGCACCCTGAAATGTTGAATGCGATGAGTTTTGAAACAGCTTTTAAAACAGAGTATCAACGTTTTTCAGGCAATCAGGCGATACCAGCAAACTATATTGTTATTAATGATGAGATAACGGAATAGCGTTTGATATTAAAAAAATAAAATAAAAATTGATGACTGTTAAGTGGGGGATTATTGATAATAATGAAAAAGATAGTTCGTGTGTTTTTAGCGCTTTTAGGTGGCACATTATTATTCTTTTGTTTGATGAGCGCGTTGTCAATGAGTACAGGTGTTGTCCGGACACAAATTAATTTTGCTGAAGCTTGGTTGGCTTTCATTACAGCTTTATTTGGGCCTATTATCGGCCTATTGGTTGCACTTATTGGGCACGCATTACATGACAGTGTTATTTTAGGTGGTATTTGGTGGTCATGGGTGATCGCAGATGGTTTATTTGGTCTGTTGCTAGGCTTAGCAACGCAGCGGTTAGACCTTGTTCGTGGGACATTGACCCGTCAAAAATTATTGTATTTTAATATTTGGCAACTACTAGCCAACTTAATCGCATGGGGTGTGATTGCCCCGCTTGGTGACATCTTAATTTATGGTGAAACACTAAAGAGTGCCTTTGTTCAAGGCTTGACGGCGGTGGTGGTTAATTTTGGTGTGATTGCCATTTTTGGTAGTTTGATGTTAGTTGCATATAATTATTTTTTCCGGCATCAACGCTGAAAAGATGCAACAGAAAACTAAAAATTAAATTTTTAGGAGGGGAAAATGGCTGATATTGTTGAATTATCAGAGAATCTAACCAATCAAATTGCAGCTGGTGAAGTGATTGAACGGCCAGCTTCAGTGGTTAAGGAATTGGTCGAAAACGCAATTGATGCGCAGGCAACACAGATTGATATTTTGGTTGAAGATGCAGGTGTGAAATCAATTCGAGTAATTGATAATGGGCAGGGAATTCCAGCTAATCAAGTCAAACGCGCATTTTTGCGACATGCGACATCTAAAATCACCTCACGTTTAGACTTATTTAAAGTGATGACACTTGGGTTTCGGGGTGAAGCGCTGCCGTCAATTGCGTCAGTCGCTGACGTACGTTTGATTACCGCGACCGCTGGAAGTTCATCAGGCTATGAAGTTCATTTACGTGGTGGTGAAATCATTGAGGAACAAGGCGCAAGCGCGCGTCAAGGGACTGATATTATTGTTACTGATTTGTTTTATAATACACCCGCACGATTGAAGTATTTGAAATCACAAGCGACAGAATTATCGCAAATTGTCGACATTGTCAATCGGCTAGCATTTAGCTATCCTCAAATTTCATTTCGACTTAGTCACCAAGCAAAGGAAATTTTACGCACAACAGGTAATGGTAACTTACAACAAGTCGTTAGCTCAGTCTATGGTGTGACAGTTGCTCGTGATATGACGGACATTACGATTCAAGATAATGATTTTAAGGTTACAGGTTTGATTTCATTACCTGAATTGACAAGGGCTAATCGTTCTTATATGACATTATTGATTAATGGACGCTACGTTAAAAATTACAGCTTGACAAAGGCCTTAGTCAAAGGCTACGGGACTCGTTTGATGGTTGGTCGTTTCCCAATGGCAGTTATTCAAATTGAAATGGATCCAAATTTGGTGGACGTGAATGTGCATCCACAAAAATTTGATGTTCGGCTCAGTAAAGAAGAACAATTGATGAATTTGATTGAAAAGGCAGTACGTGACAAGTTTGAACAGACCAACTTAATCCCGGATGCTTATGAAAATTATTTGGGAAGTGAGAATATGCCAGCCTTCGTCCAACAACTCAATGACGTCTCATCACCATATAAGGGGTCAAATTTGACGGCGAGTGACGATGTGGCAACATCTTTTCATTCGGAGGCGCTTCAACCAGTCGTCGTAGAAAATTCAGCAGCATTAACGACTGAGGCTGTTCAAAGTTTTAAGCAAAAATATAGTACTGAATCAGCACCTAATCCGTTTGGGGATGGTCAGCAAACGATGTTACCTGGTCAGCAAACACGACTTGAACTAAAGTCGGAAACGAGTGATGGAAAGCCAGTATCTACGTTTCCAGCGTTAGACTATATTGGCCAAATGCACGGTACATTTTTATTTGCGCAGGCTGAAGATGGCCTATATTTAATTGATCAGCATGCTGCGCAAGAGCGAATTAAATATGAATATTATCGCCAGACGCTAACACAACAAGGTTTGGAACTACAGAAGTTGTTAGTGCCAATTGTCTTGTCATATTCAACCGTCGACATGCTCCAGATTGAAAGCCACCATGAGGAATTAATGGCCTTGGGACTAGATCTAGAACCGTTTGGTAGCAATTCGCTGATTGTTCATGAGCATCCTGGCTGGTTTGTAAAAGGACAAGAAGAAGCAACCATCAAAGAGATGGTCGATTGGCTGTTACGTGATGGTGAATTGAGCTTAGCTGATTTTCGTGAACGAACAGCCATAATGATGGCATGTAAACGTTCAATTAAGGCAAATTGGAAAATTAATGATGTTGAAGCACGTGACCTGATTCAACAGTTGCGGCAGACGCAAAATCCATATAATTGTCCACATGGTCGTCCAGTAATTGTCAGTTTTAGTAATACGGATATGGAAAAAATGTTTAAACGAATTCAGGATTCGCATGAATCATGGATTGAGTATGATAATCATCCATTTTAATCGCTATGGGATAAAAAAGAGGAGAAATATGAATAATAATGACATTTTGATTCGACTACGCTATGCGTTATCAATTAAAAAGCCTGATTTAATTAAAATATTTGCATTTGGTGGTTTGACGGTTGATGAGGTGATGCTGAATCGCATGTTAGCAAAACAAGAAAAAGAAACACCTCGTGATCAACATTTAACCATGCAAGAACTCGAGATGTTTATGAATGGTTTGATCATTTCACAACGCGGGCATAAAAAAGATACGCAAGGTCAAGTGATAAAGCCAACATTGGATATGACTGATGAGGCAAGTATTAATAATGTGGTGCTCAAAAAGTTAAAAATTGCGATGTCATATACAAGTGATGATTATCAAAGTTTTTTTGATTCTGCTGGGATTGAAGTGTCAAATTCTGAGTTAAGTGCGGTGCTTCGGCGCCCAGATCATCGTAATTATAAAGCAGCAGGAGATCGGTATGTTCGTAATATCCTTAAAGGAATGACATTACAGTACCGACCACAAGCGACAAGTGAGGATAAACTGGTTAAAAAATCAGCAAGCCACATTAAAAAAGCAGATATTAATGGTTGACGGGTATGTGCTTAGCAATACCGGTCGGTCAATACGATTAGTTAATTAACGGAGGACAGCAAATGAATGCACGTGTCTTATATGCAACCTTGACAGGAAATAATGAAGATGTCGCCGATATCATTATTGATGAATTACAACATTTGGGTGTCACAACAACGAAAGAAGAAATCATGGATGTTGATGCGCTCGATATTAATCCAACCGAAACAGATATTGTGGTCAGCGTTGTGTATACCTTTGATAAAGGGTCATTGGCGGATGAAGCATTAGATTTTTATGAAGATTTATCACAAGTCGATTTATCTGGCCTGGTTTATGGTGTCGCTGGTTCGGGGGATACATTTTACGGTGATGATTTTGGTGTGGCGGTTGATAAAATGGGGGCAAAATTTGCCTTGACTGGTGCCATTGAAGGCGCAGCGGGTGTTAAAGTTAATTTGAGTCCAAATGATGCGGCCGAAGTAGAATTGCGCCAATTTGCACAAGCTTTGGTTAAGGCAGCACAATAAGAATAACTCACAAATAATCGGTCGCTTCCGATTAACGAACGCGCCATGATGCCAAGTCAGGCGAACAATTAGGTTAACACTTGTCAGTATGGAATAAAGTGATTATAATGATAACTATAATTAATACGTTGATAAAGACATGTTTTATGCGTAATCTTTTTGTAGCAACACTGTGATGATGAGAGACAGTGATGAGATCGTATAGGATACTACTTTTGATGTGGATTGGGCAACCAATTTCGTTTTCCGCGTTAAGGAAGAAATGAGGTTATGTTGATGTTTTTCAACATAGCGAATTTCGGGTGGTATCACGTGCTAAACGTCCCGTTCAAATCTAAAGGTTTGAATGGGACGTTTTTATTTTATTAACGAATTGAAAAATAAAATGGTAAACAAGGAGTCTCACATGGCAGAAATTAGTATGACTTTTCCAGATGGCGCGGTTAAGGCGTACCCAGCTGGTACAACCCCATTGGAAATTGCAACCGGTATTTCGAAGTCACTCGCTAAGAAATCAGTATCAGGTCGCCTAAATGGACATTATGTTGGTATGCATGATGCGATTAATGAAGATGGTCAATTTGAATTGATTACTAAAGATACGGATGAGGCGTTGCAATTATTGCGGCATTCAGTATCCCATTTGCTTGCACAAGCTTTGAAGCGAATGCATCCTGATATGCACTTTGGGGTTGGGCCAGCAATCGATAATGGATTTTACTATGACACCGATAATGCCGAAGGCCAGGTTTCAGTTGAAGAATTTCCAGCAATTGAAAAAATGATGCATAAAATTGTGGATGAGAACTTACCCATCGTTTCACGTGTGATTTCACGCGCTGAGGCTTTGGCCATGTTTAAGTCAGATCCATATAAGGTGGAATTGATTAATGATCTGCCAGAAGATGAAAAAATCTCAATCGCTGTTCAAGGTGAACATATTGAATTAGATCGTGGTGGGCTAGTCCCATCAACAGGTTGGATTAAGCACTTTAAGTTGACATCAGTTGCAGGTGCCTACTGGCGTGGTAAGTCATCAAATCCAATGTTGCAACGTATTTATGGTACAGCATTTTGGACAGATGATGATTTGCAAGCTGAATTAACACGACGTGAAGAAGCAAAAGAACGTGATCACCGACGTATTGGTGCTGAACAAGATTTGTTCTTTACTTCGCAAGATGTTGGGTCAGGTTTGCCAGTTTGGATGCCAAACGGGGCAGCAATTCGTCGCACACTGGAGCGCTATATTGTTGATCGCGAACTTGAAAAAGGTTACCAACACGTTTATACGCCAATTTTGTCTAATCTTGAATTGTATAAGACATCTGGGCACTGGGATCATTACCATGACGATATGTTCCCACCAATGGACATGGGGGATGGTGAATTCCTCGAATTGCGTCCGATGAACTGTCCATCACATATTCAGGTTTATAAGCATCATCCACGTTCATATAAAGAGTTACCATTACGAATCGCTGAATTGGGTATGATGCATCGTTATGAAAAATCAGGTGCTTTGACTGGTTTGTCACGTGTCCGTGAAATGACCCTAAACGATGGTCATACGTTTGTGATGCTTGACCAAATTGAAGATGAATTCAAGAAGATTTTGGATTTGATGATTGATGTTTATTCTGATTTCAATATTTCAGATTATCGTTTCCGTTTGTCATATCGTGATCCTGAGAATACAGAAAAGTATTTTGATGATGATGAAATGTGGGCCAAGTCACAAAAGATGCTTAAATCAGCCATGGATGATATGGGACTAGATTACTTTGAAGCTGAAGGTGAAGCGGCATTCTACGGACCAAAGTTAGACGTTCAAATTAAAACTGCCTTGGGTAGTGAAGAAACGTTGTCAACAATTCAATTGGACTTCTTGCTACCTGAACGCTTTGACTTGCACTATGTGGGTGCTGATGGTGAACAACACCGACCAGTGATGATTCATCGGGGTGTCATCTCAACGATGGAACGCTTTACAGCCTATTTGATTGAAATGTATAAGGGTGCTTTCCCAACATGGTTGGCACCACATCAAGTGCGTGTGATTCCAGTGAATCGTGAAGCACATGCTGAATATGCTCAATCAATTGTAGACAAATTGGTGCATCAAGGTATTCGCGCTGAGTTTGAGGGTCGAAACGAAAAATTAGGTTATTTGATTCGAGATGCCCAATCATTGAAGATTCCATATACTTTGGTGATTGGTGATGAAGAAAAAGATCATGATTCAGTGACAATTCGTCGTTTTGGTTCATTGGAAACGACAACTAAATCATATGCTGACTTTGAAAATGAGTTAATGGCAGATATTGCTAATCATTCAAAAACAACTGTTTAAAAATATGAATAAATGACGTATACATCAGATATACGTCATTTTTATTTTTCGACGATGAAAGCTAGCCAATTTTGAAACAGATAATACGTTATAATATAAACATTAGCAGAATTAATTAGCACATGATTGGTGAAAGGTGGTTGCATGATGATTACAATTCAAGATATTGCTGAACAAGCAGATGTATCAATGTCAACAGTTTCCAGAGCCCTAAGCGATTCACCACGAATTAGTCAGGCAACGCGTGACAGAATTCAAAAATTAGCGCAAGATATGGGATATACGCCTAACTTTGCGGCCAAAAATCTTATGGCTACTGAGAGTAATACGGTCGGCGTCGTTTTTCCACCACAAAATCAACAGATTTCTGGCAATGATTTCGTCCTACACGAATTATTTGGTATCAATGAACAGCTCCAATCAAAGGCTTATTTATTAGCCACTGCAACGGGAAATTCATGGCGTGAGGTCTATGAATCCGTTAAAATGATGGTCGAAGCTGGCAAGGTCAGGCGATTTATTTTATTGTATACAGCGGTCCATGATCCAATTACGCAGTTATTAAATGAATATCATGCGCGAGTAGTGGTAACGGGCGAACCGCAATCATTACAAGATACGTTATATGTTGATAATGATAATATTGCTGCAGCCAAAGCCGCGACTGAATTATTGATGCAAGCCTATCAATTAAAATCACCAGTATTTGTGCGAACAACTGGCGATTGGCGTTTTGAAGAGAACCGTGAAACAGGTTATCATCAAGCAAATCCTCAGGGTCAAGTCTTGACATTATCTGAGAATTTCAGTGAACAAAAACAACAGTTACATGCTTATTTTGAACAAGTCACTCAAGTTGATGGGATTGTTGCGACAGATGATAAACTCGGTTTTTTAGCACAAAAACAAGCTGAAGCACATTTACCAACGCATCCTAAATTACCCACAATCGCCTTTAATGCATCAGAATATGTGCAATTAAGTGGTCGTCATTTTTATTCGGTTGATGTTCAACCCAAAGTTTTGGGTGCCGCGGCAGTTGAATTGTTATTTAGTCAATCGACCAATTCAGAGGAACAAAATCAGCAACACATTATTGTCCCTTATCGCCTGCCTCAAATATAATTAAAAAAATGTGTTTAAATAACTACCCTGATTTGGTGTTAATCCAAGTCAGGGATTTTTTTAGTGTTGCTGCAAAAGGCGGTTAAATTTTGACCGTTACAAGATGCTTGTAGGAAATTACCAGCAATAAAAATGCGAGGTAAAAGGGGACATCATAATTTAACTTGTTAGCAATGAACGCGAGCGAGTCAACCATATAAAGGCTAACGGTTTGCGTGCGTTGGGGGAAGTTTGTGCGCCGTTCATCTTTGATTTGTTTGGCTTCAATCAGCGGACGACTGATGATTGTGTGTTTTGATAGGGAAAACTTGTGTTTTAAGTGCATTCTAGTGTGCGGTTTGACAAACAATCAACTAAGTCGTTATGTGAGTCAAAATTCACAATTAATAGTTAATATGATAACGGTAACATGCAATTCTTTTTGTGCAAGCACTTGCACAAAGAAAGGAAATGGTTTATATTATGAAATGTAAGCGGTTACAGATTATAATCAAACAATTTTTGGAGGAGATATTATTATGGCTGAAGACGGACATGTAACTGCTAAAAGCGGTGGTAAAAAATTACTACCAACCTTAGCAATCTCAACACTGATGTTGATGACTTTTGGTAATTTAGGCACGTCGATGGCATTTTCACTGCAGAGTGCCAATATGGGACGAATTTTCCAAACGCTTGGCGCTGATCCAACGAAACTTGGCTTTTTCTTTATTTTGCCACCACTCGCTGGCATGATAGTACAACCGTTAGTTGGTATTTTTTCAGATCGGACTTGGATTCCAAAGATTGGGCGTCGACTACCTTATCTTATTCTTGGATCATTTGTTGCTATTTTAGTCATGTGTTTATTGCCTAATTCTGGGTCATTTGGATTTAAAACGTCAACTGGTTTATGGTTTGGGGCGGTAGCCATCCTATTTATGGATTTGTCATCAAATATGTCAATGCAACCATTCAAAATGATGATTTCAGACATGGTTAATGATGAACAAAAAGATATGGCATGGTCATGGCAGACAATTTGGGGAAACATCGGAGGCGTTGTTGCTAATTTGTTCCCATTCTTCTTTACCGCAATTGGTGTCGCCAATGTGGCTGCTGCCGGACAATTACCACCATCAGTTAAATGGGCGTTCTATACTGGTGCCTTCATTCTAGCAATTTCTGCGGCCTTCACAGTTTGGAAGGTGGACGAATATGATCCTAAAACATATGCGCAGTATCATGGACTTGAAGAAAAACAAGAAAAATTAAATTTATTCCAAATTTTAGCGAAGGCGCCAAAAGTATTTTGGACATTGGGCTTGGTTGAATTCTTCTGTTGGGCTGGATTCCAATATCTTTGGACATACGGTACTGGAACTGTTGCTCAAAATATTTGGCATACGACTAATGCAGCGTCTGCTGGGTTCCAAGATGCAGGAAATTGGTTTGGTATCTTATCAGCTATCGAAACCGTTGCCGCCATTGTTTGGGGGTTGATTATTACAAAGCTCAATAATAAGATTCGTAAGCCAGCTTACTCAATTGGATTAGTGTTGGGTGCCATTGGATTCTTTATGCTAGCTACCACACATGTTAAGTCACTTTCTGCCGTAGCCTTTATCTTCTTAGGCATTGCGTGGGTCACGATGAATGCTATTCCATTTACGATTTTGACCAATGCGCTTGATGGTAAGCATGACGGGACTTATATGGGACTCTTTAATTCATGGATTTGCTTACCACAAATTGTGGCCTCAGTTGCTTCATTTGCATTATATCCATTGTTGGGTAACTACATGCCACATATGATTACTGTTTCCGGTATTCTCTTCATCCTTGGTGCGCTAGCTGTTTGGGTGATTAAAGAGACATCAGTTGAACATGGCGATTTAGGATAAATCATTTCCAATGTAGAAAGGCAAGCTATGAATTTAAGTGCGATTTATCATCGGCCTGAAAGTGAGATGGCCTATCTGTATGATGCAACAACTATGCATATTCGTTTGCGAACCGCTAAAGATGACATTGCGTCCGTTCAGTTGATTGCGGGGGATCCTTACACATTATGGGGGAATTTGGAATTTGACAAATTTTATCATGCACCACAAGCGATGACGAAAATATTATCAACTTCACTGTATGATTATTGGCAAATCAGTATTTCAGCTGACAAACGTCGGTTGGCCTATGCTTTCATCATTCAATCGACTGATGGGGAACAAGTGTTATTAAATGACAAAGGTTTCGGACAAGCAAATCCAGAAACTTTGGACGATATGAATACGTATTTTAGGATGCCTTATTTCCAAGAAATTGATCGGTTTAAGGCACCGGAATGGGTTAAGCAAACGGTTTGGTATCAAATTTTCCCAGAACGTTTTGCAAACGGGAATCCTCAAAATGACCCAGCGGGGACAAAGCCTTGGGATAGTACTGATCATCCTGGCCGTTTTGACTTCTACGGTGGTGATTTACAGGGCGTTTTAGATCATTTGGACCATTTAGTAGCGCTTGGTGTGAATGGCATTTACTTTAATCCAATTTTTAAAGCACCATCAAATCATAAATACGATACAGAAGATTACTACACAATCGACCCAGAATTTGGTGATGATCAATTATTTAAAAAATTGGTGCAAGCCGCGCACGAGCGAGGGATTCGCGTGATGTTGGACGCCGTTTTTAATCATGTTGGCGACCAGGCATCGCAATGGCGAGATGTACTTGAAAATCAAGCTGATTCAAAATATGCGGACTGGTTCCACATTCACGAATTTCCAGCAACGTACACGCCAACGAATGATTTCGAATTTGCCGGAGATGCCACGTATGACACATTTGCTTATACGCCCCACATGCCAAAATTAAATACGGCAAATTCAGAGGTTCAGGCGTATTTAATTGATATTGCCACTTATTGGATTAAAAAATTTGATATTGATGCTTGGCGATTGGATGTTGCAAATGAAATTGATCATCATTTTTGGAAAGCTTTTCATGCCGCAACGACCACGCTTAAGCCTGATTTCTACATTCTAGGTGAAATTTGGCACAATGCACAGGCGTGGCTTAATGGTGACGAATTAACCGGCATTATGAACTATGCCTATACTGGATCGATTTTAGATTATTTTGTTCATAATCGGATTGACGTGCAGACGTTCATCAATCAATTAAATGATCAGTTGATGCACTATCGTGCTTCGACTAATCAAATGATGTTTAATGCTCTAGATTCTCACGATACACCACGGCTTAAGACACTTGTGCATGAGAATATGGCTCTTGAAAAACAAGTGCTAACTTTTACCTTCTTACAACCGGGTGTGCCATCAATTTATTATGGGACAGAGTATGGGATGACAGGTGAAAATGATCCTGATGACCGTAAACCAATGGTCTGGGATTCGAAATATCAAGATTTTGAATTTTACCAATTTATCCAAAAATTAATTGCAGTTCGGCGAACTTTTTCAGACGTCCTAAGTGCGGGAACATTGCAATGGACGCATCAAACTGATGATGTCATTGGTATTCGCCGAATTGGTGAGCAAGAACAGCTACTTGGATTGTTTAATCACGGTCAAAAGAATTTCGATTTAACAAACTATCAACAACAACCAGTTATTATCAGCCAGTTAGCAGATAATAACGTTTTAAGACCAGATGAATTTGTCGTTTATCAATTTTAGTGACAAAACAGTAAATCAAAGTAAAAGGAGAATAAGCAATGAAGCGAATTTTTGAAGTAAATCCTTGGACAGTCACCTCACATGATTTAAATCCAGAGGATAAACGCATACAAGAATCGATGACCTCATTAGGTAATGAGTACATGGGTATGCGTGGTATGTTTGAAGAAGTTTATTCTGGCGACACACACCAAGGTATTTATATTGGTGGGGTATGGTTTCCCGATAAAACCCGCGTTGGTTGGTGGAAAAACGGTTATCCACTTTATTTTGGGAAGGCAATCAATGCCCTTAATTTTGTCAAAGCTGATATAACAGTTGATGGTCAACAGGTTGATTTAGCCAAAAATATGGTCAATGATTTTGAAATTTCTCTGGATATGCAAAAGGGCATTTTGATTCGGACATTTACCGTCTTTGGTGTGAAATTTGTTGTGACTCGTTTGATTTCGGCAGCCACAAAAGAACTCGCTGATTTGCATTATTCATTTTCTTCAGTTGATGGTCAGACGCATCAGATTACATTTGATGCCAGTATTGATGCTGACGTTGTGAATGAAGATAGTAATTACGATGAGCAATTCTGGCAAGTTCTGGATGCTGATAATTCAGAGAATGGCTCGTTTATTGCTACGCAAACAATTTCAAATGACTTTGGCGTACCACAATTTACTGTTGTTGCTCGGCAGGCATTCGTTGGTGGTGAACTGATTCATCAACAAAAAAATGAGTGGGAGGTTACTGACCGTTATACCATTCAAGTGCCAACTGATGGGACAGTTACTTTTGAAAAACGAGTGATTGTGACCACATCACGAGATTATAATAGCCTCATTGAAACAATTGAAGCGGGCGAGCATCTGCTAGACGATGTGATGATCCACAGTTATGGTGACATTTACCAAGCACATACGCAAGAATGGGCAAAACGTTGGGAAAAAGCGGACGTCCAAATTAATGGGGATGATGCAGCACAACAAGGAATTCGATTTAACTTGTTCCAATTGTTCTCAACGTATTATGGAAATGATCCACGTTTGAATATCGGTCCTAAAGGCTTTACTGGTGAAAAGTATGGTGGTGCAACGTATTGGGATACCGAAGCGTTTGCTATCCCAGTTTATTTAGGGGTTGCGGATCCAAAGGTGACGCGGTCGTTGTTGCAATATCGATTTGACCAATTGGATGGTGCTTTCCATAACGCAAAAGAACAAGGGCTAGCCGGTGCCTTATATCCAATGGTGACCTTTGATGGGATTGAATCACATAATGAGTGGGAAATTACTTTCGAGGAAATCCATCGTAATTCAACAATTGCCTATGCGATTTACAATTATACAAACATAACAGGCGATCGTTCATGGCTCGAGGGTGATGGTGCACAAGTGCTATATAATATTGCACGTTTTTGGGCGGATCGTGTACATTATTCAGCTCGAAAAGGTCAGTATATGATTCATGGTGTTACTGGTCCCAATGAGTATGAAAATAATGTCAATAATAATTTCTATACTAATTGGATGGCACAATGGGTCTTGAAGTATGCGCTTGAAAATTATGACCAAATTAATGCAGATGAGAAGGAAAAATTAGCGATTACAACAGACGAGTTGGCACATTGGCAAGACATTGTCGACAAGATGTATTTGCCACAAGCCGATGTTCAAATCAATGGGGAAACCAAGCATATTTTTGAGGCACATGACACATTTTTGGACAAAGAATTGATTCCAGTCTCAGAATTGGATCCAGCTGTACGGCCGATTAATCAACATTGGTCATGGGATCATATCTTACGTTCGCCATATATTAAGCAGTCAGATACCTTGCATGCGATGTTTTATTTCCCAGATGCATTTACGGAGGAAGAAAAGCGGAATAATTTTGAATTCTATGAACCATTAACGGTACATGAATCATCACTATCACCGTCAGTTCACTCAATTTTGGCTGCCGAGCTTAAACTAGAGGACAAAGCGGTTGAAATGTATGAACGTGCTGCTCGGTTGGATTTGGATAATTATAATAATGATACTGCTGATGGCTTGCATATTACGGCCATGACTGGCTCTTGGTTAGCCATTGTTCAAGGCTTTGCAGGTATGCGGGTGCGCGATGGTAAGCTACATCTGGCACCATTCTTACCTAAGAAATGGACGTCGTATGCCTTCCGCTTGGTATTCCGTGGACATGTGCTTGAAGTGCAAGTGACGAAAGATATAACAACGGTTGAATTGATTTCTGGTGACCCAATTGTGATTGATTTAGACGGTTCAGATTTAGCATTACAGTAAATTTATGCTTTGAAAATAGCGGGGTCATTTTTGACGCCGCTATTTCTGACAAGGAGGTTAATGATGAAGGGGACGCATAGCGATTTTGGGTCGCTAACAAGTGGTGAAAAAGTGATGGCATACACGCTGACGAACACGGCAGGCACATCAATCACCATTTTATCGTACGGGGCAACATGGCAATCATATCGCGCCTTTGGTCAAGAACGGTTGATTCAATTCAATGATTTAGCACATTATTTAAACAACCCGTTTCATTTGGGTAATACAATTGGTCGCGTTGGCGGACGACTATCGCAGACCGATTACGAGTTAACAGTTAATCAGCCATTTCATTTAACGGCTAATGAGGGCAATCATGTTTTGCATTCAGGTGTGAATGGATTTGATCAAGTGAATTGGTCGGCCAAGTTAATTGAGACGTCATCTGCCGCGTCAGTCGTTTTTACGCATACATTTAGCGATGAATTTCCAGGTGAATTAGAGGCAGAAGTTAAGTACACGTTGGATGAAGATGATGATGTGTCCATTAAGTTTACCGGTGAATCAACGGCAACTACATTGTTCAATCCAATGACGCATGTTTATTTTAATTTGGACGGAGCAGGCACGAATGTCTTGACTCATCAATTGAAAATGGCGTCAGATTTGCATGTGGTGGTCGACGATCAGAAAATACCAACTGGTGAGTTACAAAAAAATATTGGCACACCATTTGACTTTAGTACATTTAAAGCGATTGGGACAGACATTGATCATCTCAAATCAGCGCAGTACGATGACGCATTTGTGGTTGCACCAACATTGGACGCTGACCAATTGCAGTTGCGAAATGCTGCCGGAACACTTGAACTCGCTGTTCATTCTGACCGTAATGGTCTTGTGCTATTTACTGTGAATCCTGATGCTTTATATCACACGCCAGAGTGGGAAAAAACGGCACCAGTCACGGCACTAGCGATTGAAGCACAAACATTGCCGGATGCGATTTCACAGCCTGATTTTGGTGATATCGTTTTACCTGCTAAAGTGCGAAAAACATATACCGTCAAATACAAGATAAAAGAGGTAAACAAGCATGACAAAATTTAGTGACATTAAGGGCTTTGCATTTGATCTTGATGGGGTGATTGCTGATACCGCACGCTTTCATGGCCAAGCGTGGCATCAAACGGCTGATGAAGTTGGGACACCGTGGACGCCAGAATTAGCAGAAGGCCTAAAAGGGATTAGCCGAATGGATTCGTTGCAAATGATTTTGGATCATGGGCCTAAAACTAGGACTTATACTGTTGATGAAAAAGAGATGTTAGCGGAGAAAAAGAATAAAAATTATCAAGCATTAATTGCGACGTTGACGCCAAACGATATTTTGCCGGGGATGGCAGATTTCATTCAATCGGCTGTTGCAAAGGGATATCAGCTATCAGTTGCATCAGCATCTAAGAATGCACCAATGATTCTAGAACACTTAGGCTTAACGCGATACTTTGTTGGTATCGTTGATCCGGCAACGTTGCATGCTGGTAAACCGGATCCAGAAATATTTACCCGTGCAGCTGAAATTTTGCAACTTCAGCCAAGTCAAGTCATTGGATTGGAAGACTCTGCAGCTGGTATCCGCTCAATTAATGGGGCTGGTGAAGTGTCATTAGGCATTGGTGAGCAATCAGTGTTGCAAGAAGCAACATTGAATTTTGCTACAACGGTTGAGGTGTCATTGACAGCGATTGAACAAGCCATGACAGACTAAACAATTTAGATAACAAGTTGAGAACTATCAAAGAAAGATTAGGATTAATGCGATTGGCAACACTAGTCGGTGTTTTGATTTATCGACAACGTCGCAATTAAAAGATAATGGTGGTGGAAAAGAATCCAAGGTGATTCTTTTTTTATTACGTGAGTAAAATAAACTTGGTGAAAAAGATTGAGTATCCTGATAACATATACTTTTTGTTAAAAAGCGCTTATAATACGAAGTGATTTCAAGTCGCTAAGACAAGAAATTAAACAGGGTAGATGTTTATGCGTTAAGTGCCTCAAAAACGGAATGTGAGTTGAGGACGAAAAATAACATTTAAAATCAGTTGACGGCTTGGGAAATGATACTGGGCCGGAGACTGATGGATAAGGTTGTTTGCGGTATAAATGTCGCATTCACTGTCATAGGTGATAACCCTCCACTATATTGGGAGGTGTTTTCAAAATGAAGACATTAGCGTTGAAGTTGCCACCGTTGCGGATCCAAGGAATTGCATTATTAGGTATTTTAATGGCATTAGAATTGGTCATCTCGCGTTTTTCGATTGGAAGTGCTTTTTTAAAAATTAGCTTTACTTTCATCATTATTGGTATGATTGCGAAATGGTTTGGTCCATGGTGGGGCCTCCCAGTTGCGTTTATCATGGATTTTTTGACCAACCTGATGAGCGGACAGCCTTATATTTTTCCATTTGCACTCATTGCTTTATTAAATGCATTTATTTTTGGTTGGTCGTATTATAATCGGATACACCTATCATGGTCACGACTGATAATCACGATTTTTATTCAATTGTTATTGTCAAACGTTATTCTAAATACAACATTATTGAGTTTGTATCATTTTATTCCAATTCATTCCTTGACTGAGGCGATCAATTCGCCAATTGTTTGGACAAGAATTGCGAAAAATGCCATTATGTGGCCAATTGAAGTCATAATTAGTTATGCGATTTTAAACAATAAAAATTTAGAGCAGTTACGACAACGAATTTTTTGATTGACGTGTACAAATTCGTTTGATAAGATTTACTTTGTTAAATAGAAAAGGTAGGAAATTATTATGAGTAATGTGAATACACAATTAAATGGTTGGTGGCGTTTTTAACGCGACCGGACTGTTAACGCAGATTCGGACGTGCACTTTTCCGGTGCAATCGAATCTGTGATGATAATTTTCTGTTAATGGAAAAGTCTACACAGGCAAGAGCACCTGGGTAGGCTTTTTATTTTTATGTTAATGCTGTGATGAATTGAGGAACGGGTAGATGAATAAAAAAATAGTAGGTACGGTAATTGGGCTGGGGGTGATCCTGGCAATTGCGGCAGGTCAATCAGTTATAGAGAAAAAACAGGCGAATCAAGTGCCAACAGTTGGTGTCATGCAATTTATGGCACACCCAGCATTGAATCAAATCTATCAAGGGATACGAATTGGGTTGGAAGACAATGGCTATCGGATTGGGCGCGATGTAAAAATTGATTTTCAAAATGCGCAAGGCGACCAATCAAATCTAAAAACAATGGCATCTCGATTTGAAAGTGAGCATACCGCAGTTGCTGTGGGGATTGCTACACCAGCCGCTGTTGCCATTGCGAATACGATTCACGATCGACCGGTAGTCTTTTCTGCGTCAACCAATCCCGTGAGTGCAAAATTGGTAAAAAATTACGCACGACCTGGAAAAAATGTGACGGGTGTCTCGGATCAAGCACCGTTAGAGCAGCAATTAAAAATGATGCGAACACTATTACCACAAATGCAGACGATTGGTGTTATCTATACGTCATCAGATGATTCGGCAACCACCGAGGCTACAAAATTTCAACATCTCGCGCAACAAGCAGGACTAACGGTTAAGATGTATAGCATTGCGTCATCTAACGATTTGAATCAGACTTCGTTGCAAATGGTAGCTGGTCACAATGTTGATGCGGTTTTTGTGCCAACTGACAATACAATTGCTGGCGCAATGTCGACATTGATTAAAAATACCGATGCTGCCAAGGTGCCAGTCTTTCCAACCGTTGATACGATGGTTAAACAAGGTGGGGTGGCATCAGAATCGATTAATCAAAAAGCAATTGGTATTGCAACTGGGAAAATGGTTGCTAAAATTTTAGATGGGGCAGAACCGGCAACAACACCTGTTGATTTCATGAAAACAGGTGATTTGATTATTAATCGCGCGCAGGCTGAAAAGTTAGGAATTACAATTCCAGATACATTGGACCAACGTGCACATTATATAGAAAGTATTGGTAAATAAATTATGGAAATTATCGTTTCGGCCATTGGTCAAGGTTTAATCTGGGCGACACTTGGTGTGGGTTTGTTTTTATCATTTCGTATTTTAAATTTTCCTGATATGACAGTTGAGGGGACTTTTCCACTCGGTGCTGCTGTATCAGTAACCCTGATTACAATGGGAATGAATCCACTGTTGGCTGCGTTGATTGCTGCTTTTGCAGGTGGCATCGCGGGCTTAGTCACTGGTTTGTTGTATACCAAGGGCAAAATTCCAATTCTTCTCGCTGGAATTTTGACAATGACAGCAATTTATTCGATCAATTTGCGTATTATGGGTCAAGCTAACAAGTCATTGCTTGGCATGACAACTTTGTTCAATGCCAAGTGGCTAGACTTCTTACCGACTAATTTTCCGACGGTCTTAGTTGGATTGATTTTAATTACGCTGATTACTGGTGGTATGGCGTTGTTTTTACAGACTGAGCTTGGACAGGCTTTTATTGCAACTGGTGATAATCCGGCTATGGCACGTTCAATGGGGATTAACTCCGATGCAATGACCACGATGGGTTTGATTATTTCAAATGCATTAATTGCCTTTGGTGGCGCACTGGTGGCCCAAAATAACGGATTTGCTGATGTTAATATGGGAATTGGTATCATTGTCGTGGCATTAGCTTCGATTATCATTGGTGAAGTCGCATTTAGTGAGCAGATGACGTTAGGCGAACGCTTAATGACAATTGTTATTGGCTCAATCTTATATCGTTTTGTCTTGGTCGCTGTTTTGTATGCTGGATTTAATGCCAACGATTTGAATTTGTTTAGTGCTGTAATCCTTGGCCTCGCATTATTGTTGCCACAATTAAAGCAGAAAATTCAATTAAGTAAAGTTTTGAAGAATGGGGTGGCACAACATGGTAAATAAAATTCTAGAATTGATCGAGGCAACGGTTATTGTTAATCCAGGCACATCAGAGGAAAAACAAATATTAGACCATGTGAATTTTACGCTTGAAGCAGGTGAATTTGTCACGGTTCTAGGATCAAATGGAGCCGGTAAATCAACTTTATTCAATGTGATTGCCGGGTCATTAATGTTAACTTCAGGCCAAATTTTGATTGATGGACAAGACGTCACACATTTGAGTGAAACGCAACGCACGGCTATCCTAGCACGTGTTTTCCAAGATCCTAAAGTTGGGACGGCGCCGCGAATGACCGTGGCAGAGAATCTATTACTGGCTGAACGTCGGGGACAAACTAGACGTTTAAAAAATCGCGGACTAACGCCTGAAAAGAAAGCGGCATTTGCAAAAGTAGCCGACCAAATGGGGAATGGGTTAGCTACACGCTTAGATGTTGCTACTGGTGATTTATCAGGTGGACAACGGCAGGCTTTGAGTTTCTTAATGGCTACACGGCGCCGACCAGCATTGATTCTTTTAGACGAACATACGGCAGCCCTCGACCCCAAAACTAGTGCGCAATTGATGGCGGTGACCGATAAACAAATTCAGGCTGATCATTTAACAGCATTGATGATTACCCATAATTTAGAAGATGCATTAACTTACGGTAATCGCGTGATTGTGATGAGTGCGGGACAAATTGATTTAGATATTTCAGGAAGTGATAAATCAAAGCTAATAGTACCAGAGTTGTTGCAGCACTTTAATCGCTATTAAAATTGAGCAATTATCGGGTTAATAAATGATATTTGACTAATGTTAAGAAATTGGTAATAAAAAAGAGAATTGTATTAAAAACGTGAGTTGCAATACTTTGTGGAATTTGTCACATCAGATAAAAATTGCAACCGTTTACACGTGAAAAATGTTTTACAATTTTTCTGAAAACAGGTAAAATATAAGGCAGTTAGGGTTATTGAACCTAGACAAGACAAAAGGAGATTTTTCTTAAAATGAAGAAGACAAAGATCGTTTCAACACTTGGACCTGCTTCAAGTGACGTCGAGACAATTGCTAAGTTGATTGAGGGTGGAGCAAACGTTGTTCGTTTCAACTTCTCACACGGAGATCACGAAGAACATTTGGGTCGTATGAACGCTGTTCGTGAAGCTGAAAAGAAGACTGGAATCAAAGTTGGATTCTTGCTTGACACAAAGGGTGCAGAAATCCGTACCACTGTTCAATCAACTGGTAAGATCGAATTCAACATTGGTGATGTTGTTCGCATCTCTATGGACGATTCTCTTGAAGGAACAAAAGAAAAGGTTGCCGTTACTTACCCTGGTCTTTATGACGACGTTAAGGTTGGCGGACACGTTTTGTTCGATGATGGTAAGCTTGACTTCTTGATTACTGACAAGGATGAAGCTAATCGCGAATTGGTAACTGTTGTTGAAAACCATGGTTTGTTGGGATCACGTAAGGGTGTTAATGCGCCTGGTGTCTCAATCAACTTGCCAGGTATCACTGAAAAAGATGCTGATGATATTAACTTTGGTTTGTCACAAAACATTAACTTCATCGCAGCTTCATTCGTTCGTAAGCCTGAAGACGTTGAGGATATCCGTGCCCTTTTGAAGGCTGCTGGTAAAGAAGACGTGATGATCTTCCCTAAGATCGAATCACAAGAAGGTATTGACAACTTCCCAGCAATTTTGGAAGTTTCTGATGGTTTGATGATTGCTCGTGGTGACATGGGTGTTGAAATTCCAGCAGAAAACGTACCTTTGGTTCAAAAGGACTTAATTCGCATGATGAACGCTGCTGGAAAGCCTGTTATTACGGCTACTGACATGCTTGATTCAATGCAAGAGAACCCACGTCCTACACGTGCCGAAGCTTCTGACGTTGCTAACGCTGTATTTGACGGAACTGATGCAACAATGCTTTCTGGAGAATCAGCTAATGGTGATTACCCAGTTGAAGCTGTTCAAACAATGGCTCGTATCAATGAAAAGGCAGAATCTGCTTTGGCATTGAATGGTCGCCACTTGAACCAATTTGATTCAGCTGATACAACTGAATCAATTGCTGCTGCTGTTGCTGAAGCAACAAGCAAGTTGGACATTAAGGCTATTGTTGCCTCAACTAAGTCAGGATACACAGCAAAGTTGATTTCAAAGTACCGTCCAAACGCTGACATCTTGGCTTTGACTTATGACGAACGCGTTGAAAAAGCTTTGAAGATCTATTGGGGTGTTCAACCAGTTATTGCTGACACGCCAGCAAATACTGATGAAATTATTGCATCTGCTAAGAAGCTTGCTGTTGAGCAAGGTCTTGCAAAGGCTGGAGATTCAATCATCGTTGTTGCCGGTGTGGCACAAGAAGTTGGATCAACTAACTTGATGACAATTCAAACAATCTAATTTAATTAAAAAGATGCTATTGAATAATAGCATCTTTTTTTGATGTATTTTGATAGAAATGACGCTTGAAAAATCGTGTACTTGATGCTTAATTGATATTTAGCTGATGAGAGAAGATAAGTGTGTCATCAACTGTAAAGCGTGCTAAAATTGAAGTATAGACATCACGCTGGGCCAATAACCTAACGCAATTAAAGTCGTGGAGGTAAGGAAGATGTCACAAAAGAATCGATTGAAGAAGTTGCTTGAAAAAAAAGGTATTGATAGCATTACAGTCAAAGGGACTGCCATCCCAGTTCAAGCCGCTAAAGAATTAGATTTAATTGAAGCAGCTAAAGAAAATGGTATTATGTAGGTAATGCTTGACCAGACGCTTAAATAAAACCAGTCAAAGGATGTCAATTTGAGATTGGCGTCCTTTTTATTTGTATTGTTGTGCCGTGTTGTGGATTAAGCTACCTATTGATCATCGGTGGGGATGGCATTTGGTGTTTTGGATGATGAATGCGATTAGTTGATGTCTAGTTGAAAATATTAATTACAAGTGAAGGCGTAAATTGGTGCCAAGCAGGTTTGAGGAAATTTCATTTGATAGGTTCATTGATAGAAAATGATTGCAATTATCACTCATAACGTGTATAATTATTTCTGTTGTAATAGACATGGACAGTTAGCTCAGTTGGTAGAGCAACGGACTCTTAATCCGTGGGTCCAGGGTTCGAGCCCCTGACTGTCCACTACTGGAAAGGCATCCGACAATTGTTGGGTGTCTTTTTATTTCAAAAATTAAGTTGTACTGTATAAAACTTGAAATAGTATGACATTTATATGGATAATTTTAGATTAACGTGACAATTGGTTGGTCAATCAAGCGATTCATATTGTTGCGAGATGATATAATAGTATGTACAAAAGCAAATGAAAGAGGACCAGTATGGTTGCAAAATATGAAATGATTCGGAATCAGCTAAAGGAAAAAATTGTCACTGGCGATTATTTGGTTGGCGCAAAATTACCAACAGAATCAGAATTAATGGCTCAGTTCTCAGTTTCTCGATTTACTGTCCGTCGGGCCATTGCTGATCTTGAAAATGATAACTATGTTTATAAAGTTCAAGGTGGCGGTATGTTCGTTGATGATTGGCGGAGTACGCCAATTGCAACAACAAGTACAAAATTAGTTGGCATGATTACCACGCACATTGCCCACTATATTTTTCCAAATATTATCAGTGGTGTTGATCGAGCGGTTTCAAAACAGGGTTATTCACTATTGGTTGCTAATACACACAATCAGCCCAGTCGTGAACGTCAAGCCTTATTATCAATGCTTGATAATAATGTTGCCGGGTTGATTGTTGAGCCGACACAAAGTGCTACGAATCAAGAAAATATGGATTTGTACGAGCGCTTTGCTGCTTTGAACATTCCAATCGTTTTTATTAATGCCATTTATCCAGGCCTAGAACATCCAGTTGTGAAGCAAAACGATGAGATTGCTGAAGAACATATGGTAGATTATTTGTTCAAAAAAGGGCATCGAAAAATACTGGGTGTGTTTCAAGTAGATGATTTGCAAGGTGTCCGTCGGATGAATGGGTTCATCCATGCTTACCAACAGCGCCCAGATTTGGCACTGGATTCAGCGACAATTATGTATCGTTCATCTGATCCGATTAACCTAGTACAAAAGAAAGTTGAAAAATACTTAGAGGCTAATCCTGAAATTACAGCAATTGTGGCTTATAATGATCAATTGGCCATTCAAATTTATGATTTAGTGCGTGAAATGGGGTTAGCGATTCCTGAGGACATTTCTGTGATTGGATTTGATGATTATTTGTTGAGTTCATACATTCAGCCACCACTAACAACGATGACACATGAGAAAGAACATATGGGAAGTGATGCAGCTAAGCTATTGTTGCAAGCTATTAATGGTGAAACAGTTGCTTCGTTGAATTATGAGCCAAACTTTGTTGCCCGAGAGAGCGTTGCTGATCGAACTGAGTAAAATAAAAATTAATACGGCATATCAGCTGTTAGGCCTAGTCTAACAGCTTTTTTTAGTGCAAATTGTGAGGATTTCATCCATTTATACGTACTAACATCTAAAACAAGTATTGATTTATACGTAACAATATTTTACAATATTCTTTGTAAACGGTTTCATAATTTTTCGGTAAGGAAGATAGATTGATGGAAAAAACACAAATAAAAGCAGAAATCCAAGCAGGGACGACTGCTTTGGGGATTGAGTTTGGCTCAACAAATATCAAAGCAGTCCTTGTTGCAAGCGATTATAGCGTCATTGCAACGGGTAGCCATGGTTGGGAGAACCAACTTGAGAATGGTATTTGGACTTATTCATTAGATGCTATTTGGTCAGGTTTGCAAGATGCTTACAGTAATTTATCTGGACAAATAAAGGACCAGTATGGTCTGACGTTGACTAAGATTGGATCATTAGGGATTGCCGCGATGATGCATGGTTATATGCCATTCAAAGCCGATGGTGAATTATTAGTACCTTTTCGGACTTGGCGTAATGCGTTAACCGAAGAAGCAGCCTTGCAGTTAACACATTTGTTTAATTTTAATATTCCTGAGCGTTGGAGTATTGCACACTTGTACCAAGCTGTTTTGAACCAAGAAAGTCATGTTAAAGATATTGACTATATCACAACATTATCGGGTTACGTTCATTGGATGTTATCTGGTGAAAAGGTATTGGGTATAGGTGATGCGTCGGGCATGTTCCCAATTGATTCTTTGAGTCATGATTATGATCAAGATATGCTTGATAAATTTAATGGCTTGAAATCAGTTCAACAATACCACTGGACGTTACCTGAGATTTTACCAACCATTAAATTAGCAGGTGAGACTGCCGGCCAATTGACAGCTGCAGGAGCTAAATTATTGGACGTTAGTGGTAATTTGCAGGCCGGAGCAGTGATGGCACCGCCTGAAGGTGATGCTGGCACAGGTATGGTTGCTACAAACTCAGTGAAGCAACGTACCGGGAATGTCTCGGCTGGGACATCGGTCTTTGCCATGATTGTTTTGGAAAAAGCGTTATCAAAACTTCATACCAGTATTGATATGGTGACAACTCCCGATGGTTCTGCTGTTGCGATGGTGCATGCTAATAACTCGAGTTCTGATATCAATGCATGGGCAGCGTTATTCAATGAGTTTGCTAATAAAATTGGTGTCACATTATCGCCAAATGAATTATATGGCACATTGTTCAATAGTGTGTTACAAGCTGACCCAGACACATCGGGCCTCCTAGCCTATGGTTATTATTCCGGTGAGAATATCACCGGAATGAGTGAAGGTCGCCCAGTTTTGGCAAGAATGCCAAATAGTGAATTTACGATTGGTAATTTGATGCGGACGAACCTTTACTCAGCATTCGGTGCCCTAAAAATTGGGTTGGATATTTTGAAGGCTGAGAATGTGGCAACTGATTCGATTGTTGCACAGGGTGGAATTTTCAAAACACCACTTGTTGGGCAAAAAATGTTAGCGGCTGCGATGGAATCACCTGTGACAGTTATGAAGACTGCAAGTGAGGGTGGCCCATGGGGAATGGCAATTCTAGCTGAATTTGCTGCTTCAGAATCCGGCTTAACGTTGGCAGATTTCCTAGAGCAAAAGGTATTTATGGATCAAGAACGTTCAACAGTTGCACCGGATGCACGTGATGTTGCCGGATTTAATAATTTCATGGTGCGTTACAAAGCCGGACTTCCGATTGAAGCACATGCTGTCGCTACATTGAAATACTAATTATTAAGAGAGAAGGAATCAATCGTGCTTGAAGAAATGAAGCAACGCGTCTATGACGCCAATATGCTTTTACCAAAATATGACTTGGTCACATTTACGTGGGGCAATGTCAGCGAAATTGATCGTGAAAAAGGATTATTTGTGATTAAACCATCAGGCGTTGATTATGATCAATTACGGCCTGAAGATATGGTCGTCGTTGATTTGAAGGGGAATGTCGTTGAGGGTGATTTGAATCCAAGTAGTGATACACCAACCCACATGTATTTATATAACGCATTTCCGGCAATTGGAGGTGTGGTGCATACGCATTCACCTTGGGCCGTTTCATTTGCACAAGCTGGGCTTGATTTACCAGCATTTGGGACGACACATGCTGATACATTTTATGGCAACGTACCGGCAGCGTCTGCACTAACAGAAAAAGAGGTCACATCGGCATATGAACTCAATACGGGTGTAGTTATTGCCCGTGAGTTTGCTAAACGAGGACTCGACCCAATGGCTGTACCAGCAGTCTTGGTTCGACAACACGGACCATTTACTTGGGGTAAGGACGCACATGATGCGGTTCATAATGCCAAAGTATTGGAGGTAGTTGCTGAAATGGATTACCACTCATTACAGTTAAATCCACATGCAAATTTGCAACTACCACAATATTTATTAGACAAACATTATTACCGCAAACATGGAGCCAATGCCTATTATGGCCAAGGTAACTAAGTATAAATGACACAATCGTATTAAAAGGGAGAAAGAATATGTTAGAAACATCAAATTACAAGTTTTGGTTTGTTACTGGGTCACAATTTTTGTACGGACCTGAGGTTTTAAAGCAAGTTGAAGCTGATTCAAAAAAGTTAGTGGACGCTCTGAATGCATCTGGTAATTTGCCTTACCCAGTTGAATTTAAGACCGTTGGGGTGACAGCAGAAAATATTACTGAGACCATGAAAGAAGCAAATTATCACGATGAGGTTGCTGGTGTCATTACTTGGGCCCACACATTCTCACCTGCTAAAAATTGGATTCGTGGGACACAACTATTAACAAAGCCTTTGCTACATTTCGCTACGCAAATGTTGAATAAGATTCCTTATGATTCAATTGACTTTGACTATATGAATTTGAATCAATCTGCCCACGGTGATCGTGAATATGCTTTCATCAACGCGCGTTTGGGTATTAAAAATAAAATTGTCTTTGGACATTATGAAGACGCAGCGGTTCAAAAACAAATTGGTAAGTGGATGGACGTCGCTGTTGGTTATAATGAATCATTTAAAATTAAGATTGTTTCATTTGCTGACAAGATGCGTAATGTTGCCGTTACAGACGGGGATAAAGTTGAAGCTCAAATTAAATTAGGTTGGACAGTTGATTACTGGGGTGTTGCTGACCTTGTCGCATACGTTAATGCTGTATCTGATGCAGATGTTGATCAATTATATGTTGACTTACAGAGCAAGTATGATTATGTTCAGGGACAAAATTCAGCTGAAAAGTTTGAGCATAACGTCAAGTATCAATTGCGTGAATATTTGGCAATTAAGCAATTTATGGACGATAAGGGTTACACAGGCTTTACAACAAACTTTGAAGATTTGGCCGGATTAGAGCAATTGCCTGGCCTTGCCGCACAAATGTTGATGGCTGATGGTTATGGCTTTGCGGGTGAAGGTGACTGGAAGACTGCAGCCTTGACGCGTTTGTTAAAGATTGTGTCTCATAATCAAGGTACCGTCTTTATGGAAGACTATACGCTTGATCTACGTCCTGGACATGAGGCCATTCTTGGTTCACACATGTTAGAAGTTGACCCAACCATTGCTAGTGATAAGCCACGAGTTGAAGTTCACCCATTGGATATTGGTGGTAAAGATGACCCTGCACGACTTGTCTTTACCGGTCAAACTGGTGAAGCAGTTGATGTGACATTAGCAGACTACGGTGATGAATTTAAGTTGATGAGCTATGATGTTATCGGAAATAAGCCGGAGGCAGAAACACCATTCTTGCCAGTCGCAAAGCAATTATGGACACCAAAGTCTGGTTTGAAGGCGGGTGCTGAAGGCTGGATGACAGTTGGTGGTGGTCATCATACAACATTGAGTTTTAGTGTTGATGCAGAGCAATTAACAGATTTGAGTCGGATGTTTGACTTGACATACGTAGACATTAAATAGGAGATAATCATGACTGAGCGGGAAACAAAACGAATCCCAAGTGGGTTCATCTATTTCTTTGGCGCATTTGGTGGTATTTTGTTTGGGTATGACATTGGTGTCATGACGGGTGCGTTACCATTCCTACAACACGATTGGGCATTACATGATGCTTCAATTGTCGGTTGGATTACGTCATCATTGATGTTGGGGGCAATTGTTGGTGGTGTCTTGGCCGGTCAGTTGTCAGATAAGTGGGGCCGACGGAAAATGATTTTGGCTGCTTCATTTGTCTTTGCATTAGGCGCAATTATGGCTGGTTTCTCACCCAATAAGGCGGTTGCATGGTTGCTAATTGCTCGAGTGTTACTAGGGTTAGCAGTTGGTGCAGCTTCAGCATTAGTACCTTCATATATGTCTGAGATGGCGCCCGCTCGGCTACGTGGTCGCTTGTCTGGCTTAAATCAGTTGATGATTGTTTCAGGTATGTTATTGTCATATATTATTGATTTTCTGCTAAAAGGATTACCTCATGGGATCGCATGGCGTTTGATGCTTGGTTTAGCAGCTGTACCAGCGATTATTCTGTTCTTAGGTGTTTTACGTTTACCAGAATCACCTCGATTCTTGGTGAAGTCAAAACAAATTGATGCTGCACGTCAAGTGTTGTCGTACATCCGATCAACAGATGAAATTGAGCCTGAATTAGAAGAAATTCAAGCAATGGCAACACAAGAAGCCAATGCACAATCAAACGTGACACTGGCAACCTTATTCTCAAGTAAATATCGTTATTTGGTCACCGCCGGAATTGGTGTTGCGGCTTTCCAACAGTTTATGGGTGCCAATGCGATTTTCTACTATATTCCATTAATTGTTGAAAAGGCAACCGGTCAAGCGGCTTCAGACGCATTACTTTGGCCAATTGTGCAAGGTGTTATTCTTGTCCTTGGTGCGATCTTATACATGGTGATTGCAGAAAAGTTCAAGCGTCGAACATTGTTAATGGTTGGTGGAACAGCGATGGCTTTGTCGTTCTTAATGCCAGCGGTATTAAATATGATAGTTGGGGCTAACCATTTCCCACCAATGATGATTGTTGTATTCTTGTCAATCTTTGTGGCGTTCTACTCATTTACTTGGGCGCCATTGACATGGGTGTTGGTTGGTGAAGTCTTCCCACTCGCAATTCGTGGCCGCGCTTCCGGATTGGCCTCATCATTTAATTGGATTGGTTCATTCTTGGTTGGTTTATTATTCCCAATCATGACCGCCAGCATGGCACAGGACGCAGTCTTTGCAATCTTTGGGGTGATTTCAATCATTGCCGTTCTCTTTGTTCGTTTCTGTGTGCCTGAAACACATGGTCGGACATTAGAGGAAATTGAGCAAGAAGGCGCTAATCGGTAAAGTTCAAAATAAAAATGACGCATGTTCTGACATGCGTCATTTTTGTGGCATAATAAAATAATACAAAAATATAATTAAGCAGGGGGAAAAGATAGTATGTTAACAGCTGAAGATTTTTATCAGTTAGCAGATGGTAATCAGATGCCAAAACTTGGACTTGGTATGTATAAAGTAACAGACGAATCAACGATTCAAACACTTGTTGCTGGTGCTTACCAGGCTGGCTACCGTTTATTTGATACGGCTCAAATGTATCAAAATGAAGCAATGATGGGACGTGCCTTTCAAAACGCTGGTTTAGCACGTCAATCAATTTTTGTGACAACAAAAATTGCTGAGGAGAACCAAGGTTATGATGCAACCCTACGTTCATTAGAATCATCGTTAAAAGCCTTACAGATGGATTATGTGGATTTATTACTTGTTCATTGGCCTTTGCATCAACATTTTTTTGACACTTGGCGCGCATTTGAACGAGCCAAAGCTGAAGGTATGGTTCGGTCGATTGGGGTCTCGAATTATGGACAAATCCATTTGCAATACTTAGCAACTCAGGCCAATGAAATGCCAGTTGTTAATCAAATTGAAGTTCATCCATATCTTGGGCAAAAAGCGATTCAAGCATATCATCAAGAAAACCAAATTGTGACGCAGGCATGGGCGCCACTAGGTCGTGGTGGTGAATTAAATGATCCTTTGGTTCAACGTTTGGCCACACAATACGGAAAAAGTCCGGCGCAAATTGTGATTCGGTGGCATTTACAAAATGGGACGGCTTTGATTCCAAAGTCAAGTCAAGTCGAGCGCGTGCAGGCTAATATTGACGTGTTTGATTTTGAATTGGCACCCGAGGATGTCAATGCGCTTTATGGTTTGGAACGTTATACACGTATCAGTCAGGAACCAGAGTTGGTTTATGAGCGCGGCGCCCAGTATCCACATTAACAAATAAAACAAATTCGCCCTATCAGGTAATGCCACTTGGCCTGATAGGGCTTTTATGATGTTGATTTGTTTGTCATAGCAAATTAATATGACTTGTTATTGACCAAAAAAATGATAATAAATAGTTTGCACTGCGAGCTGTGCTTGATTTACGGGTAAGCCTAGCATGACTGATATACGAGAGGCACCCTGATTGATCATACTAATTTTGATGTTGTTCTGGCTGAGGGGGGTCAAAATGTCATTGATAATATGTGGATTGTTAGCCATACCTTCACCAACAACCATGATGACGGCATAATCGTCATACCATTCAAGAATATCAGGGTGTAGTTCCCGTGCAATGTCAGCACGCATTGCGGCAAATTGTGCGGGTGAAGAAAGTTGCTTATCAAAGATAATTGATAAATCATCAATCCCGGTAGGCATATGTTCGTAAGAAATATGATGACGATAGAGAATGTTGAGTAGTTTTAAGGTGAAGCCGATTTCTGAATTCAGTAAATAGCGATGAGTGTAGAGTGCGGCGAATCTGGTATCGCTTGCGATGCCAGTGATGGGAAGAAGTGATAAATCATTGGTTCGTTGAGGCACAATGAGGGTGCCATCGGCATCGGGTGCGTTGGTGTTTTTAATTTGAATGGGAATACTATCTTGAATCACTGGCACAATGGCTTCATCACTTAAAACCGAAAAACCTGCGTAGGCTAATTCGCGCATTTCCCGATAAGTCAGATGATTGATTGGCATTGGGTGTGACACGATTTTTGGACTGGCAATAAAAATTGAGGAGACATCTGTAAAATTTTCGTAAAGGGTTGGTTTTAGTCCGTGGGATAAAATGGCACCGGTAATATCAGAACCACCACGTTTAAATGTCGTCATATAGCCTTGATCATCATAAGCAAAAAAACCAGGTACAACGATAATTTCTTGAGGATCAAGCGTCAACCATGCCATTTGCTGATATGAGCGTGGATCTAAGGTGGCAGCTAAAGGGCTACCGGTTGTTTGTAGCCCCAGTGCTTTTGGAGACATGAAGCGGGCGTGGCAACCGATATGATTGAGGATTTGAGTGATGACCATTGCGTTTAAATATTCACCATGACCGATGAATGCTGCATATAAATAATCAAAATTAGGATAATGTTGCTGTTTGAGAGCGATTAATTTTTTATTGAGTGTTAGTTTCAATTCGGTTGTCTCTATTTTGAAATAATGAGCAATTTCTAAGTAACGGTTGACGATTGTTTGAATTATATGAGAATCTTCTGCACCCGCGAGCACAATTTTTGCAAATGAGAGCATTAAATCGGTCACTTTTTGATCATTTGAAAAACGTTTACCAGGAGCCGACACTACCATGACTTGCCGTGATGAGTCAGCCTGCATAATACGGATTACTTTTTCTAACTGTGCCCCGTTTGCTAAAGAAGTACCGCCAAATTTCACTACTTTCATCAATCAATTCCTCCAACCGTCAGTGTGCCTTTATTTAATCGGAAACCGTTGGTCTTGTCAAGGTTGACAATATCTTCAAAAACTAACAGAATGAAAGACATAAAAAAATTAGAATTATCTGAGATAATAACTCATAGGTTTGAGGATGACATGGGGGAATAAGTGATGGTAGTTGCAAATACACGGCCGACACGCTTGAAAATTTCACAGCAGGCAATTTTGCATAATATACAGGCTGTGCGGAATCAAACGCAAGCCAAACAAATCTTTTTAGCAGTTAAGGCAAATGCTTATGGCTTGGGTCTGTTAGAGATGGCCAAAGGTGCGGTTGCAAGTGGGATTGATGGGTTGTGTGTAGCCGTATTAGATGAAGCGTTGGCATTACGGGCAGCAGGGATTAATGTCCCTATCCTTGTTATGGGGATTGTGCCAGTTCAATATGCCGTTGAAATGGCAAAACAACACATTATGGCCACGGTGAGTGATGTGAGTTGGCTAGTTGCGGCACAAAAATTATTAAATGGTGATGGGCCATTGTTAGTGAACATTGCAGTTGATACTGGTATGGGTCGGATTGGTTTTCGTTCAAGAGCTGAATTGATTCAAGCGATTGAATTGATTCATTCAGCACCAGAACAATTGACATATCAGGCAATTATGACTCATTTTTCGGATGCTGACGTTGCCGATGATCAATATTTCAAACAACAACTACAGGTTTGGCATGCATTGACTGATTCAATTGAAATGCCACCCATGGTCCATTTAGCTAATTCTGGTGCGGCAATCTATCATACACATGAATTGTCGACTGAAATGGTCCGAGTGGGTTCAGTGATTTATGGGTTAGAGCCCTCACGTGGTGAAATTAAGGCGTACGATTATTTGCAACCAGTTTTAACTTTAGAAAGCGAGCTTGTTTTTTGTAAACAAATGCCTGAAGGAGCAGGTATTTCGTATGGTCATCGGTATCTAACAAAGGCTGGTGATTGGATTGGCACGGTGCCGATTGGGTATGGTGATGGTCTTAATCCTGGCTTAAGTGGTTATTCGGTTTTAGTAAACGGTGTTGAGGCAAAAATTGTTGGTCAAATTGCAATGGATCAGTTAATGATTTTATTACCGAAAGATATGCCGATTGGATCGACAGTGACATTTATTGGTAAAAATGGTGATTTGGAACGGACGATTGAAGATATGGCCTTGTATACTGACATTGATCCTTGGTACTTAACAACGGCTTTTCAGGCACGCTTAACACGCCAGCTTGTAGAATAGGAGACGATATGCAACAAACTTTTGATGTTGATGATACGGGCGAATTGGTGATTGGTGGGTTACGCGCAACAGACTTAGCAGCACAGTATCAAACGCCATTATATGTTTATGATGTGTCAAAGATACGACAAGCCATGCGTGATTTTAAACAAATTTTCATTGAAAAAGATGTTGATGCAGTTGTGAGTTATGCGTCAAAAGCTTTCGCCACGACGGCCATTTATGAAATTGCGAAATCTGAGGGCATCCACCTTGATGTGGTTTCTGGTGGGGAAATCGTGACTGCACAAAATGCCGGTTTTCCATTGGCAAATGTGTCATTTAATGGTAATAATAAATCGCTGGCTGAATTACGCTTGGCCCTTGATGCTGGGGTTGGCACAATTATTGTGGATAATTATCATGAACTGGAAATGTTAATGACTGAGTTAACAGCGCGTGAACAAAAACAGAATATTTTGTTGCGAATTACGCCTGGTATTGAAGCTCATACACATGAATATATTCAAACGGGTCAAACTGATTCGAAATTTGGATTTGATGTTGATAGTGGTCAAGCGCAAGCTGCTTATCAGGCGGCAAGTCGACATCCCTATATCAATGTCTTAGGTATTCATGCGCATATTGGTTCACAAATTTTTGAAGTTAATGGCTTTGTTGCACTTGCTACACGTTTGGTTGAGATTACGCAAAGTTGGTCATTTGTACCTCAGGTGATTAATACTGGTGGTGGTTTTGGCATTCGATATACTGATGAGGATTCGCCACGACCAATGAGCGAAATGTTGTCAGCAATTATTGAAACGATTAAAACTACGACGGCCGAGTTGGACATGCCAATGCCACAGATTTGGATTGAACCGGGGCGAGCGATTGTGGGTGAAGCAGGAATAACCTTGTATGAAGTTGGTGCCAGAAAAGATATTGAAGGGCTACGGTCGTATCTATCTGTCAATGGTGGTATGGGGGACAATATCCGACCGGCATTATATGCGGCAAAATATGAAGCGATTTTGGCAAAGCAACCATTGGCACCACTTCAACAAACGGTTCGGATTGCCGGAAAGTACTGTGAGTCAGGTGATATTTTAGTGGCATCTCAAGTACTTCCTGAAACGCATTCAGGGGATATTATCGCCATGCTTGCCACGGGTGCGTATGGCTATTCAATGGCATCAAATTACAATCGTCAGCCGATACCTGCTGTAGTCTTTGTCGAGAATGGTCGGGCACAGTTGGTGGTTGAACGACAAGATGCTGCTGATTTACTTCGCTATGATCATCATTATCAATAGCGATTGCGAGGCTGTGCACTAACAATTTAGTGCATTTTTAATACACAAAAGTTTAAGGAGTGGTGACATGACAGAGATGAATGCTGAAAATATGATTGATTATATTGCAAATGTAAAAAAAAAGACACCGGTAAAAGTGAATATTGCTGGTGATTTAGCACAATTAGTTATCCCAGACACCATTGAAGCATTTATTGAAACCAAGACCGGCATCCTTTATGGCGATTATGCCGAAATAAAAGCGTTCGTTGACGCAGAAGATTCGATTGAACGCAGTCACTATGAACTGGTAGCGCGTCATTCCGCTGTGCCACTGTTAGATTATCGAGATGTCAATGCACGGATTGAACCGGGCGCGATTATCCGGGCACACGTTAAAATCGGGAGTCAATCAGTTATCATGATGGGGGCAATTATCAATATTGGTGCTGAAATAGGTGAGGGCAGCATGATTGATATGGGGCTGTGTTAGGTGGTCGAGCGATTGTTGGGAAGCGATCACATATTGGCGCCGGTGCGGTTTTAGCTGGTGTGATTGAGCTAGCTTCTGCAAAGCCAGTGATTGTGGCTGATGATGTTTTAATTGGTGCCAATGCGGTTGTGATTGAAGGTGTGCAAATTGGGCAGGGGGCTGTCGTAGCAGCAGGTGCGATTGTAACCAAAGACGTTGCGCCATACACAGTCGTTGCGGGGGTGCCAGCGAAAGTCATTAAGGCGATTGATGCCAAAACAATGGGAAAAACCGCACTAGTTGCAGCATTACGTCAATTAGATTAAAGCTGGTATTTAGTTGAGAAAGAGGGTGTTTGGAATGGTATATCAAGAAGAAAAATTGATTGAAATAAGGCGTGAATTACACCAAATTCCCGAATTGGGGATGCAAGAATTTAAAACGCATGAGTATTTAATGACATGTATTGAACAATTGAATCAACAATGGCTAACTATCAAACAAATTCCGGATGTACCAACCGCAATCATGGTGAGACTACAAGGATATGCGCCGGATAAGACTATTGGTTGGCGATCTGATATGGACGGCCTACCAGTTTTAGAAGCAACTCAACTACCATTTGCCTCACAACATATTGGTCAGATGCATGCGTGTGGTCATGATATGCATATGGCCATTGCAATGGGAATTTTAGCTCATTTTGCTGATAATCAACCACGTGATAATATGGTGTTCTTTTTCCAACCAGCTGAAGAAACAATTGGTGGTGGCATTAAAGTCTATGAGGCTGGCGTATTTCAAGGTATTTGGCAACCGGATGAATTTTATGCTTTTCACGATCAACCAGCGTTAGCAACTGGTGTGTTATCTACTCGTCAAGGCACTTTGTTTGCGGCAGCAGCTGAGGTTCGTTTTACAATAAGCGGGCGAGGATCACATGCAGCTTATCCACAAAAAGGTTTAGATGCAATTGTTGCTGGAAGTGCACTTGTGACGCAATTACAGACAATCGTTTCAAGAAGTTTGGATCCAGTGCATAACGGGGTCATCACGATTGGTACTTTTCAGGCTGGTGAAGCGGGTAATATCATTGCGAATCAAGCTGTTTTGACTGGCACGATTCGGACGTTGAGACAATCTGACATTGAAGTGATGTTTAAGCGGGTACAAGAAATTGCAAAGGGCGTTGCGACCATGTTTGCAGTTGAAGTCTTAGTCGAAATCGAACAAAGTGGTTATCTTGCAGTTGAAAATGATACTGAGTTGGTAAATGATTTTATAAGATTTATGGCGCAAAGTTCGTTTGAATTTGAAGTCGCGGAGCCAGCAATGACTGGTGAAGACTTTGGCTTTCTAATGTCAAAGTTTAAAGGCATGATGTTTTGGTTGGGTGTAGGTGATATGGCGCATCCATTGCACCATGCGAAAATGACGCCTGATGAATCAGCTTTAAAGATTGGCGTTGATGCCAGTGTTGCATTTCTAGCACATCGAATGGAGAGCAAATCGTATGTATGATGACATTGAATTAGTGACAGCGATTATCACACCATTCACTACGGACAAAGCCATTGATTATCCAGCGTTAGACCGATTAACCGATCGACTATTGGCGACTGGTACACAGGCCTTCGTGGTTGGTGGTACGACGGGTGAAGCACCGACGCTTAGTGATGCAGAAAAGATTGCACTATACACTCATTTTGCGACATATGTTGCTAAACGTGGATTAGTGATTGCAAATGTCGGTGACAATGACACGAGGCATTCAATGGTATTGGCAAAGGCGGTCAGTCAAATTTCAGGCGTTGATGCATTGTTAGCAGTGACGCCTTATTACAATAAGCCATCACAGGCTGGTATGATTGCTCATTTTGAAGCCATTGCCGATGCTTCAGCTGTACCTTTGATGTTGTATAACATTCCAGGACGCTCAGCTGTTGGACTAACGAATGAATCAATTTTGACATTAGCAAAACATTCAAATATCAATGCGGTTAAACAGGTGACGACATTAGATGACATTGCGTTCTTAGTGGCACAGACACCCGATGATTTTTATATTTATACCGGAGAAGATGCACAAACATTAGGCGCGCGGGTTGTTGGCGCCAATGGCACAATTTCGGTAGCAAGTCATTTATATGGCTTGGAAATGCGCCAATTATTTCAAGCGTTAGATAATGGTGATATTGAAAAAGCTGGTGCGCTTCAGCGGTTGTTGATGCCTAAAATGAATGCTTTATTTGCATGGCCGTCACCCGCACCAGTTAAAGCCATCTTGGGCTTGCGGGGTGATATCATCAATCAAACACGATTGCCGATTTTACCAATGAACGCAGATGAAACACAACAACTTGTGACTTTGTTAGGAGAAACGCATGATTAAAGTAATCGTAGCCGGTGGTTTTGGTAAACTTGGCAGTTCAATTGTTGAGGCTTTAGAAAAACGGCCTGATATCATGCTTGTGGGCATTCTTTCTCAAACTAAACGTGTAACAGAGGTGCCGGTTTTTACAACACTGGAGCAAATTGATGTTAGTGCCGATGTTTGGCTTGATGTAAGTGTACCAGAGGCTGCGATTGAAAACGCAAAATTTGCTCTGACGCACCAAATGCATGTTGTAGTTGGCACAAGCGGTGTCGATTATGATGTTTGGCAACAAGCTTTAGCCGATTTAGTTACTGTCCATGAGCGTGCGGTGTTGATTGTGCCGAATTTTTCGTTGTCGGCAGTTTTGTTAATGCAATTTGCAAAACAAGCTGCTCAGTATTATGCAGATGTCGAAATTATGGAAATTCATGATGTCAATAAAAAGGATGCACCGAGTGGAACAGCTAAAGCGACAGCACAAATGATTGCCGACGTTCAAAAGCTAACATACCAAACAAAACCAGTGCAGACATCAGTCGCTCGGGAGAAAATATTGCGGGAATTCCGGTGCATGCTTTGCGCTTACCAGGATATGTTGCCGAAGAAACAGTGATTTTTAGCAATTCTGGTGAATCCTTGCAACTTAAACAAACGAGCTTTTCGCGCGAATCCTTTGTTCCTGGTGTTTTGAAAGCCATTCAAGGCGTCAATCAATTAACTGGTATTCAACTAGGACTAGAACACGTGCTGTGATGGCAGGATATCATCAACATTTCAGACTATAAATTGTACTGAAAATGTAATATTTCGTTCAGAAAGGGTGGGCTTAAATTGGAGACAAAACGTTATCAAATTGCCATTTTGGGAGCGACTGGGGCAGTTGGCACACGAATATTGGAACAATTAATGCAGTCAACAATTCCGATTGCAGGTATTAAATTATTAGCATCTAAAAAATCAATTGGTAAAAGAATCACTTACCAGTCAAAGCAATATATTGTTGAAGAAGCAACACCTGAGGCATTTGAAAAGGTTGACATCGTTCTTGCTTCAGCGGGGGGTGAAGTCTCAAAAAAAATGGTGCCCGAGGCGATAAAACGTGGAGCAGTTGTTATTGATAATTCATCATATTGGCGCATGAATGATCAAGTGCCGTTGGTCGTGCCAGAAGTGAATGGGAGCGTGTTGGCTACGCATCGTGGCTTAATTGCCAATCCGAATTGTTCAACAATTCAGATGACGGTTGCACTGGCGCCAATTCAAAAAGCATACGGTTTGAAGCAAGTGATTGTTTCAACGTATCAAGCAGCCTCGGGTGCTGGTCAAGCCGCGGTTGATGAATTATTGCAACAAACGACAGCATATTTAAAACACGAAACAATGCACGCCGAGCGTTTACCAGTTAAAAATGACCAGCAACATTATCCACTGGCATTTAACCTGTTGCCGCAAATTGACGTGTTTGAATCAGATGACTATACACATGAAGAATATAAAATGATACGGGAAACTAAAAAGATACTTTGTGGTGATTCAACTAGTACTGAAATTAAGGTGACTGGGACAGCGGTTAGAGTACCGGTTGTCATTGGACATGGAGAAGCAATTTATTTTGAAGTGGTTGACGCGCAGGCTGATCCTCAAAAAATTCGAACGACCTTGTCAACTGCACAAGGGGTAAGGGTGATAGATGAGCCTAAAAATCAGCGTTATCCGCAACCATTATTAGCAGAAGGCCATCGGGAAACATTCGTAGGACGCATTCGGCGTGATTTGGAGAATGCACGCCATTTTCATATGTGGGTGGTGTCAGATAATCTATTAAAAGGGGCCGCTTGGAATACCGTTCAAATTGCAGAACAATTGGTAGCCAAAAATTTGGTGACAGTACCTGAAAACAGCTTATTTTGATTGTCCTCTAGGCAAAGATGAACTAAATATGGCACAATAAACGTAAGACAGATTGCATTTATATGGGGGGCATGATGAAAATTGGATTTATTGGCACTGGTGTTATGGGAACAGGGATTATCAATAATTTATTACCTGTTTTTGGGGAAATTATTGTCTTTAATCGGACAAAATCCCATGCCCAGCTCGTTTTAGACAATGGCGCAGTCCGGGCTGAATCACCAGCCCAAGTAGCTGCTGAGACAGACGTTGTTTTGACAATGGTTGGTTATCCTGACGATGTTGAAGAAATTTATTATGGTGACGATGGGTTATTGGCTAATGGGCACGCGGGTCAAATTATGATTGATATGACAACCTCGACACCAACCTTAGCGAAAAAATTGGCTCGGGATGGCTTAAGACATGAAATTACTGTATTGGATGCACCTGTCTCAGGCGGGGATGTTGGCGCGAAAAATGGGGCATTAACTGTGATGATTGGTGGCGATGAGAAGGCCTATCAACAGTCTCTGCCCATTTTTTCTGCGATTGCAAAGAAGATTCAACGATTCGGGGAAGCTGGATTTGGACAACACACGAAGATGGCTAATCAAATTATGATTGCCGCCACGATGTTAGGCATGTCTGAAACATTGGTTTATGCAAAACAGGTTGGCTTGGATTTGAACAGTGTCTTAACAACTCTAAGTGCGGGTGGCGCACAAAATTGGTCGCTTGATAATTATGGACCTCGTATTTTGGCAAATGATTTTGAACCTGGTTTTTATGCGAAGCATTTACTTAAAGATTTACGTATCGCCCTAGATGAAGCACAAAAATTAGAGCTTGTTTTACCTGCGACCGATTTAGCGGAGGCGTTATATACTAAGTTGGTTAACGATTTGAAAATGGGAGACGCTGGCACACAAGCTTTGATTAAACTATGGCTAGCCTTTAGGTGATGAAAAAACGAACATTTGTATTATTTGAAGCGCAAAAAATAACGTCTATACGATTTTAAATCTTTTTATATCAATTAAAGTTCATGGTTTGTTATAATTGAACCAATATTTAGAAATGAGGATTTTTGACATGCCAAAAGTCATTGAAGCGCTTGCAACGATGAAAAATGATCAATTAGCTACTATTTTGCCATCACCCATCCGAGAAATTGATGCCAATTTCTCAACAATCCCTGGCATATTAAAATTGACATTGGGAGAACCAGATTTTGCAGTGCCAGATCATATTAAGTCAGCGGCTAAAAAGGCCATCGATGATGATGATTCACATTATGCACCTGCATGGGGACATTTATCTCTTAGAAATGAAATCGCAGCTTATTTGAAGCGGCGCTTTCAATTATCTTATCAACCTGAAACTGAAGTTTTAGTGACAGTGGGGGCGTCTGAGGCGATTTATGCAACCATGCACGGCTTATTTAACCCGGGTGATCAGATTATTATTCCTACACCGACTTTTCCAATGTATGAAGCCATTGCTCAGGCAATGGGTGTTGAAGTAGTTGGTATTAATACGGCGCCAGATTTTATCTTAACGCCAGAAAAATTGAAATATGCCTTACAAACCCATCCAAAAGTTAAAGGTGTGATGTTTAATTATCCTAGTAATCCAACCGGAGTAACATATGATTCGCAACAAATCCAAGCGATTGCGACAGTTATTGCTGAAAATGATTTGCTTGTTATTTCAGATGAAATCTATGCTGAATTAGTCTATGAAGGCGAGCATCAATCAATTGCTGAAATTTTGCCACAGCAAACAATTTTGATTTCTGGTTTATCAAAATCGCATGCAATGACTGGTTATCGGTTAGGTTATGTTACTGGACCGGCTGCATTAATGAAGCATATTGGTAAAATGCACCAATTCCTAGTTACCACTGCGCCTGGACCAATGATGGCTGCAGCAGAAGAAGCTTTGAAGCATGGACAAGACGATGCAACTAAAATGCGTGACATTTATCAACAACGGCGAGATTTATTGTTAAGTGGTTTACAACAACTAGGGTTTGAAGCAGTTGCGCCTGGTGGTGCTTTTTATATGTTTGTTAAAATTCCAGATTTTCTCAATCAAGACGATGTTGCTTTTATTTATGACGTCGCTGAAAAAGTAAAACTTGGGATTGTACCTGGTTCGATGTTTGGTGCAGGGGGCGAAGGGTATGTTCGGCTATCATATGCGGCATCACTCGAAGATTTGCAAGAGGCGGTCAATCGCTTGTCCCAATATATCGCACTGGAGACAACACATTAAGTTAAGGTCTGTTTAGGTTCAATTTAATTTTAGATTAAGTGTCAACGGTTATGATTATCTTTGTTGAAAGGGATGGTAAACCATTTGACATTTATTCATAACACACCTACTTCTTAAAACAAAGAGACTGCTGTTTGTATACGGTGGTCTTTTTGTTTGAGATAGCTTATAATATGTGCAATTGAGGGTGTGATGAAGCCTACTGAAAATAAAGGAAAAGATCAATGAAACATGTTTTATTTGTGTGCTTGGGAAATATAGCACGTTCAACAATGGCGGAAGCCATCTTTGTCCAAATGATTAGTCAGCGTCAATTGGCTGATCAAATTGAGGTCGATTCTGCCGGCACGTCAAATGAAGAAACTGGTAAACGGCCACATTTGGGCACGCAAGAAATATTACGTCAACATGACATTCCATTTGATTGGATTAGAGCACGCCAGATTACACCAAGTGATTTTGAATGGGCTGACTATATTATTACGATGGATCAGCATAATCTACGGCATTTAAGACAGATAGCGCCAAATCAATTAGCAAAAGACAAAATTAGTTTAGCATATGATATTTTACCGGATCGGATGGGGACAGAAATTCCTGATCCTTGGTATACCCAACGTTTTGACGATACCTATCAACACTTGATGGCAACGCTACCAAAGTGGTTAGATAAGATTGAAAACGAACTATAGATATAAATAAATTCTGAGTTGAAATGGTTCTATTAAATTTTAGAAGTAGGTAATGTCATGAAAAAAATGGTGATTAAAATTGTATTGGCTGTGATGTTGATTGGTGTCTTCGTATTCGGTGGCCTGACGATTATGAATCGACAACAGATTTCAAGTGATTTGAAATCGGCTCATCAAGCGATTGACGGTCAACAATGGTCAGCCGCGAAGCGCAAATATACTAATGTACAGAAAAAAGCGCCTTCTGCAGAGTCAAGAACAGCGTTACAACAACTTAATTTATTGATAGCAGGAGATAAGGCTAGTCAGAAGAAAGATTATCAAAGTGCAGTGTCACAATATCAAGCCGCATTGCGTGTTGATGACGGATTAAAACGCATTAATCGTCAAATCAAAAAAGTATTGCCTAAGTTGGAAGCGCTGCACAAAAAAGCTACGCAGGTCAAAAAAGCATCATCAACAGAAGCAGGTGCAACGGCCAATGATAAAATAAAAGATAGTTCGAAGGCCAGTGTGTCGAGCGATACACAGTCATCATCGCATTGGAGTGAGGCTAGTTCTTCGAGTGAAGCGATTAATCATGGTGATTTAGCAAATGCTTATCAATTTTCGGCCAGTGATGTTGCGGCAGCACGAAGTGAACTGAAGGCGTCATTTAATAATGTTGATCAATATGATGATGAAACAATCAAAAGAGTGATGGCGATGAGTCTATTGAATCAAACATCACTTGAGACGGCCTATAGTAATGGTGGATGGGCAGGAACGTCGCATTAATCAGATTGACTAACTAATGGTAAAAAAAGGTAATCCAATGGGATTACCTTTTTTAATGCATTAATATTTTAATATGAAAAACGATTTCTGATTGTCAATTTACTTCGTTAAAACTAAATAAAATGCTTGAAAAAGCATATCAGTGATGAAATGCCTAACATTTTAGGTAACACACTGTCACTTTTACTGAATTTGATTTTTAGTCTTTCAGGCGATGCGTTAACTGAGATTAAAAGCGACATTATCCGGTTAATCGCCTTTAATTTGTTACATAGATGTGATATAAATAAATGAGATATTTGGTAAACTTAACTTAAAGATATTTAAGAATTTATAAACATACAAAAAGAAAGCAACATTATGGCAAATTTAAAAGAAGAAATTATGACACGGCGAACATTTGCCATCATTTCGCATCCTGATGCGGGGAAAACAACAATTACTGAACAAATGTTGCTCCTTGGTGGTGTTGTTCGGTCAGCAGGAACCGTCAAAGGTCGACAGGGGAATTTTGCAAAATCAGACTGGATGGCAATCGAACAGAAACGTGGTATTTCGGTTACCTCATCTGTTTTACAATTTGATTTTGATGGAAAACGAATTAATATTCTAGATACACCAGGCCATGAGGACTTCTCTGAAGACACGTATCGGACTTTGATGGCAGTTGATTCCGTTATCATGGTCGTTGATTCAGCAAAAGGAATTGAACCACAAACAAAAAAACTATTTGAGATTGTAAAAGAACGCCACATTCCTATTTTTACCTTTTTCAATAAGTTAGATCGCGATGGGCGTCCACCGATGGATTTAGTTGATGAGTTAGAGACAACATTGGGGATTAATGCGTACCCGATGAATTGGCCAATTGGTTCAGGACAGATTTTAGCTGGCTTGTTTGACTTATATCATCATCAGGTTGAAGTTTATCGACCAGCAAATGAGTCTGAACGTTTCTTGCCGCTAAATGCTGAAGGAACTGATTTAGCTCAAGCTAATGCTTTGCAGCAAACACCTGCTTGGCAAGAGTCGCAAGAAGAAGTAGAACTATTACAAGATGCAGGAAATGCCTTTAATGAAGAAGCAGTCTTGAAGGGTGAATTAACCCCTGTGTTCTTTGGTTCGGCCTTAGCTGGGTTTGGACTAGAAACATTTCTTCGAACTTATCTCAAATTTGCGCCAGCACCTTCGTCAAAACAGACTGTTGATCATCAGATTGTTGAGCCGACAAATCCAGAGTTTTCTGGCTTTGTCTTCAAAATCCAGGCCAATATGAATCCCAATCACCGTGACCGTATTGCTTTTGTTCGCATTGTATCGGGGGAGTTTGAACGTGGTATGGATGTGACATTGCAACGAACAGGTAAGAAATTACGGTTATCAAATGTCACACAATTTATGGCTGATTCACGAGAAAATGTCGAAAATGCCGTCCCCGGTGATATTATTGGAGTTTATGATACCGGTAATTTCCAAATTGGTGATACGATTTATGCTGGTAAACCGGCTATCACATTCGAAGAATTACCGACATTTACACCTGAATTATTTATGCATGTGCGCGCTAAGAATGTGTTGAAGCAAAAGTCATTCCATAAGGGTGTCACACAGCTTGTTCAAGAGGGAACTATTCAAATGTATACGGCTTGGGATTCGGGTGATTATATTCTTGGAGCTGTTGGTCAGCTACAATTTGAAGTGTTCCAATTTAGAATGGAAAATGAATATAATAGTGAAGTTGTTTTGGAGCCAATGGGGCCAAAAATTGCCCGCTGGATTTCATCTGACCAATTAGATCCTAGAATGGCTTCGTCACGAAATCTGTTGGTTCGAGATCGGGCTGACCAGCCTGTCTTCTTGTTTGAAAACATGTTTGCAGAGCGTTGGTTTGCAGATAAATACCCAGATGTCACATTGGAGGCTAAGTTATAATGACAAGGTTTATTGAAAGTATGGTGCAAACTAACTCAGTTGCAATGATTGGGTTTGCCCTGATATTGGTTTTTGGTGTACCAACTGGCGTGTATTTAACAGGTCATACGATGCTTCGTTCATTTCCGAAATTATTTAATGCATTGCATTGGTTATTTGGAACATATGTTGCATTTGTTTTTGTCAGTGGTGTAGTTACCCTATTGGGTGGTAAATTTTAAAAAATTAAAGGCTGAGGCAATTTGTCTGAGCCTTTTGTCATACTATGCCTATGAAACAATGGCAGGTTTTAGAAGAAAATATTGAAAGGTGGGTAGAGATGGCACAACAACCATTAGCATATCGTATGCGACCACGCTCGATTGAAGAAATTGTTGGACAACAACATTTAGTTGGTGAAGGTAAGATTATCAATCGGATGGTCAAAGCCAAAATGTTGTCTTCAATGATTCTATATGGGCCCCTGGTACTGGTAAGACAAGTATTGCTAGTGCTATTGCTGGATCAACGCAATATGCGTTTCGGATGTTAAATGCTGCGACAGACAGTAAAAAAGATTTACAAATTGTTGCGGAAGAGGCTAAGATGTCTGGCACGGTTGTTCTATTGTTAGATGAAATTCATCGGCTTGACAAAGTTAAACAAGACTTTTTATTGCCGCATTTAGAGAGTGGACAAATTGTACTAATCGGGGCGACAACGGAAAACCCATATCTATCGATCAATCCTGCAATTCGTTCAAGAACACAAATTTTTGAAGTCCAACCGTTACAAGAAGAAGATATGCTCACGGCAATCGACCGTGCGCTGGCTGATTCAGAACGTGGCTTGGGGCTGTATCAGGTTGAATTGGATGATAATGCACGTCAACAATTAGTTTATGCCACTAATGGCGATTTAAGAGCAGCTTTAAATGGGTTAGAATTGGCTGTTAAATCAACCCCAGCAGATAGTGACCAAGTCATTCATATTGATTTGGCGATTGTTGAAGAGAGTATTCAGCGTCGAGCATTAACTGCGGATAAAGATGGTGATGCACATTATGACGTTATCTCGGCATTGCAAAAATCAATTCGAGGCAGTGACGCGGATGCCGCACTTCATTATGTGGCTCGTTTGATTGAAGCGGGTGACTTACAGATTATTGCACGGCGCTTACGAGTCATTGCTTATGAAGATATTGGTCTTGCGAATCCAGCTGCCGTCGAACGAGCTATTTCAGCTATTCAAACCGCTGAACAGTTAGGCTTTCCTGAAGCAAGAATTCCAATTGCTAATGCAGTCATAGAATTGGCATTATCGCCGAAATCTAATTCTGCATATTTGGCGATTGATGCAGCGTTAGCGGATGTCCGAAAAGGTGGCAATGGTGATATACCGGCTCAATTGAAAGATGCACATTATTCTGGTGCGGAAAAATTAGGCCATGGTGTGGGGTATCTATATCCACATGATTACCAGGGTGACTGGATTGCTCAACAGTATTTGCCTGATAAGTTGGTTGGTACAGCATACTGGCAACCAAAAGGAAATTCTAAAATTGAACAAACTTATAAGGCACAGTATGAGAAACTTCAGCATGCACAACGTGATGGATTGAATTGAACGAGGGAATAAAATGGCAAGAATACAATGGATTGACTACGCTAAAGGGGTCACAATATTTTTTGTTTTTTTCGTTCATGTGATTGAAGGAATTTATAAGACGCAGTTGTATCCAGAATATTATGGTTTCTTAACCACAATCATGGGCATCGTTTTTACGTTTGTGATGCCAATTTTTTTCGCACTGTCGGGGTATTTGTATCATCAAGCCGCCAACTGGGGAGATTGGCGAAGACGTATCAAGAATAAAGCAATAGGGCTACTAGTTCCATATATTATTTTTTCAATTATTTTTGTAGGTCTTCAACATATCAATCAGGGGCGTGTACACACATTGTATGCTTGGCAAAGTTTATTGGGAATTTTTTGGCAACCGATTGGGTACCTTTGGTTCTTACTCGTTTTATTTTATATTTTTGTGCTTGTTAGTTTACTGGATATGTTAAAAGTCCGTGCAGGTTGGCAAATAAGTTTGTATTTGATTGGTTTATGCTTAAGTATGACAATTGCGATGCCACTTGTTATCCAACTCGTCTTGATGTGGACACTGCCTTTCTATATTGGACGGTTGTGCTATCAGTATCCGGATTTGTATACAAGCCATACTATTTTTCGTTGGGCTTTATTGGGGTTGATGATATGGTTGATTGCACAGGTGTTACTAGTTGCTACTTGGTATAATACGAATATGTTTCATGGGTTTGATTTTGGATCGAAATTATTGAGCATCATTGTTGGTTTCCATTTATTTGCCAAGCATCATTCAAATTACATGTATTCAAATTTTTCAAAGTATGGCGTTTGGTCAATGATTATTTATCTTGTTCATGCGCCTAGCGCATCGATTATTCGAACGATATTGCTTAAGTTTGGGGTTAATAATTTTTGGTTAGTTCTTGGGTTGACACTAGTTTTCACATGGTGTTTTTCAGTGTGGATTGCGCGTCAAACCGAAAAATATACGTGGCTTAATTATATTTTTTATCCAAACCGATGGCGTTTGTGGTAATGAGACTGTGCAAGGCATTATTGTTTGAAATTTAACTTACAAAAATGATTTTGTGTTGTATAATTTGGTTAGAGCGAATTCCTCAAACGTACGCGTGATTCATTTTATCATGATGTTGCTTTACAACTTTCTTAAAAGGGAATAGCGGAAAGCCGGCGGAGCATGCCTTTACATTTGGTAGCTGCAATCGCTGTCTTAGTACCCACTTTCTTATATTTAGGAGCCAACTATGACGAATCTGCCAACGGCGTTATATGAGTGTTCGCAAGCCTGCCTGGTCTATCTGGGCAGGTTTTATTTTTGAAAGATAGTGATGATTATCAGCGTTGGTACACAAAACGTGGACAAAAAATGAAAAGCAGTGAAAAGGGGTGAGATGAATGATTATCGCAGTTGAAATTGTCTTTGCTATTTTAATTTTAGGGCTAGGTATAGGTTTGATTGTTAAACGACGGGACTTGATGGGCTTGAGTGAAAAACAAATTAAAGGCACCGCAATTGTTTTTGGCGTTTGGTTTATTCTCATGGGACTTGGGATTTTTTGGTCAATTATTGTCTTTGGTGATGCCCCGTGGCCAGTAACCGGCTTTTTGGTTTCAGCAACCTTAACAACCACTATTTTGGCAATGATTATCAGTCAAAAAATTTTTAAATAAAAATAATTCAAATATCTTTCATGAAAAGGTTTTCAAATGCGGTATAATAGACATATAAACAAATTTGTATCAAACATGGAGGGTTAAGTTATGGCAACTGAATTGAATTACAAAAACATTATGGTACCTGTTGATGGTTCAAAGGAAGCTGAAGCTGCTTTGGGAAAGGCCATTGCTGTGGCGAAACGTAACAATGGATTCTTGCATATTTTGCATGTTATCGATACACGTGCGTTTCAAAATGTCGCTGATTTTAAAACGTCAATGGTGGAACAAGTTGCAGAAACTGCGAAAAAGACGTTAGATGCATATTTGAAACAGGCAAAAGATGCGGGTGTAGAGAATGTTGAATACACCATTGAATATGGATCTCCAAAAGATATTATTGGGCATCAAGCAGTTGAAAAACTTAATATTGATTTGATTATGATGGGTGCTACTGGGTTGAATGCCATTGAACGGTTATTGATCGGTTCAGTCACTGAATATGTGACGCGTTCAGCTAAGGTGGATACGTTGATTGTTCGAGCAAAGTAATTAAGTTTGCATAAAGAAAGTAAGAGGAAAGGTAAGACTTGTCGTCTTACTTTTTTTTTTGTGCAAAATTGTGCAAATTATCTTATGATAGTAATATATAAATACGGTATAAAGGCGCTTTAGCGCACAAAAGAGGATGTATTATGGAATTACCTTTAACAGCAACAGCATTAAATAAACGTAATGGCGTGACCATTATTGGTTCAGTTGGCAATCCAGATGCGATTGTGACGATTAACTTGAATGATGATTCGACGATTCAACCAAAGGTTGATGCAAATGGTTCTTTTATTGCGCAATTGGAACGCAAGAAGGCGTTTGGTGATATTCGTGTCATCGCGGTTTTGCGTGATGACTTGGATAGTCGTTCAGAGATGACATTACATGTGGTCGCACCAAAGGCGATTGTTACCGCTGTCTTGTCAACACAAGGTATTATGCGTAAACTGACTGGTTCAGTCAATCAACCTGGGTTATTTATTGAGGTGCATACGCCCGAAAATGTGCATCCGATTGAAGTTGTTGTCGATGAAAATTTTGAATTCGAATTACAAATGCCAATTGCGTTACGACCAGAAGATATTAAGGTTGTTGCATTAAATCCACAGACAGGGGAACAAATTGATGTTCCTGTTGAGCTGGGTGTGACGACGAAAACAATGACCATCCCAATTTTAACGGATGACATGATCACAAGTTATGCAGCAGAAGCAGAACAACGTCGGGCCGCAGAGGAAGCACATGATCAAGCTTTAATGGCCAAAGCTGCGGCCTCTGAGGCTTTTGTGACATCAATTGTGGAGACGCTTCAGCCAACGCCAACGGCGATCAATGAAAAGGCAGCCGCCGCTAATAAAGAAACTGAGATTGTAACGGCTGCGACTGATGTATTGAGTAAAGACACGGTTATCGTTGAGGTGTTACAACCAACTAAAGAAAAAGTTGAAACAGTGGCAGCAGACACTGAGTCAAATCAAAAAGTTGAATCAGAAGTTAAATCACGCGCCGCACGTAAACCACGGCGAGGAATTATGCGATTCTTCCATTGGCTTTTCGTTAGGGGATAAAATTAGTTCGTAAAAAGACCGCTAGATATTAATCTGGCGGTCTTTTTATGTGGAATGATACTATTTGTCTTTTTTAACAATTGAGCTGCTGAGCCAAGTGTTAAAGTCTTGGTTGTCGTCACCATTACCACCGGAAATATGGTTCTTATAAGCGTTTTTTTGTTCTTGGTTAAATGAAGACCAGATAGCGCCACCCAATGAATAACGAGTTGCTTTCATTGAAAATTCTGAGGCGGAAATTTTTGATGCATCTAAATCAGCAGCGCTTTTCAATTGGTCATCTTGCCACAATGAGGCAATTGCAAATTGTGAGCCATTTTGAAGTGCAACTTGGCGTGCAATTCGAACCGTCTTGACATCTTCTGTATTGTTATGAAGTGCTGCTTGAAGGGCTAAAGTACCAGCTTTAGCATAAGTGTCTAAGTAATTACTTAGGTCTTTTTGTTTTGTGTCATCTTGAAAGATAATTGTGACTGTTTGATCTTTTAATAAAATCGTTTGAACCTTAATATCTAATTTATTATTGGTCAACATTTTTTGAACTTGTGCTGAATAGTTACTTTTTTGAACGACCTTTTTATCCGTTGAGGCAGCAACAGAATTTGGATTATCGTTGGCAGCAGACACCTCTGCAGCAGATGAATCTTTAGCACTGGATGTGCGAGAAGTGGTACTTTGAGCACGTTTATTTTGTTGGTGCTGGGCATTTTGTGTCCGATTTGATGTATGGTGGTCAATCACAAAATTAGCACCGATTAAAATCAGAATGACACCGATTGTTGCGATGGCAGTAATAAAAAATCTTTTATAAGTCCGAAACATATGGTCCTCCTAGAAATACTTTCCTAATAATTGTAACAAACTTAGTGAAATTCTGATATGAGAATAAATCTGGTATCGTGTGCAATGCTACCAATTTGAACTAAAATCAAACCACTAAAAGTTGGTGTAAACTAGGAAAAATAGTCTCTGCTGCGGAAAGAAAATAAATAAAGGCCTAAAATCATTTGCAGGGACCACGTAAATGGTAAATGATGGGCTGATTATTTGATACACACACATAATGATGACAACCAAAAGATGAACAATGTGTGAAATAATGGCAATTCTATTTGAATCCGGTTATAATTAGCGCAAAGTGAATCGGAGGAATTGCCATGTTTGAAAATGTTCAGGTTAGTCGGCGTGCACTGATTACATATGAAGTACTTAATAGTGTGACGCATGGTCTTGGGTTTATTTGGGCTGTTATTGCATCGGTTGTCTTGTTAGTACAGGGCAGCATTCATCATATGAATAGTTTTGAACGGTCAGCCATTGTCATTTACATCATCGGATTGACAACGTTCTTATTGGCATCAACATTGTTTCATGCCTTGATTTTCACAAAGGCCGCAAGACTGTTTCAAATTTTCGATCATTCGGGCATCTACCTGGTCATTCTTGGTACGTATACGCCATTTGTTTGGATTGCCATGCATAATACGACAGGTTATCTTATCTGGACAATTTTAGCGTTACTGACAATTGGTGGTATTGTTTATGATGTATTTTTGGTCGGACGTTTCAAATGGCTGTCGACAACCATTTATTTAATTATGGGTTGGATGATGGCGTTTGTCTTTCCAACTTTATGGCAAGCAATCCCGCACTCAGCATTTTGGCTATTAGTGGTTGGTGGGGTAACCTATTCAGTTGGTGCCTTAGTCTATATGAAAAAACACCCAGCAAGTCATTTGATTTGGCACTTCTTTGTTTTGGCAGCTACACTATTAATGTATGCCAGCGTGTATATTACATTGTTCGCTGCATAGGATGCTGCGTTGTATTGACCATTGGGCAGACTTAATTGCATTTGAGTCGGTGTGATTGAAGCAAATAGAAAATTTATCGGTTTTAGTGTGCCATGGCTTAAATGAAGATAGTATCGTGGCAAGTAAGTGCAAGAAATAAAAAATAAATTGGTGATTTATCAAATCGCAATCATAGATTGATGTTGTAGCTTGTGGCAAATAAAAAAACTTGTGCACATTGCGACATACACGTATAATAACAACATGGTTAAGCCTTAGAGGAGTAAATTGGATTTTTTGTTTAGCGAGTGTGTGGTTGGTGGAAACACATCAAAATTCCAATCGAATGTAGTTAAGGCGCTTAATAGATGAATTTCAGTAGTTTATTACGTATTCCGCGTTAAGGAGGATGAGATGGGATTAAATGATTCCCAAATCAGGTGGTACCGCGTTGATGACGCCCTGATGAAGACAATAGGTCTTCATTGGGGCTTTTTAATTGCTAACGATAAAATAAGAAATGAGGAATGATAATGCGTGAAATTGATATGCCTGGAAAATATAACGCTGAGGCAGTTGAAGCTGGTCGGTATGATAAGTGGGTGAACGAAAAACGTTTTACGCCTTCTGGCGATGATAAGGCTCGGCCATATGCGATTGTGATTCCACCGCCTAATGTGACAGGTAAGTTGCACTTGGGACATGCCTGGGATACAACGTTGCAAGATATGATTATTCGTCAAAAACGGATGCAAGGGTTTGATACTGTATGGGTGCCAGGAATGGACCATGCGGGGATTGCCACGCAAGCAAAAGTGGAGCAACGTTTAGCTGAACAAGGTATTTCGCGTTATGACTTAGGGCGTGAAAAGTTTGTGGATCAGGTTTGGGATTGGAAAAACGAATATGCTGCAACAATTAAAGCTCAGTGGGGTAAGTTAGGCCTTTCTTTAGATTATGATCGGGAACGATTCACGTTGGATGAGGGACTGTCTGATGCTGTCAAAAAGGTCTTTGTGACTCTTTACAATAAACAATTAATTTATCGTGGTGAGTATATTATTAATTGGGATCCTAAGGCACGAACGGCTTTGTCAGATATTGAAGTGGTATACAAAGATGTACAAGGTGCTTTCTATCATGTGAAGTATCCATTTACTGACGAAACAACGTTAGATGGTAAAGATTATATTGAAATTGCAACGACCCGTCCTGAAACAATGTTTGGTGATGTAGCGGTAGCAGTTAATCCTAAAGATGAACGTTATCAATCTATTATTGGGAAAACAGTGAGGGTACCATTAGTTGATCGTGAAATTCCAGTTATCGCTGATGACTATGTTGAAATGGATTTTGGAACAGGTATGGTTAAAATTACGCCTGCTCATGATCCAAATGATTTTGAAGTCGGCAATCGCCACCAGTTAGAACGAATTAATACGATGAATGAAGACGGTACGATGAATGAACGTGCTGGCCGGTATGTGGGGATGGACCGTGATGAGGCCCGAAAGACAATCGCGACTGACTTACAGACAGATGGTTGGATGCTTAAGGTAGTGCCTTATACGCACTCAGTTGGTCATTCAGAACGGACTGGTGTGCCAGTCGAAGCACGCTTATCAACGCAATGGTTTGTTAAGATGAAACCTTTAGCTGAACAAGCGTTGGCTATGCAACAATCTGATGATCGGGTTGATTTCTATCCACCACGTTTTGAAAATACATTTACATCATGGATGGAAAACATTCATGATTGGGTGATTTCACGACAATTATGGTGGGGACATCAGATTCCAGCGTGGTATCACAAACAAACGGGCGAATTGTATGTTGGTGAGAACGCGCCAACTGATATTGAAAATTGGGAACAAGAAACTGATGTGTTAGACACATGGTTCTCATCAGCACTTTGGCCATTTTCAACGATGGGCTGGCCTGACACGGATGCCCCTGATTTTAAACGCTACTTCCCAACAAACACGTTAGTGACTGGCTATGATATTATCTTCTTCTGGGTGGCTCGGATGATGTTCCAATCAAAAGAATTTACTGGACGTCGACCATTCCAAAATGTGTTGATTCACGGTTTGATTCGTGATGAAGAAGGACGTAAGATGTCGAAATCATTGGGGAATGGGATTGATCCAATGGATGTGATTGAGAAGTATGGCGCTGATGCGTTACGTTGGTTCTTGGCTACTGGGTCAACGCCTGGATTGGACGTACGTTTCTCATACACAAAAATGGATGCTGCGTGGAATTTCATTAATAAAATCTGGAACGCGTCACGCTATGTCATCATGAACTTAGATGAAACAACCGAAGCTATTTTGCCAGCACGTGAAGAGATGGCGTTAGCTGATAAGTGGATTTTGACTCGTTTGAATTCAACGGTTGCATCGGTTACGAAGAATTTCGATAAGTTCGAGTTTGGTGAGGCAGGCCGTGCGTTGTACAACTTTATCTGGAATGATTTTGCTGATTGGTATATTGAAATGACCAAGGAAACGCTAAATGGCTCTGATGAACAAGCAAAGCGCCGTGTTCAAGCTGTTTTGGCTTATGTATTAGACCAAACATTACGTCTATTGCATCCAATTATGCCATTCGTAACAGAAGCAATCTGGCTTGAAATGCCACATGAAGGTGATTCTCTAACTAGCGCAGCCTATCCAACGGTTCAAGCTGAATTGGATGACTCGACGGCAGAGTCTGATTTCCAGAGCCTTGTGGACTTGATTACTGCAGTTCGAACGATACGTACTGAAGCGAATGCACCGATGTCAACTGAGATTGATGTCTTGATTCAGACAAGCGATCAAAACTTAACACGTATTTTTGAAAGCAACGTTGATTACATCAATCGGTTTGTTAAGCCTAAGCAATTAACAATTGCACCAGAGGTATCCGTACCACGCTTAGCCATGACACAGGTTATTTCTGGAGCTGAAATTTTTGTGCCGCTTGCTGAATTAATTAATCTCGAGGATGAAATTAATCGCTTACAAGGTGAAGTTAAAAAATTCCAAGGTGAAGTTAAGCGGGCTGAGGGTAAACTAGGAAATGAAAAATTTGTTCAATCTGCACCAGAGTCGGTTGTTGCCGCCGAGCGTGAGAAGTTGGCTGATTGGCAGACAAAATTAGCTGCAACTCAAACACGACTCACTGAATTAAACGCTGCGAAGTAGACGCTTAATTTATGTGACAGATTGATCAGTTTTAATAATAAAAATGACTGCGACATTAATTTGTTGCAGTCATTTTTTGATGTTCTAGTGGTGTATTGATAAGAATAGACAAATATCGATGAAAAACTGGATAGTCTGATTATTTAATATGTAGAATTTGCTTGATTTTGTTGATAATCCAATCAATAGCTTGGCCAGCATTTAACCATTTGATGATGGTACCAATATTGTTTTTCCCCCAGTTTAATACCGTTGACCCAGCAGCAGCTAGTGCGTCTAATATTACAGCCATATAAAATTACCTCGTTTTTTTGTTAATCATGATTACTTTATTAGTGTAACTAGTAGTAGTCGTTTTGTGTGCACTAAAACACTGACAAATGTCATTGAACTGAGACATTGATTTGATTAGGCCTAATACAAAAATGCACAGAATAGGCATAATTTCTTCATTGCGGGGGGGGGGGATAATGAACAAATATTAAATTTTTAGGAGATGTTTTATATGCTGGGTAATCAATTAAAGTGCGCACGAATTATGAAAAATTTTAAGCAAGAACAGGTGGCTGAACGACTAAATCTATCACGACAAAGTCTCTCTAAATGGGAAAATAACCACTCGCTTCCAGATGTTCACACATTGTATGAATTGTGCAATTTATACGGCCTTTCAATTGAAAAATTTTTAATTGAGAATGCAAATGAGAATACGGGAGGGTTAAGTTGATACAATTATCAGTTAATAAACAAGTCGTTTACTATGAATTGACCCGATGCATATTTTCAATGTTTTCTGGCTTAATTATCATTAGTTGTGTGGCATATTTTTTTAAATCAATTGCCGTACTCCACTTTGGTATATTTGGCATTTTCTGTTTAGATGTTGGCAACGGTGTAAAACGATTATTAATGAGACGTGCTTATCGGATGAGAGTTACTGACTCTCAGATTGGCATTCAACAAGGTATTTGGATACATAAAGAATTAGTCATTTATCGGGATAAAATATTTGCATTAAATTATAAGCAAAGTATGGTTCAAAAATGGTTTGGGTTGACGATGATTCAAATTAGGACAACGGGGTTAACATATGCGACGCCAGTGGTTAAATCTGATTCAATGTTGATCGAACAGCTGGGGTTAGTATATGCAAAAAAATAGTAAATTAATCGTTATTCAAAAATTTGTTGAAATCTTGACAATATACTTACTGAATACCCAATTTATACGCGAGTTACCAATGGGGACATTAAAAAATGTTTTACATATATCTTGTATGTTATTTATCCTGTATAAATTGTATGAATTAATAAATTACGGCTTTTTTTTAATTACCAGCTTGAAAATAAAAAAATAATTGTCAAAAAAGGTATTTTTGACAAAAACCATTTGGAAATGAATGTAAAAAACATTATTGGCTTGAACTGTCGACAATTGTGGTATTTTAAACCCTTTGGCCTTTGGCAAGCGTCGATTCAGACGGCTGGTTTGGGGGAGAATAGTCAGCTGATGTTACCAATGATATCTCAAAGCCAGGTTAATACTTTGACGGCGTTTATTGAAAAAGATGCATGTTCTATACAGTCAAAGCAAGACAATGCATCAGAATTTCAGGAAATCAAGCCTCTAAAATTGAAAAATTTGGTTAAAGCGGCATTATTATCACCAAAATACTTATTTTTCTTTGTTTTGGTTGATCGTATCCAGGCCTTGTTAAATGTCGTTGGGATACAGAAATTACCATCTTTTTTCTTACATAAGTCTGAATTGAATAAGTTGATTGGAGAGCTTGGATTGGTGATCTTGTTTGTGAGCTCAGCTTTGTTGAAGCAATATCTAGATTATCGGAATTTCAAATTAAAATTCAATGATGAAATGATTGACATTGCAAATGGTGTCCTTGCTACCAACCAAGGACATTTGAATAAAAAAGATGTCTTAGGATTACATATTAGTAAAACTGTTAGCGAACATATTTTGAACTTATCGTCAGTCGAGGTGCTTTCAAAACATAACCTGGGAGATGCAAAAACAAAAATCAATGAGGTGTTGCCATATACATCAGATGAAGGTGTTGCACAGTTATTAAGCCAGATTCTGGGTGGATGGCCTTGTCCTGATTTGGGGGATAAAAATAAAAGAGCCTTGAAAATCGTAGGAGGTCTACTAATACTCCTAGGCGTGGTTAGCCTCATTACATTTTTTGATATAAAGCGCAGTCTGATCAATTTGCTTGTTATTTGTCTACTTTTGATTTTAGTTATTCTTTTGAGTTATTTTCAGAGGGAACTCGAAATTGATGGTGACTATATAAAATATCATTTCGGTATGTTTGTACATTCTGCGTATATTGTTAAACGAAAACAAATCGAATGGATTAGACAAGTTGAAATTGGCCCTTTTATTTTGACTGAGGTGGCTATCTATTTAGACCATTTAAGACACTTTAGGGTGATTACACGAAAGAGGTGAACTATGCCAGTACTTATATGGTGTGAGATTAGAAGAGAGTTGTTGACATTTAAGAGCATCATTGTAGTCGCTTTTATTGTCAGTTTGTCGGTCTTTATTGGTGAGTTTGGGGCGAATGTAAAAGATGCTTTACCAAATGGTGATTCTTCAATCTATACGAGCTTATTTTCATTATTTGCGTTATTTGGTTTTATATTTTCGATGATGATTTTTTCAGGCATTGTAGCGTCTGAAATTGAATCTGGTACGATTCGATTGATACTACCATATTTCGACCGAAAGTTGATTTATATTGCACGGTGGCTAGCAATATTTAGTTATTTTATCTTTCTTATCATCACGTCAATTGTTATTGTTTCTTTTTTAAAAATGCAGTTTCTCATTCCTTGGGGATTGTTTGGCAAAACAGCCTGCTTTTTTGCATATTGTTCTAGTGTCGTGATGTTTGTGTCGAGTTCATTTTCAAAGGTTAAAACTGCAAATTTTATTGGTGTGCTAATTGGTATTGGGTCATTAATTGTATACATTGCTGATAGAATTGATGGACATAGTTTTTTTCATTTCCTAGATTATTTGATGCCATACCAATATATAGATAATCCTAACGGCGGATTAATTTTAGTGACTTTGAGTATAATATTCGGGTTACTGGGATGGTTTGTATTGACGAAAAAGGAAGTTTAGTAATGATAGAGGTCAAAGGATTAGATAAAAGTTTTCATGGAAATCAAATTTTAAATGGTATCAATCTTAAGGTTGATAATGGGAGGATTACCGCATTAATTGGGAAAAATGGTGCTGGTAAATCAACATTAATTGGCTGTGTTTGTCATTATTTTGAAATTGATGCGGGTAGTATTTTAAATGCAGATGTATCCGTTATGCCAGATGTCGATAATCTATATCGTGATATGACGGGACGGCAGTTTTTGAAATATATGACACGTATTAAAAGAAAAGGGACTTTTGATTATTTAAGTATGGTGAAGAGATTAGGTATTGTTGAGGAATTGGACAACAAGATCAAATCGTATTCATTTGGGATGAAATAGAAAGTGAATTTTATTCAAGCTTGTTTGGGTGATTATGACACATTTATTTTTGATGAACCGACATCTGGTGTCGATGTAGAATCCGCTGTAATAATGATGAAAATAATAAAAGAAATTAAGTCCCGAGGCGCAGCAATTTTGTTGACTTCGCATAACATTGAGGAACTACAGGAAGCTAGTGATTATATTTATTTCATTAATCAAGGTGTGATAGAACAAGCGGGTACGGTCAAAGAGATTTTAAGTTATTCACGTCATGATGCTACGGTTGAATATGTATTAGTACCTCAATCGATTGAGAAAATGGCTGCATATTTAGACGAAAGCGCAGAAAATGATTACTATATTCACGAAAATGTCATTGTCATGGCTTTCTCAAATATAAATGCGATGAATTGTTTTTTAAAGTCACTGGTATTCAATAACATAATTCTGATTGAGATTTATCAATCCAATAAGAAACTGAAAGATGTTCTTTTTGCAGCAGATTAAGTTGATGTTTTTTGTGAGACCAACGAGTATGTCAATATTAGTGCTTGATAGCGTTTTTTAACTGCTGATAATTGAATAGGCATCGATGAAAAACTGGAAATGCAGTATCTTTAATTCATTTGGTAGTACTTAACGAATGTTATCAATTTTGATATGATAAGAAAAACATTTGAATGAAGGTAGCGAATAATGATTGATGATTATCCAGCGGCAATTGCATTAATTCATGGCCGGCATAAATGGCAAAAAACAAATACATTTGCGCGGATTGCAGCCCTGCTCGCACAACTGGGTAACCCACAAAAAGGGCTAAAATACATTCATATTACCGGTACCAATGGTAAAGGTTCGGTTGCCAAAATGACAGCATCAATGCTACAGGCACATGGGTTAAATGTTGGCCTATTTACGTCACCATTTATCATGCGATTTAATGAGCGAATTCAAATCAATGGCGAGCCAATTCCAGACGCAACACTAACGCGGATTATGCAACGCATTGAACCGATTTTGCAACAAATGGATGCCACCTTTACTGATGGTGGCCCAACTGAGTTTGAAACGTTGACGGCAGCTATGTTTGTGTATTTTTCTGAACAGGATGTGGATGTCGTTGTTTTAGAAGTCGGCATTGGTGGCACTTGGGACACGACGAATATCATTAAGGATAAACTGGTTTCAGTGATTACAACGATTGGCTTAGATCATCAAAAAATTCTTGGGCAAACAATGCCTGAAATTGCTGAGCAAAAGGCCGGTATTATTCACAAAAATCGACCTACGATTATTGGAAAATTACCAGAAGCAGCTCAAGCTGTGATTCAGCAAGCGGCGGGCGAACTATTCGTGTTAGGTCAAGATTTCAGCAGTTCAAATGGTCAAATTCAACGTCCTTGGGGACAAAGTTTTGATTTCTCAGATCGGTATGGTGAGATAGCCGATATTTTTCTTGATTTAATGGGCGATTATCAACAGGATAATGCAGCAGTTGCAATTGAGACTGTTTGGGTCGTGATGCAAGCATTAGGGCGATCAATCAATGTCGCGAACATGCGAGAAGCGTTGACAACGGTTCAATGGCCAGCTAGATTTGAGAAAGTTAGTGTGCAGCCATTAATCGTTTTAGATGGTGCACATAACCCAGCGGGGATCGCAGCACTTTCGTCAACTTTACAAACGCATTTTAGCAATCGAACGATTTATTTGATGGTCGGGGTATTAGCTGATAAAAATTATCCGTTGATGTTGCACGAGTTAGCGCAAATTTCTGGTGTGAAATTAAGTGTTGTTGGTTTTCAGGCACCAAATCAACGAGAATCAATCGATCCACATCAAATTCAAATTGATTTTCCAGAGTTAAAAGTAACGACTTTTGATGATTGGCACATTGGCGTGCAAACAATAATCAGTGAGATGGATTTAGCTCAGGATATGATTGTTGTTTCAGGTTCGCTATATTTTGTATCGGAGATTCGAACGTGGTTGATGCAAAAAAAGTGAATGATTAGTGAAATGTATTCGCTCAAAGTGAGGTTCAATGGTATGATAGAAAGGTTGCAAATGAGTTGTCGACAATACCATTTGAGGAGAGAAAATTAATATGGCAAAATTTAAAGCCCCAGTAATCAAAAATCAAGAATTTGAAGCAGAAGTTGTTGATCTAACGTACCAAGGAATGGGCGTCGTCAAATTCGAAGATTTTCCAGTTTTCGTAGTGGATGCTATTCCTGGCGAAGTTGTTCGTGTGGGGATTACCAAGGTTCAAACAAATTTCGCATTTGGACGTGTCATCAAACGTTTAAAAGAATCAGATGATCGTAACCATAATGTTGATCAAGCAACGCTAACAACGGGAATCGCCCCATTAGCAAATTTGACATATGCAGCTCAGTTACGATTTAAACAAAATCAAATCGAGCAATTGTTTAAAAAAATGCATATTGATGTGCCAGTCAATGAAACCATTGGGATGGAAAATCCAATCGGTTACCGGAATAAGGCTCAAGTCCCAGTTCGAACTGTTCGGGGTGAGCTGACAACCGGATTTTACCGGCGTAACTCGCATATCCTAGTACCAATTGAAGATTACTATATTCAAGATCCAGAAATTGATAAGGCAATTGTCGTGATTCGCGACCTCATGCGCCGCTATCAGTTGGATGCTTATGATGAAGCGACTCATTCTGGTGAAATTCGAACGGTTATGGTTCGTCGTGGATATTACAGTCATGAAATGATGGTTGTCATTGTGACGCGTCGTAATAAACTACCAGTGGCAGAATTGTTAATTGAAGGGATTAAGCAAGCCTTGCCTGAAGTAAAGTCAATCATTCAAAATGTTAATTCAGAAAAGACTAACGTTATTTTGGGTAAGACGAATAAAACGTTGTGGGGTGCAGATTATATTTCAGACACGCTCTTTGGTAAAACGTTTGAAATTGGACCAATGTCATTCTATCAAGTTAATCCACAGACAACAGAAGTGCTATATGGTTTAGCAGTTGAAAAAGCGGCATTGACTGGTGATGAAATGGTGATTGACGCTTATTCTGGAATCGGAACCATTTCATTGTCAGTTGCTGATAAGGTTAAAGAAGTTATCGGCGTTGAAATTGTACCGGGTGCCGTTGCGGACGCAAAACGTAATGCAAAAATTAACGGTATCGATAACGTCAAATTTGAGTTGGGTAAAGCAGAAGAGAAAATGGTTGAATGGCAGGCGGCAGATGTCAAACCTGATGTCATTTTCGTTGATCCACCACGTAAAGGATTGACGCCTGAATTGATTACCGCTGCGACGGAAATGCAGCCAAAAAAGATTGTTTATATCTCATGTAATCCTGCTACGCTTGCACGGGATGCGGCGCAATTGATTGAATCTGGTTATCAAATTGATGGTGCCGTTCAACCAATTGATCAGTTCCCACAAACAACGCATATTGAATCAGTCACTGTTTTCTTGAAAAAGTAGTCTTGATTTGTTCTAGTAAATAAAATGAATGACGTTATTGAATGTTAATCGGTCATTGTTGTGGCAAATGATTAGTATTCAATGACGTTTTTTCATGCGTTAAAAGTATAACGGTATTTATTTTTTCGATGAGTGGTAAGGTACATGAATAATATATCTTTCTTTTGAAAATTGATGCCATAAGAATTCGAATGAATAATCAATGTTATAATTAGGTAACACATTGTAATAACGACTGGAGGATTATCATGGGATTAAAGTTGGGGATCATTGGGACGAATTGGATTACCAAAATGTTTGTTGAAGCAGCAATGGAAACACAAAAATATCAGTTGCATGCAGTTTATTCACGACATCAAACGACTGGTGAGGCATTTGCTAACGAATTTTCACATGAAATACCCGTTTTTACGAATTTAGATACCTTTCTCCAAAGTGGCATTGAAGTGGTATACATTGCGTCACCCAATCGGCTGCACTTCGAACAAGTTAAAGCAGCGCTGAACGCTGGTATTGAGGTCATCGTTGAAAAATCAGCGTTTGACAATGTACAGCAATATGAAGAAATTTATTCTTTGTTGCAACAACACCCAAAACAGCATTTATTTGAAGCTGCACGCCATGTTCATCAAGATAATTTCAAAGCAATTGAGGCGCAGGTCGCAAAAATGCCACATATTTCAGGGGCTACATTGGTCTATGAGAAATATTCTTCACGATTTGATGCCTATTTAGCAGGTGAGGTGCCAAATGTCTTGTCCCCAGAATTTTCGGCAGGGGCGTTGACAGATTTAGGTATTTATCCACTTTATGCGGCCATTAAATTGTTTGGCTTGCCAAAAGAACAATTCTATTTTGCGACAATGTTGACAACTGGTTCTGATGGTCGGGGAACTGTCATCTTAAGATATGATGACTTTGATGTCACATTGATTTTTGGTAAAGGTGCAAATTCATACTTGGCATCAGAAATTTTAGGTTATCGTGATACGATTACAATTGATAATATCGCTGAACTAAATGACATTCAGTATAATGATGGACAAGGAGAAATTGTTCAGTTAGGACAGCATGCACCGGCTAATCCAATGGTTGCTGAAGCTGAAAAATTTGCTGCCATTATGTTGAACCCTGAAGCTAACCAAGTGATTTATGATAAACTAATTCTTTTGAGTCAGCGGGTTAACTTGGTATTGACGAAATTACGACAATCAGCGGGGATTCAATTCCCGACTGATTAATAAAGAGACATAAAAAAGAGAGTAAACGGTGGTTATGAATGGATTCAAGATTTGAAGAACATCTCGAACAAGTTGGCTTTAACACACTAACGCCGATTCAACTAGCTGTCGCAGATGATTTGGTGACAGGACAGTCGATAGATGCGCTTGCACCAACTGGTACTGGAAAAACATTGGCATTTACGTGGCCAATCCTCCCCAAAATTGTACCGGGTGATGGGGAACAATTATTAGTTTTAGCGCCATCACAGGAATTAGCGATGCAAACGACACGTGTAATGCGGGAATGGGCATCAATTTTAGGCTTGAAAGTCTTAGCAGTTACCGGTGGTGCCAATGTCAAACGTCAAATTGATAGTTTGAAAAAACATCCCGAGGTACTGGTTGGAACGCCTGGTCGAGTTCATGAATTAGTGGCTAATGGTAAATTAAAGCTACAACGTTTACGGACGCTAATTGTTGATGAAGCTGATGTCTTATTACGAGAAGAAACGGCTGATCAGATTACGGACATTTGGCAATCAATCGCGGATAGTGAGATTCAGGTTGCCTTGTTTGGTGCAACTGAATTAGATGCTGGCAAGGCTGAAACAATTTTTGAACGTGTGTTTAAGCGCATTGACCAACGAGATGTCACGATACCGGTCACGATTACACATACATTTATGCCAACTGCCAATGATCAAAAAAATAAACGTTTACGACAACTAGCCAGTCGGAAAAATTTTCAAGCTATTGTTTTCTTCAATACAACTAAGGCTTTGAAAACGACGGCTAGCTTCTTGGCACATGAACATGTTGCAATGGCTACATTAGTTCGTGGCGATTCGAGTTCCACCCGGGCAACCGCACTCGCTAATTTTAGGAATGGCAAAGCTAAGTTTCTATTAACAACGGACGTGGCTGCACGTGGTTTGGATATTCAAGATTTACCAGCGGTACTTAATTTTGATGTGGCTCGAGATGGTGAAACGTATACGCATCGTGCTGGACGAACTGGCCGAATGGGGCATCAAGGTGTGGTTGTCACTTTTGGAAACGATCACGATTTGCGTGATTTAAAGCGTCAGATTCAGGTTGATATTCAGGTCATAACGCTTTCGGAGTTACTAGGGCAAGTTGGTCCGGCTGAGCAATCACAAAATGCGTCAAAAGAACGGCATTCAAAGGCGATAAATCAAAAACAAGCTACTGACGTGAAACAAAGCGTTAAATCAGAGAAGACGTTATCGCGTCAAAAAACGAGTGTTCATTCTAAACCCACATTAAAAGGACATGTTTCGCCAAAAAAGGATGACGATGAAATTTCGCCACGGCAAGCTCGTTTAGCAAAGCAAAAAAAGGCAAAACGTAGGCATCAAAAAGATAAAGGTAAGCCACGGCGAAAAGAATAGTACGATGAATTAAGCGATATTTTGTGAAAAATCATAAAATGTCGTTTTTTTAAGGCTATTTTATGTTAAAATTATGCAATAAGAATGCATAAAATTTGATGATGTGTAGCTGGAGGACGATATGGCAGAAATTATTGATGGTAAAGCAATCGCACAGCTTGTTCGACAAAAATTGGCAGAGCAAGTCGAGGTGTTAAAAACAAAAAGTATCGTTCCGGGCTTGACTGTAATTATCGTTGGCGATGATCCAGCAAGTCAAATCTATGTACGAAATAAAGAACGTGCAGCGCAAAAAGTCGGGATCGCCCATCAAACAATTCGTTTGGCCGCAGATGTAACTGAAGCGTCGCTTTTGACAATTATTAAAAAATTAAATCAGGACGATCAAGTAGATGCGATTTTAGTTCAAAGTCCATTACCAAATCATCTCAATGAGCAGCTTGTTCAAGAGACAATTAGTCCAGAAAAGGATGTTGATGGTTTTAATCCAATTAATATCGGTAAATTGTATGCGAACCGACACGAGTATTATCCAGTTGCGAACACACCAAAGGGTGTTATGACTTTATTAATGGCTCATCATGTACCATTACGAGGAAAGTTGGCGGTTGTTGTTGGCCGATCGATTTTGGTAGGGAAACCAATGCTATCGTTACTTGAAGCCGCTAATGCAAGTGTAGCGCTATTACATCGATATACACCAGACGATTTACGTCGTTCACTTTTGAAGCAGGCTGATATTGTCATTGTTGGAACCGGTATCCCCGGACTTGTAGTAGGTGACGATTTAAAATCAGGGGCGACAGTGATTGACGTTGGTATTAATCGGTTATCTGATGGGCAATTGGTTGGTGATGTCGACTTTGCTTCTGCACAAGCGGTTGCTGGTGCAATTACACCGGTTCCTGGGGGCGTTGGCCCCATGACGATTGCTACCTTATTACAAACCACGGTTGAGTTAGCTGCACAGCATCATCAAATAGAATTGGCGGACAAATGGCAGATTATTTAACAGTTACCGCATTAACAAAATATTTAAAACGAAAATTCACTGCAGATCCGTATTTGCAGCAAGTGTATTTAACAGGCGAAGTTTCAAATTTTAGGCGTCGACCTCGCCACCAATATTTTTCACTTAAAGATGATAACGCGGTTATCAATGTTACCTTGTTTCAAGGGGTGTTTAATCAACTCCCATTTGAATTAACTGACGGCATGCAAGTCAACATTATTGGCCACTTGGATTTATATGCACCTTCGGGAAATTATTCAATTTTAGTCGATAAAATTATGCCAGATGGCGTGGGTGCATTAGCACTTCAATTTGAACAATTAAAAAATAAATTACAAACTGAAGGTGTTTTTAATCAGCTACAACGCCCAATACCAAAATTTCCGCAAAAGATTGCAGTAGTGACTTCGCCAAGTGGTGCAGTCATTCGAGATATTATGACAACGGTCCAAAGGCGTTACCCAATCGCTCAGATCTTTCTATATCCAGCGGTCGTTCAAGGAAAAGGTGCTGTACCCAGTATTATTAAACAACTTCAAAAAGTTGCTATACAAGACTATGATGTCCTAATTATTGGCCGAGGTGGCGGTTCGATTGAAGACCTATGGGCATTTAATGATGAACAACTAGCACGTGAGCTAATTAAAATGCCAATGCCCATCATTAGTTCAGTGGGTCATGAAACTGATACAACGATTACTGACTTTGTTGCTGATCAACGCGCGGCGACACCGACCGCAGCGGCAGAATTAGCTACGCCAATGCAACTCATTGATGTTTGGCAAACTAATGTTGATTTGCAAGGCCGTCTAACGACTTTAATGGCGCATCGCTTACAACAAATGGATGAGCGATTAAAACGTGTTCAAAGTAGTGTTGTATTAACAAGCCCTGCACGTTTATATGAAGGTGTTAGTCAAAGATTAGATATTGCAAAACATCAGTTAGAACAAAATTTTCAGCAAATTTTAAGTCTTAAACAGCATCAGTTAGCACTAACAAATCAACGCTTGATACCTAGTGCAACGCAAAAATTAGTTCAAAATCGACAAAAATTTGGTCAATTGGTTAATGCATTAAACTTAGTCAGTCCGTTAGCGGTCTTGGCACGTGGGTATAGTGTGGTAACACAAGATGAACAGGTTGTTCGAACGGTTGATGCACTTGAGATAGATACGCAAATTAAGATTCGGGTAGCTGATGGGGATGTGAGCGCGGTTGTGACAGAAAAGAGAAAAAATAATGAGCAATAAAAGTTTTGAAGAGAATTTAGCTGAGTTAGAACAAATTGTAAGTCGTCTTGAAAAGGGCGAGGTGCCATTAGAAGAAGCGATGACTGAGTTTGAGCGGGGAACAAAGCTTTCAAAAGAACTTGCGGCAACACTGCAAAAAGCTGAAAAGAACCTTACCAAAATTGTTAATGATGACGGAACAGTTGCTGATTTTAAAGCTGAGGACTAGTTGTGGATTTTAAAAATTTTTCAAATAAGTATCACCCTTTGATTGAAATGACCTTAGAGCATGAGTTATTGAAAGATGTTGTGGCTGGCGATTTACAACGAGCAATGAGCTATGCAGTATTAGCAGGTGGCAAACGCTTACGCCCATTGTTAACATTGGCTGTTAGCCAGACATTTGGCGTGGCACCGGAAAAGATAGTCAAAGCGGCAAGTGCGGTTGAGTTAATGCATACCTACAGCTTGATTCATGATGATTTACCTGCAATGGACGATGATCAGACAAGACGTGGGCAACCGACAACACACATTGCATTTGGTGAGGCGATTGCTATTTTGGCTGGTGATGCTTTACAACCATTGGCATTTCAGTGGTTAATTGATCCTAATTTGCGACCAGATCAGCAGGCGGATTTAGTCATGAGCTTGGCAAAAGCCTCTGGCGGTCAAGGTATGGTTGCTGGTCAAATAGCGGATATGGCGGCAACCAATGGTGACACATTATTATTAGCTGATTTGGAGCAGTTACATCTTAAAAAGACGGGAGCGCTTTTAGCTTATTCGATGGTTGCGGGAGGCGTCATGGCTGATGTATCAAGTCGTACGCAAGAACAATTGGTTCATTTTGGACAAGCATTTGGGTTAGCTTTTCAAATTAAAGATGATTTACAAGATGGCTACCAGGATGACGATGAGAATAAGCAATCTTATCTGCAGCTCTTAGGTGCAGCAGGCGCAAAGAAGTATCTAACGAAACATGTTCAATTAGCAAAAGCTGCTTTGGCAGATTTGACAGATGAAACAGGGATTGATGTTAGTTTATTGATGTCAAGTTTGGCATATTTTGATGATATGGTGGAAAAATAGTGATGGCAGGAATTGAAAAAGAGCGAGTGGATGTTTTGGCAGTGCAACAGGGCTTGTTTACTTCGCGAGAGCAGGCAAAGCGAGCAGTTATGGCAGGTGAAATATTAGGTGAAAATGAGCAGAGAATGGATAAAGCCGGCGAAAAAATTGCTGTGACAACCGAACTCCATTTGAAAGGTGCCCCAATGCCATATGTCTCACGTGGTGGGTTTAAGTTAGAAAAAATGTTGACTGTTTTTGAGATCGACGTTTCAGATAAAACGGTATTAGATATTGGTTCGTCAACAGGTGGGTTTACTGACGTAGCCTTACAAAATGGGGCTAAGAAAGTTTATGCGCTGGACGTCGGAACAAATCAATTAGTGTGGAAGTTACGTTCAGATGAACGTGTGATTGTTATGGAAAACACTAATTTTCGCTATGCAAAACAGGCAGATTTTAAAGATGGTCAACCGGAAGTGGCCACAATTGATGTCTCATTTATTTCATTACGTTTGATTTTAGAGCCATTATCAAACATTTTAGTTGAAGGTGGTTCGGTGGCAACGTTGATCAAACCACAATTTGAAGCAGGCCGTGAAGCGGTTGGCAAACATGGTATTGTTAAGGATGCAGCAACACACTTAGCAGTGATTAATCAGGTTGCTGACTTCGCACAGTTAGCAGGATTTAGTATTGTTGGATTGGATTTTTCGCCAATTAAAGGTGGTTCAGGAAATATCGAATTTATTGCGCATTTGGTATTAGATGGGGGCATGAAAACCATTGATGCTAGAACTAGGGAACAAGTTGTTGAGGCAGCACATATGCAGTTAAATGCACATCAAGGGGAAGAAAATGGCAAGAAATAAAACTGAACGACAAGCGGATATTAAGCAAATTATCAATGAAGTTCAAGTACAAACGCAAGAGGAACTCGTTGAATTACTCAATGCCCGTGGTTGGGATGTCACACAAGCGACCGTTTCAAGAGATATTGCAAGTATGCAATTAGTCAAGGTACCATTGGACGCTGGTGGTTTTGCTTATGGTCTCATGAATGGCGCTGACTATCTATCGCAAATTGGAGCGATTATGGTTGAAAAAAGTACAACCTTGCGCGTTCAAGCTAATATGGTCATGATTCGAGTCGTACCAGGAACTGGGCCGGCGATAAAGACAGCCATTGAAGAAGTCAATTTTCCTGAAGTCTTTGGTATCATTGGTGATGACGCTGGGGTGCTAATCATTACAACCGAGAAAACAACTGGGGCTGAATTTGCAAAAAAATTACGTCAATTAAAATAATTCAGAGGTGAGCGCATGCTACAAGAACTATCGATTAGAGATTTTGCGATTATATCACAATTGGAGTTGAGCTTTGAGCAAGGAATGACGGTCTTAACTGGTGAAACCGGCGCAGGTAAATCGATTATTATTGACGCGGTGAGTTTGTTAGTTGGGGGACGTAGTTCTTCAGATTTTATTCGAGAAGGTGCGAAAAAAGCTGTTTTACAAGGTGTTTTCGCATTTGATTCATCACCAGAATTAGAGCAAACGTTGTTATGTTATGGGATCGAATTAACTGATATGCAATTGGTTATCAGTCGTGAAATTCATTTAAATGGGCGAAATGTCATTCGAATTAACGGTACATTGATTACAGCAACCATTCTACGTGAGATTGGTCAGCATTTAGTGGATATTCAAGGGCAAAATGAGCATCAGGAGTTAATGCGTGTTGAACGTCATGGGGAACTACTTGATCAATACGCAGCCAAGGTCATTTTGCCTTTAAGAGCTAAGTATGGTGCGGCATATCAAGAATATCAGCAATTGCAAAAAACACTCAATAAACGTCAAGCTAATGAACAGGCTTTCGCCCAACGATTAGATATGTTGACGTACCAAGTTAATGAATTACAAGATGCGCAACTTATTAGTGGGGAAGAAGAAACTTTAACGGCAGAATTTCAAGAGCTTTCGAATTTTCAAGATGTTTTAGAAGCGCTTTCGACAGCCCATGAAGCTTTAGCTGGTGAGTGGGATGGCAATGGCTTGGACGTTGTTTCAAAAGCGATGTCTGCTTTAGAAACCATTGAGGAACTTAGTGGCCGGTATCAAACCCTAGCTCAGAATGTTCGAGATGCCTATTTTGAGTTACAAGAAGCCTCTTCGGACATTCTGTCAGTTCGAGACAGCATGACTTTTGATGCTGAACGCCTGCAAGAAGTTACCGATCGATTGAATTTAATTCGAACGCTTGAAAATAAGTATGGTGCAACGATTGAAGATGTGTTAGCTTATCAAAACAAGATTGAAAATGAATTGACAGCAATGGGTGGCGATACCGTGGATCTAGAGACGTTGTCAACACAGGTGGCGTTACTTAAGACAAAAGCGCAGACATTAGCAGATGAATTGACTAAAAAGCGGCAAGCTGCCGCCGATGAACTGGCAATTGTTATTCATGAACAATTACGTGATCTTTATATGGAGAAAGCTGTTTTCTCGGTGAAGTTTCAATTACAACCAGCGCTGGTAAGTAGTGGTCAAGAAAGTATTGAATTTTATATTCAAACGAATCCTGGTGAAACAGCAAAACCATTGGCTAAAATAGCGTCTGGTGGTGAATTAAGTCGGATGATGTTAGCTTTAAAAACGATTTTTGCTAGAAATCAAGGGATCACATCAATTATATTTGATGAAGTTGATACAGGCGTATCTGGACGGGTTGCACAAGCGATGGCCAATAAAATTGCGACAATTGCTGAACAATCTCAAGTACTGACAATCACACATTTACCTCAAGTTGCAGCAGTAGCAAATCAACATTGGTTAATTGAAAAACATGTGACTGATGGTCGCACAATGACGACCGTTGTACCCTTGAATAATGAGCAGCGCGTTGAAGAATTAGCGCGTATGTTGTCAGGCGACAATCTCACTCAAGCTGCACGTCAGAATGCACGGGATTTACTTTCAGCGCAAAAGCATGAAATGTGAGTTGAATTTACCGCTAAAAACAGGTATGATTAATACCATTATTAAGATTAATAAAGCTAAAGGAGTGCACGTCCATGAAACGTGGTGTTTTAATTGTGCTGTCCGGCCCTTCTGGGGTAGGGAAAGGGACTGTGCGCAAAGCGTTATTTGAAGAACCAGACATTGATTTTACGTATTCAATATCAATGACAACACGTTCGCCACGTAGCGGGGAAATTGATGGAGAAGATTATTTTTTTGTGAGTCGAGAAATATTTGAGCAAAATATTCAAGATGATAATATGCTTGAATATGCCGAATATGTTGGTAATTATTATGGCACACCAAAAAGTTTTATTGATCAAACTTTGGCATCAGGCCATGATGTTTTTTTAGAAATCGATGTGCAAGGTGCGTTACAAGTTAAGGAAAAGATGCCTGAAGGGGCATATATTTTCTTAACACCGCCTGATCTTGAGGCGTTAAAGGCACGTTTGGTCGGCCGTGGGACCGATGCACCAGACGTGATTGAACGACGGGTTGGTGCTGCAACATCTGAAATCAGAATGATGGCGAATTATGATTATGCCGTTGTTAATGACGAAGTGGCATTAGCCGTCCGACGAATTAAAGATATCGTTAAAGTTGAACGGTTGCGCGTTAATCGCGTATTACCTGAATATATTGAAATGATAGAGGAGTTAGAAAAATGATTTTATATCCATCTGTAGACAAACTACTCGAAAAAGTAAACTCACGGTATAAGTTGATCGCATTAGGTGCAAAGCGCGCCCATGAATTGGAAAAGGGTAGCTTACCAACGTTAGCTAAGTTTGACTCAGTCAAGCCAATCGGACAAGCATTTGAAGAAATCGAAGCTGGTAATGTCATTGTTGATCCAAATGAACGTGAATTTGATTAATTTGTGAAATGATAGAGACGGGCTAAAACCTGTCTTTTTTAGTTGCTGGATAAATTAAGCTCCTGTAATTGGTCGAAAAGTGAAGGGATGAACATGGAAATTACAATCTTAGTTGCAGCACATCGGGCATACCCAATGCCAGAAGATAAGATTTATCAACCGATTGAGGTTGGTGCTGATTTACACGAGTCACACATACCGCGGTTTACTCTAGATAATACGGGTGAAAATATCTCAGCCGTTAATTCATTTTATAATGAATTAACGGCAACGTATTGGGCAAAACATAACTTACAATCTCAAGATGTGATTGGTTTGGCACATTATCGTCGTTTTTTAGGGCGCCGAATGGGACATCGTTATCGCGATTTGCTGACTGATAACGACATAACAAAAGCTTTGTCACAAGTCGATGTTTTGCTGCCAAGGCAGCGTAATTATGTGATTGAGACGCAAGAACAACATTATTTAAATGCACACGCGCGTTTGCCATATGATGTGATGTACCAAGTCATTCAAGAAAAATATCCGGATTACATACCGGCTTTTGAGACAATACGCCACGCCAAAAAAGCGCATCTATTTAATATGTTCATTATGAAACAAAGGGCCTTTCAACAGTATACGGACTTTTTATTTGGTGTTTTATTTGAGGTTGAGCAGCGAATCGATTTTTCAGAGTTAACTGGGCAAGATCAACGGGCATTAGGGTTCTTGGGAGAACGTCTCATGGACGTTTGGCTCTTGAAAAATCAGATGACTTATCAGGAGTTTCCCGTAGTTACAACGGAAAAAACGAATTGGTTAGTTAAAGGGTGGCATTTTTTAAAACGGCATTTTGGGCAACGACAACAAGCAAAGACACATTTTTAAAAGGGGAACAACATGACGACAAGCGCAGTTATTGTGACATATAATCGCTTACCGATGTTAAAAGAGGCAATTGCCGCATTACAGAATTCGGCTACACCGGTTGAACATATTATCGTGGTTGATAATCATTCCAATGCTGATACGCAGGCATATTTGACGAGTTTAGGCGATACGATTGATTATCTTCGTTTGGATGAAAATATTGGTGGTGCAGGTGGCTTTAATCGTGGTATTCGTTATTTTATGACAAATACAGACGATGATTTTGTATGGTTAATGGACGATGATACAATGCCCCATGCGGATACTTTGACTAATTTATTAGCGTTTGCGCAACTAGCGCATGATTTTGGTTTTTTGGCTTCAGATGTTCGTTGGACTGATGGTCATCGTGCAAAAATGAATAATCCTGCGCCTAAAAACCGGATGAAAAAAATTCCAGAAGACGCAACTCAGCCAGAAGAATTGATGAATGCAACTTTTGTCAGTCTACTCATGTCTCGTAAAATCGTGGCTGAAATTGGATTGCCAATTTCGGAATTCTTTATTTGGGGCGATGATATCGAGTATACAGAGCGTGCGGCGCGAGTTGCGCCAGGATATTTTATTCCAGCAGCAAAGGTTACACATAAAATGGCAAGTAATGTTGGCTCGAATGTTATGACTGATTCTTTAGATCGTTTGCCTAGATATTTTTATTCGTATCGAAATAAAGTGTATTATGGGGCAAAAAGACATTTTGTTGGGCATGTGAAGTCAAATGTGCGTATTTTGTTAGAGGCTTTGCAAGTGATGCTCAAACCAGGGATTGATCATCGTGGTCAACGCCTTAAGGTTTTATTTGCTGGTGTTAAAGCAGGCTGGCATTTTAAGCCGCTAGTGGAACACATTAATAACGAACAAAAAATATGATAAACTGGTATCAGGTATTTTAGAACCGATAAGGTGAGGAGAAAATAATGACATTGAACGATAAAAAATATGATTATTTAGTGGTAGGTGCAGGGCCTTATGGTTCAATTTTTGCCTATGAAGCTGCAAAACGTGGAAAGCGTTCACTGATTATTGAAAAGCGGCCACATATTGGTGGTAACATGTACACACACACTGAACATGGGATTACCGTTCATGATTTTGGCGCACATATTTTCCATACAGATAATAAAGAGGTCTGGGATTATATTCGTCAGTTCGCTGACTTTAATGGCTACCAAAATCAAGTGGTTGCAAATTATAAAGGTACTTTGTACAATTTGCCATTTAATATGAACACTTTTTACGAGATGTGGGGTACAAAAACACCGGCTGAAGCTAAAGCAAAAATTGATGCACAAAAGGCTGATGCTATGGCAGCTATGGGTGGACGTGCACCTCGTAACCTTGAAGAACAAGCGATTTCGTTGATTGGAACTGAAATTTATGAAAAGTTAATTAAGGGTTATACGGAAAAGCAATGGGGACGTCAAGCAACGGAACTACCTGCATTCATCATTAAGCGACTTCCAGTTCGATTTATTTACGATAATAATTACTTTAATCATCGTTACCAAGGAATTCCAGTTGGTGGCTACACACAAATCTTTGAAAACATGATTATGCATAATGATTTAATTGACGTACAAGTTAATGCTGATTTTTTTGCACACAAGGATGAATACTTGGCTGAATTCCCTAAAATTGTCTACACGGGTATGATTGATCAATTCTTCGATTATAAATTTGGGGAACTTGAGTACCGTTCACTTCGTTTTGAACACGAAGTCGTGGCATCAGATAATTATCAAGGAAACGCAGTTATTAACTATACTGATGCAGAAACACCATATACCCGTGTCATGGAGTGGAAACACTTTGACGGTTTGGCAGATGACGATGTGACAATTATTACGCGTGAGTACCCACAAACATGGGATCGAACAAAAGAAGCATATTATCCAGTTAATGATGAAAAAAATATGCAAATCTATAAATCTTATGCTAAAGAAGCGCGTGAACATCAAGATAAAATTCTCTTTGGTGGTCGACTAGGGCAATACCGTTATTTTGATATGGACCAAGTTATCAATGCTGCATTAAATGATGTGAGACAAGAATTTGGGGTCTCTGCTGACTTTAATTTTGCACACGATACGGAAAAATAATTAGATAGCAATAAAAAGAGTTCACTAATGCCAAAGTACTGGTACAGAACTCTTTTTTATTTAAATCGTGTGAATACTAGTGTTAGAACGGTATTGATGAGCAACCATTTGAGATAAATGATGTGATGAGTGAGCAATTTTTTTGATTTTAAACTTAAAAGCGGTTATATTTAGTGTGTTATCGATAACACCAACTAATAATATTGATATAATGTATATAAATATATTTGAAGTAACCGAGGTGATGCTTAAAATGCTAGAAATATATTCATTCATCAGTGCATTTTCAAAACGCAGTTTGGATTTAAACCGGAATATAGTTGATTTACAAGCAGATTTGGCCGTTACATCCCGACTTAATTTAATACCTTTAATGCGTTTTTCAACGTCAACGTTAGATAAGGATGATTATTTAATTCAAAATATTTCGGCACGTGAGGCAGTATATATTAATGACGCAATGACCAATGTGATGAAGACAGCTCATTTTCAAGGTAAAAAAGTTGGCCGGCGATTAAGCATCATCTTACAAGAAAAAGTTTTGGCAGCAAAAGCATACAATGATAGTATTGTACGGTGTGCATTGATTGAAGCAAATGTTGATTTAGAAACATTTAATCAAGACTTGACTAGTGATTTTCTAAAAAAAGCATTACAAATGGATCAACGAATTTCGCATGACATGGGTGTTAAAAATAGCAATACATTGGTGGTATTTGATTCAAGTCGTGATGATAGCGCAGAACGATATACGGATGTGCAAGTTGATGATTTAAATCGTATTTTTCGCGTATCATCAAATGCTTGTCAAGAATGAGACTGTAAACAGGATTTTATCGGTAAGCTGGGGATTGAACCAGCTTTTTTTCTTGGATATTGTATAATGGAAACAAGATAACGATGGCCACGAATCTATTTGAGTGGGCATCATGATAAGAGGACGACAAAATGATTGAGAATTGGGAAAAATTTTTACAACCATATATGCAAGCAGTTGAAGAATTAAAAGTTAAATTTCGCGCCCTCCGCGATCAATACGCACAAAATGGGGTTGAAACGCCAATTGAGTTTGTGACGGGGCGTGTGAAACAGGTTGAAGCAATTAAAGAAAAAGCTGTGCGAAGGCACGTAGATATGGATCGTCTAGAACAAGATATGCAGGATTTAGCAGGCATCCGGATTATGACCCAATTCACAAATGACATCTACCGTGTTGTAGATTTAATTCGCGAGAGAACAGATATGGTGATTTTAGAAGAGCGAGACTATGTGACGAATTCAAAACCGTCGGGGTATCGTTCTTACCACATTGTTGTTGAATATCCGATTCAAACAACACAAGGTGAACGGAAAATATTAGTTGAAATTCAAGTGCGCACGATGCAAATGAATGTTTGGGCAACTATTGAACACGCGATTAATTATAAATATGCTGGTGAATATCCAGATGATATGGCCGATAAACTACATGAAGTTGCTGAATTAACGTTTAAGGTTGATGCACTCTTTCAGGAAATGCATCAAGAAATTAGTGAATCTCAACATGCACTTCGTAATCATACAAAAAAGGATGACGTGATTGATGAAGGTTTCAATTTATAAAAATAATAGTACAAAATCGCAAACGATTGGCAATATTTTAAGTAAATTGCTAAGTCGCTATCCAGATACATTTGTCTTTGATGATGCCAAACCAGATGTCGTCATTACAGTTGGCGGCGATGGTACACTCCTGTCAGCTTTTCATCATTATGTGGATCAGTTGGATCATACGCGGTTTATTGGTGTCCATACCGGGCATCTTGGTTTTTACGCGGATTGGCAAGAATTTGAAATTGATCATCTAGTGGATTCCTTATTAACCTATGAAGGACGAACAATTTCTTATCCATTGTTAGAAATGACAATTCAGTATACAGATGGGAAAAAGAATAATTTTTTGGCATTAAATGAAGCAGCAATTAAACAACCTGAAGGGACATTGGTTGCTGATGTCTATTTAGATGGTGAACGGTTTGAACGTTTTAGGGGTGATGGCCTGACAGCTGCGACGCCCACTGGTTCAACTGCTTATAATAAAGCCAACGGGGGGCTGTTATGCACCCAAGTCTAGCTAGTATTCAATTATCAGAAATTGCATCAATTAATAATCGTGTCTTTCGAACGTTGGGCTCACCATTAGTCATTGGACCGGATGAAACGATTCGTGTTGTACCGTTAAATGTCGATAATGGTGTCACATTGACGTACGATCATTTGAGTCAGGCAACGACTGACATTGAGTGGCTGGAGTTTCGAGTTGCAAAAGAGAAAATTGCTTTTGCTGAACATCGACATACACGTTTTTGGCATCGTGTGAGGGATAGTTTTATTGGGGATGAGGTAATTGATTAATGGCTACTTTTAGTTGGGAGAAACAAGAACCAGGGGGACTAAAAATCAAACAATTTTTAGCAGAACGTGGTGTTTCTCATCGCATGTTTAGCATTATTAAACGAGGCGGTGGGCATTTATTACTGGACGGTCGCCCCGCTCGAACGATTGATGAGATTAAAATGGGTCAAAAAATTACGATCATTATGCCACATGAAGAAAGCAATGAGATTTTACCTTTTTCGGACTTACCGATTACGGTTATTTACGAAGATGATAACTATTTGGTTGTTGATAAACCAGCTGGCGTGACGTCGGTTCCTGGTAAGGCCGATCGTGAAACAACAATGGTCAATCGGGTGAAAGGTCATTTGCAACGTGAAGGCGCTCAGGATTTAGTGCCGCACGTGGTAACGCGTTTAGACCGTTTTACTTCAGGTGTTGCCCTTTTAGCAAAGCATCGATTTGCACACGGATTGTTAGATAAAGCTTTGAAAACGCACGCAGTTGATAAACGTTACTATGCACTAGTTGATGGTGTGTTGGCTGATGAACATCAAATGATTGATCAGCCCATTGGACGAGTACCTGATGATTTCATTCGGCGTGAAGTTCGATCAGATGGTAAACCTTCACAAACCGAATACTGGGTGATCAAGCGATTTGATAATCAAACATTGGTTCGTGTGCAATTACATACAGGACGCACACATCAAATTAGGGTTCATTTTAAAGCACTCGGGCATCCACTAGTCGGCGACGAAATTTACGGTGGACCAATGGACCGGGGTGCAGTGAGACAAATGCTACATGCGTATTGGATTAGTTGGTTCGATCCATTTTCACAAATTGTTCAGCAGTTTGAGGCACCAGTTCCAGAAGATATGATCAACGTCATGCAGGGGTATGTGCCACAAGATAAATAAATGAGGTGATTTATGGCAACTGATTTTGGAAATGTACGTGATGAAATTGTACCGTTGGTGACTCAGATTACTGACGACCTAAAGCAGGGTGCCATTGATGCCTTTCGAGAAACATTTCTTGGGTTACATAATTATGATCAGGCTCAAATTTATTTGAATTTAACACCACAATTGAGACAACAAGTGATTGAGTGGTTAACTTTGGATGAATTAGCTAATGTCTTTGATCATCTGGATTCTGATGAAGTTGATGTGAATCATTTGCTTGAAGAAATGTCACCCAGTTATGCAGCCAATATGCTTAACGAAATGTATGTTGACAACGCAGTCGATGTATTGGATGAAATTTCTGAGCCTGAACAAGATATCTACCTTAAGCAGATGTCACGTGAGGATGCGGGTGAATTAAGGCATTTACTTGATTATGATGAGGATACTGCTGGTGCCTTGATGACGACCGAGTATATTGAGGTCTCACAAACATCAACAATTGGTCAGGTTATGAGTTTGGTGAAAAAAGCAGCTTCTGAGTCTGAGCAAATATCGTATATTTATGTGCTTGAGCGTAAACGATTGATTGGTGTTATTTCTTTACGTAATCTCATTATCCATCCAGATGATGAGCTGGTTTCAGAGGTAATGACAAGTAATTTAGTCACTGTTTTACCTACTGAGGATCAAGAACAAGTTGCCAGGTTAATGGCTGATTATAATTTATTGGCTATGCCAGTTGTGGATGAACAAAATGAGATGTTGGGCATTATCATGGTCGACGATATTGTGGATGTTATTGAAGCTGAAAGTACAGAAGATTATGGTCGCTTGGCTGGTGTGAATGATTTGGATTTGGAAGAAAGTCCAATGATGTCAGTTATTAAGAGAATTCCATGGTTAATTATTTTGGTGTTTCTAGGATTGGGAACAGCGTCAATTATTAATAGTTATGATGCGATGGTGCAACAAGCATCAGTTTTGGCAGTATTTATTAGTTTAATTACTGGAACGGCTGGAAATGCGGGAACCCAGGCGTTAGCGGTTTCCATTCGTCGAATAACATTGGATGAAAAGCGTAGCGTGATTCGCATGTTCTTTACTGAATTATTTATTGGCGCATTGATAGGCTTAATTGCCGGCACGACTATTTTTGGAGTGGTTTGGCTATGGAAATCAAACGTTTTATTAGGCTTGGCTGTCGGGTTAGCCATGGCAATTGCGATTATGGTTGCAAATTTGGCGGGGGCATTTATTCCAATTATTATGGATGCTATGCATGTCGATCCAGCTGTTGCATCAGGTCCTTTTATATCAACGTTAAGTGATTTGACCTCAGTTATCATTTATTTTAATATCGCTGGGGTGTTTATTACGCATTTTATTGGGCATTGATCGTAAATAAGTGGGTTAGCTCAATGTTAAAAGAGTGAGGAAAGAATTTGACACAGAAGGTTAAATTAAACGCAGCACATATATTTATTTTAGGTGTGTTGAGCGCATTTGCAGTATTTTCAATGGATTTTTATTTACCTGGACTGCCGCAATTACAAAAGGATTTAAATACCAGTGCATCGCTGGCACAACTGACAATTACTGCCTCATTGGTCGGGTTGGGGCTCGGACAATTAGTTATTGGTCCGTGGTCTGATCGCATTGGCCGACGTCGACCGCTTTTGATAGGGACGCTGATTTTTACATTAACATCAATTGCAATTGTTCTAACAAGCAATATTTGGATCTTAATTTTAATGCGGTTTTTTCAAGGCTTAGCGGGTTCAGTTGGCATCGTATTGTCGTTGGCAGTCATTACGGACTCATTTTCTGGTCGTGATTTGACCAACAACGTTATGATTAACCAATCAATTAATGGTATTTTTCCGGTTATTGCACCAGTCCTAGGCGGAATTGTTGTTGCAATGTTTAATTGGGAGATGACATTTTGGATTTTAGCTGGGTTGGGAATCAGTTTATTTCTTGCGGTTCAATTTTATTTACCTGAAACAAGAGAACCAGTTGACCAGTCGACAGCGACAAATGTGGAAATGCGGCATGTGTATCAGCAGTTATTTGCAAATCGTCAGTTTATGGTATATATGCTTCTCCAAACATTAATGATGGCTGCTTTATTTGCTTATATTTCTGGCTCTTCATTTGTTTTGGAAAACATCTTTCATTTGAATGTCACGACGTTCGGGATTGTTTATGCGATTAATGGTTTAGGCATCGCGGTCATGACAATTTTTGCTGGTTGGTTAGCTAATCGCTGGCGAGAAGAAAAGACATTAGGCATTTTTATTGGGTATGGCTTGTTGGGTGGTATTTTGTTAGCACTGAGTTTATTCATGGCAAAGCCAATGGTCGTTGTATTAATTGCATTTTTTATGATTGTTTCTGCTATTGGTGGCATTCAGGGGATGACGACGGCATTAGCGATGAAAGATCAGCATGCTAATCCGGGAGCTGCATCAGCACTATTAGGGATGATGCGGTATGCAATTGGTGGCGTGATGTCACCATTAGTTGGTATTTTTGGGACGCGTTCATATGTTCCGCTAGTTGTGATTATCTTGGTAGTGCAATTACTAGCAATGGTGCTGTATTTGAATTCAGTCCAGAGAAAAATGTAATATGCTTGAAATACTGCTATATAGGTGGTATATGGTATAATTTCAGTAAGGACATGCTAAATGAAAAGCCGTAGAATTCAGAAACATTGTGGTTGATGCGAACAATGCTACGAAGTATTTAGTGCTACCTGAAATCAGGTGTTAATCTTGTGATCCATATGAGACTAACTTTAAACATAATTAAGAGGTAATGATACAGACAATCATTGCAATTAGGGTGGTACCGCGAGTCAGTCGTCCCTAACATGCAGTGGTAGTCTGTTTTTTAGAAATAAATAATGGCGAGGTTAACAAAATGAAAGAATTATCTTCAGCTGAAATACGAGATATGTTTCTCCGCTTTTTCCAAAGCAAAGGGCACAGTATTGAACCATCACAGTCACTCATCCCAAAAGATGATCCAACACTTCTTTGGATTAATTCCGGTGTGGCTACGTTAAAGAAATACTTTGATGGAACGGTTATCCCAGATAACAAGCGGATTACAAATGCACAGAAATCAATTCGAACAAATGATATTGAAAATGTTGGGCATACTGCACGTCATCACACGTTATTTGAAATGATGGGTAATTTCTCAATTGGTGATTATTTCAAGCCAGAAGTGATTCCATGGGCTTGGGAGTTATTGACTAGCCCAGAATGGTTTGGTATGGATCCTGATAAGTTATTCGTAACGGTGTATCCTAATGATCAAGAGGCAAAAAAAATCTGGTTGGAGGTCGTTGGATTACCTAAAGATCATTTGTATGAAGAACCAGATAATTTTTGGGATATAGGAGAAGGCCCTTCTGGACCTGACACGGAAATCTTTTATGATCGTGGTAGCGAGTTTGATGCCGAAGATGAAAAAGAAAACTATCCTGGTGGCGAAAATGAGCGTTACCTTGAAATTTGGAACATTGTGTTCTCACAATATAATCATTTACCAGGTCTTACAGATAACTCAAAGTATCCGGAATTACCGCATAAAAACATTGATACGGGAATGGGATTAGAGCGTGTTGTATCAGTATTCCAACATGCAAAAACAAATTTTGAAACAGACTTATTCTTGCCCATTATTCATGCGACGGAAGAGATGTCAGACGGTTTCAAATATGGTGAAGATGAACAAAAAGATATTTCGTTTAAGGTGATTGCTGATCATGCGCGTGCGGTAACATTTGCGATTGGTGACGGTGCCTTACCTTCGAATGAAGGTCGTGGATATATTATTCGACGATTGCTTCGACGTGCCGTTCTACATGGCCGTAAATTAGGTATTCATTCAATTTTCTTGGCAAAATTGGTCCCTGTTGTTGGTCAAATTATGGCCTCATATTATCCAGAGATTAATGCCAATGCGGACTATATTGCTTCAATTATCGAAGCCGAAGAGGTTAGATTTAACAAAACGCTGTCAGACGGCCTTTCATTATTGGACACAGTGATGGCAGAAGCAAAGGCTTCAACAGGTGAAATTGACGGTGCAGTCGCCTTTAAATTGTATGATACTTATGGCTTCCCATATGAATTAACTGAGGAAGCTGCACTTGAAGCAGGCTTAAAGGTTAATCGTGCAGAATTTGACACAGCCATGCAAGCACAACAAGCACGTGCCCGTGCAGCACGGACAAATACTGCTTCAATGGGTGTTCAAAACGAATTATTGACGGATTTGAAAACTGATTCAAAATATGTTGGTTGGTCAGAGTTATCAGTCCCACAGGCCACGTTAGTGAATATCATTCAAGATAACCAGTTGCTCACAACTGCGCAATCCGGTGAGATTCAAGCAATCTTTGACGTTACGCCATTTTATGCTGAAATGGGAGGTCAAGTAGCTGATAAAGGGAAGGTCAGTGATCAAAATGGGCAAGTTGTTGCACGGGTGACTGATGTTCAAGTTGCACCGAATGGTCAACATCTGCACACGTTGACGGTCGAACAGCCATTAAATATTGACACAGTATATCAGCTTGATGTTGATCGGGCATATCATGTTGCTGTATCAAAAAACCACACTGCAACACATATGCTTGACCAATCTTTACGAAATATTCTGGGTGAGCATACAACTCAAGCTGGATCACTCGTAACAGCAGACGGTCTAAGATATGACTTCAGTTATAATGGGCCTGTTCCAGAGGCAAAATTGCAAGCAATTGAAGATTTAATCAATCAAAAAATTATTGAGAATTTGCCAATTTCATGGGTGGAAACTGATCTTGAGTCTGCAAAAAAGTTAGGGGCGGTTGCTGTCTTTACTGAAAAGTATGGTGAAGTCGTTCGAGTTGTCTCAATTGGCGACTATAATGTCGAATTTGATGGTGGGACTCACGCAGACTCAACAGCTGAGTTAGGAATGTTTAAGATTATTGGTGAAAGTGGTACTGGAGCAGGTGTTCGACGAATTGAAGCGGTCACTGGACAAGGTACAATGCAATATGTAAAAACGCATGATGCTCTATTAAAGCAATCGGCCTTGTTAGTTAAAGCGCCACAATTATCAGAGATACCTGATAAAATTGAAGCACTTCAGTCTGATTTAAAAGAAGCAGAGCGGCAGGTAGCTGCGTTAGAAACTAAACTAGCTAATCAAGCAGCTGCAGATGCCTTTCAAGATGTGAAACATGCCGGCGACTACTCATATATTGTGACAGAAATGTCAGTCGAATCAATGGACGTTTTGCGGCAAACAGCGGATAATTGGAAACAAGCGACACCATCTGATGTCTTGGTCTTAGCTGCAAATCTTGGTGAGAAAGTTAATTTGTTAGTTGCCGTAGCACCAGATGCCATTGCACAGGGTATCAAGGCTGGCGACTTAATCAAGGCGATTGCACCAGCCATTGGCGGTGGCGGTGGCGGTCGACCAGATTTAGCTCAAGCTGGGGGGAAGAATCCTGCTGGTATTGCTGACGCTTTTGCGCAAGTTAATCAATGGCTATTGAGTAAGTAATTAATTCGCCTTGAAATAGGAAGGAGTTTTCCCATGAGTTTTAATGATAATACAACGGTATTTAACTTTGAAGATGCTGATGAACAAGATATTCGTCGGACGTTAGAAATTGTGTATGGTGCATTGGAAGAAAAAGGATATAACCCAATTAATCAAATTGTAGGTTACATTACATCTGGTGACCCGGCCTATATTCCACGAACAAATGATGCGCGTAATTTGATTCGACGTTATCAACGCGATGAAATTATTGAAGCTTTGGTAAAGGATTATCTACGCAAATGAGCATTTTTGGATTAGATGTTGGATCACGAACGGTTGGCGTTGCGATGTCTGATCCAATGGGCTGGACAGCTCAAGGATTAGAAATTATTCGCATTAATGAAGATGAGGGTGAATTTGGAATTGAAAGGATGAAAGCGTTGGTAGAACAACATCATCCGACTGGCTTTTTATTGGGCTTGCCAAAGAATATGAATAATTCTTTAGGTCCTCGAGCCGAAGCAGCACAAGCATATGGTGAGCTGTTAAAAGATACTTTCAATTTGCCTATTGATTTTCAAGATGAACGATTAACCACAGTAGAGGCCGAACGCATGTTGGTGGAGGAAGCTGACACATCACGAGCCAAACGTAAACAAGTGATTGATAAGTTAGCGGCGGCGCTAATATTGCAAAACTATTTAGATCGAAAAGGAAAACTAGTGAACGCAAGCGGCACTAAGATGACCTTTGATTAATTATGGAGGAACTACCATGGATGAAGAACAAGATGTCATTACATTGATTGATGAAAAAGGTAACGAAGAATTATTTGATATTTTATTTGCTTTTGACGAAACTGAAAAATATAATAAGCGTTATATTTATGTGGTTGCGGCTGGCACTGAAGATGAGGATGAGGTTGATATTCAAGCCTTTAGTTCAGATATTGCGGATACAGAAGTTGCGGCTGAAGGTACTCTTGATCAAATCGAAGACGAGGATGAATGGCGTATGGTTGAAGAACGCCTAAATCAATGGCTTGAAGAAAACGAAGAGGACTAGAATGGTAGACGATAATCAAGTCTTTTCCTTTGAAGACGAAGGGAACACTTATACGTTTAAAGAGCTATTTCGCTTTGAAGAAGATACAAAGTTCAACAAAACGTATATTGTACTTTACAATGATGATGCGGTAGATGAAGAAGATGACGATTTGGATATGGAAGTGCAAGCTTTTATATACGATGAAACGTTGATTAAAAGTGCGCCTGAAGAAGCTTTAGTTTCGATTGAGACTGATGATGAATGGGAAATGGTAACTGAGATGATCAATACATTTTTTGATGACCCACAAATCAATCCTGAATAAAAAGAAAACCCCGATAAGATTATTTATCAGGGTTTTCTTTTCAGTTTAAGTTGACACAATATTATACTTGGTATAATATATAAATTATTAAATCAATTATTTTAGAATAATTAAAAAGGAGCTTTTTATGAGCATTCAAGTACCAACAGCATTGCTGGATGGGACAGTCTTGGCATTGTTAGATGAACAAGATTTGTATGGCTATGCCATTACAAAACAGGTACAGCAATATCTTGATGTCAGTGAGTCCACAATGTATCCAGTTTTAAGACGCTTGCAAAAAAATGATTTTTTAGAAACATATGATGAGCCATTTGAAGGACGCAATCGACGTTATTATCAAATTACCGATGCAGGAAAAAAACAATTGGCGTCAATCAAAGCCGATTGGCTACAATTTAGTCATGCAATTGAGGCATTATTTACAAATGTGCCTTTAAAAGAAGGGGAAACGGGTGAAATTAATGAATGAGCAAGTCAAGACGTATTTAACAACACTACGCCGTTATCTTAAACCTTTACCAGTTTCAGAACGTGAAGATACGTATCGTTTTTATGAAGAACTATTCTTGGATGCTGAGATGTCAAGTGATCAAATTTATGCAGAATTTGGTAACCCTAAAACATTGGCAAGGCAAATCAATGCCAATTATGCAATGGGATGGGTACATGAGAGTGGAACTGAAAGTGATGAATCTATTCAACAGTCATCGGCTACCACAACCCGTAGCCATTGGCATGCTGCTTGGCTAATCTTACTCGGCGTGCTTGCCTCTCCTATTTTAATTCCACTTGCTATTGTAATGATCTTAGGTTTCATTTCTGCGATTTTCATGGTGATTGCATTAATTTTCATCATTGCTGGTCTACTTATTGGTGCTGCGATTTTGGGTGGCGTTGCGATTGTGGCTGGTGTGAATATCCTGGGACAAGGGTTGATGATGGCGCTCTTTATGATTGGTGGTGGTATTCTAATTCTTGGTACGGTTGTGTTGAGTATTCCAGTGGTCATTTGGATTGTTTATGGGATTGGTTGGGTAGGTTACCGATTAGTCAAGTGGATTGGGTCACTGACGTTAAAACGTCGGCCAGAGTTGAAACAATAGGAGGGCCTAAGGATGAATAAAGGATTAAAAATCACAGCAATTATCGGCCTCGGTGCAATGCTAATTGGTGCAACGACAATGGGAATTGGTTATTTTGGAAACCATCAAAAAATAAATAATATTACGCTAGATAAAGGGTTTAAGATTCAAAAAATGACGACTAAGTCAAATTACGCAATTAAGTCATTTCAGAGTTTAAAGATTGATGTCAAAAATGTTGATTTAGACATTGTTCAAGGTTCAACGCTTAAATTAAAAACGACCCTTGATCAAAATGAGAAAGTTAAATTAACACAGACTGGTGACGAACTTCAAATGACGGTGCGCAGTGAACGTGACAATGAGAACGGCTTCGTGATTAATACCGAGCAACGCCATATCACACTAACGATTCCTAAAGAAATGACTGTCAGGCAATTGGCGATTAATTCAAACGCCAGCGCAATTATGATTCAAAAATTATCGGTACTAGAAAATACCGATATTAATCAACATGATTCGGGACTTATTTTAGATGATGTGACCTTTAATCATGCAACAATTAATAATACACAAGCTGGAACCCGGGTTGAGGGTGGTCAATTTACAGATTCGAATTTCGTTAATCAGGACGGACCGTTTAGAAGCATTGGTGGACACTTCTTGGGGAATAGTAAGATTGAGGCTTCAAATGACGATATCAATCTTTCAGGTTTGAACTCAGATTTGATGATTACCGCCGATAATCGTGATGGTGAAATTAAATTGAGTGGGATTCAATCAGAAAATACGACACGTTCAACCCAAGATGGAAAAATGCAACAACATACAACTTTTGGGGCGTCAGACCAAAATAAATTGCAAATTACTAATTCAGAAGGTAATGTGACCATTTCTAATTTATCTGAATCATAAATAAAAACTCGTCGAGCAATCGACGTTTTTTTATTGCAATACTGTTCCTTATTAGTGTGGAGGAAATTGTATGCTCAGATCATGTTTTATTCGTTACCGGCATATTTTTATGCCGGTCATTGTTGCTTGTGTCGTTTTAATCGGACTAATCATTTATTGGTGGTTGGCTCAAAATCCCATTTCAAAAGGGCCGACGTTGATTACATCAACAAGTGAGCATAAAAAAACGCTGGGTAAACCGTATTCGGATGTCACAACCGTCGTGAAAACAACGAATACTTTAGCTAGTAATGATCGAAAAAACGCATTTGGATTGATGTGAAAGGTGCAGTATTGAAACCTGGTGTTTATCAATTAATTGAACCGGTGATTGTGAATGATGTGATTAAAGCAGCTGGTGGGTTACAATCCACAAGTGCAACACATCGGGTTAATTTTGCCGCTCGAATGACTGATGGACAAGTATTGTATATTCCAAATGGAGAAGAAGTGGTACCTGAAATTTTTCCTTTACCTGGTATCAGTAATGAACGGGAGAACGGGGGAGAAAAGCAACAGTCATTAATTAACCTAAATCAAGCGACATTAGCTGAATTACAAAACTTACCAGGCATTGGAGCTAAACGAGCGGCCGATATTATTGCAACTCGTGAAGCAAAAGGCGCATTTAAACGAATTGAAGATTTAAGAACTGTTTCAGGCATTGGTGATAAAACGTTGGCCAAGATTTCTGAGCTGATTGATGTCCCGTGAGACAAGGTCAGTGGTTAATCATTGGAATTGTTGCTGTATTGGCCCATAGCATTCTACGATGGCATCAGTGGTGGTGTATTCTACCGTTGCTTTGGTTTAGTTGGGTTGCATACTGTCAGTTGTCTCGACGGTACTTTCAGATTATGTGCGTTGTGTTATTGCTTGTTTTTGGCGTAGCGATGATACAACGCTACGATGCGTATCAGCAACAACCCGAAAGCATCTCACGTGCGATGACGCTGACCGTTCACCCTGATGATTTGAATAGCCGAGACCATCGTGTGACTGGGCGCGTTAGATATTGTCATCGAAATTATTATTTAATCTGGCAAATAGATGATCAAGCAGTTTATCAACAGTATCAAAAAATGAAGTCGAGTTTTAAACTACAGGGTATTGGCCAAATTAACGAACCGCAGCGCAAAAATAATCGCCATAGTATGGACTTTTATCAAATGTTGGCTTATCGCAATATTCAGTATGTGATTCGGCTTAGGTCAGGTGTGATTACTAATTCACAGCCCAAATTATCGCTTCGAGATTGGATTTTAAGTGGTATTAAAGACTGGCACTTTGGATTAGTTTCTTGGTTTGAGTGCTTACCAGATGGGTTGCGCGATTATGGAGAAACCTTGTTGTTAGGCTTTACAAGACCAGATTTTTATGATGATAATCGTGGTATTCGAACAGCGGGACTTGTACATTTGTTTAGTATTTCTGGATTTCAAGTTATGTTGGTTTATCGTAGCTGGCGTGCTTTTGGACGTTGGGTAGGAATCGCTCGAGAAACCAATCTCATGATGCTCCAAATTGGACTAGTTGGTTTATGGTTGTTTGCTGGTGGTGTAATCTCACTCATTCGTCCCATCAGCCTAGCTATATTGAATACTTGGCGAGAAATGCACTGGTTAAAATTATCTCGTTATGATTTATTTGGCTGGTCATTATTATTTGGCGTTGTCATTGAGCCAGGCGTTTTACAGACTTTGGGCGGACAGTTATCTTATGTTTTAGCGTTTGGATTATTATGGGTAGATGATCGGCCGGATTGGCAGGTAAGCCTGCTATTAGGTGTCATGATTGTTCCATATTTGATATATCATACTTATGAATGGCATCCGTTGGCTTTATTGGTGAATTTGGTTGCTGTCCCCGTTTTCACATGGGTAATTTTACCAGTTTTAGTTATTGGCATTTTAGCCGCTAAATTCAACATGATATTGATTGTGACGATTGCGAATCAATTGATACAATGGTGTCAATTCTTAATTGCAAATGTTGGACAAGTACCGGGTAATTTAAATTTTGGCGCAATTTCATTATTGAGCGCGGGTATATTGGTGTTTTTGACAGTACGATTATTAGAGATGGTAAATAGGGTCAGAATTTTTCAAATCATCGGTTACTTAATACTACTTACGTGTCTGGCTGGAAGGACATTTTGTGGGCGTGTTATTTTTATCAATGTCGGTCAAGGTGATTCGACTTTGTTTGTCATGCCATTTAAACGTCAGATAATGCTACTAGATACTGGTGGTACGAGGATGATGCCGGATTCGAATAATATTAAAAGGCTGCGTTATCAATCGAAATCAGCACAGGATTTATTACGAAATCTCAGTGGATTTGGTATTAGCCGGATTGATCAATTGGTATTAACTCATAAGGATTGGGACCACATTGGTAATTTAGGGGCATTAGCTAAGGCGATGCCAATTAACGAGGTGATTGTCCCTTCAGGCATGGAACATGATAATAATTTCCGTCGTATGACGCGTCCATTAAAATTGAATATTCGAGCTATTACTGACCAAGACCAGAAAGTGTCACAATTAAAGATTATCCACCCCTTAACACAGGGAACAGGTGAAAACGAACATTCTTTGGCGGGAATTGGGCAATTTGGGCCACTAAAAATGGTATTTACGGGTGACTTAGACCAAGCTGGTGAAGAACGAATTTTGCAAAATTATGATGTGCCTCAGATTGACGTGCTGAAATTTGGTCACCATGGGTCACAAACGAGCACGTCAGATAAATGGCTATCACAATTGCGTCCTCGAATTGGTATTGTGTCAGCTGGACAGAATAATCGTTATCGTCACCCAAGTCAAATTGTATTACAAAAGGCTAGAGATAGAAAAATGCTAGTGTACAATACACAAAAGCATGGTATGGTAGAATATACATGGTTTTTTGGAACAAGTTGGTGGAGGACGCTTTATAATGGCAGTGACATTACAGACAATTCAAAATGATTTGAGTGACGCACAAACCGCACCTGTGTATCTGATTCAGGGAACTGACCAATATTTATTAGATCAAGCGCGACAGTTATTTGTCAATTCTGTGCCAAAAGAAGATCAAGCGATGAATTTAGCGCAATTTGATATGCACGAGGTGCCTTTGAGCGTGGCATTAGATGATGCGCGGTCAATGCCTTTTTTTGGTGATAAACGAACGGTTCTTATCGATAATGCGTTTTTTTTATCCGGTGAACAAAATCGATACAAAATTGAACATCAGGTTGACGAACTATTATTGTATTTGGATCATCCTGAACCACAAACAACGTTAGTTATTTTTGCGCCGTATGATAAGTTAGACCGACGTAAAAAAGTGACTAAACGATTGCAAGAGCAGAGTCAACACCTAGCTTTTGGGGAATTAACAGAAAAAGATATTTTAGGAATGATTCAACATCGTTTACGTACGTCGGGTTATGACATGACAAATGAGGCCCAGCAACTACTTGGTCGGCTAACAAATTATAATTTAACTGTGATGATGTCAGAACTTGATAAATTAATGTTGTTTGCGGTTAATGATAAGAAAATTACGGAAACCATGGTTTCGGCTAGCGTGACGAAAACGTTGAATGAGAGTATTTTTGATTTAATTGACTTACTACTGCAAAAAAAGCTCTCACAAGCAGTTAATTTGTATCATCAATTATTAGTGAGTGGTGAGGAGCCTCTGCGCTTACATGGGGCGATGCTCTCTCAATTCCGATTATTATTACAGGTTAAAGCAGCGACAACGAGTGAACAAGGGACAGCGACTGCGTTAAAAGTACATCCTTATCGAGTTAAATTAGCGCGCCAAACAGGTCGTAAATTAGCATATAAAAATATCGCACAGGCATATTTAGGGCTAGTTGATATGGAAAAGCAACTCAAGCGGACAGCAAGGGACCCAGAACTATTATTTGAATTATTTGTTCTTCGCTACCAAACCATTACAGCCTAATGACGCGGATAGTTAATGCACTGATCTGGCTATCGGCAAAAGTGATTACGTTGTGTCATATTTTAAAAAAGCGTTACCGAGCTGCGATACGTCAATGAGATGATGTTTTGCTGCTGGTGTTCAAAAATCGATTTTATTTATCTGATCAAAGTTGGCACTATGGTTAAAAGCCCGATGATTAGTTGAATTGGGATTAAAAATACTTGACTGGCTGATGCTTGCATATTTCATGAAATTCAGTTATTATATTTAAGTGCACTTTTGCACACGACCTAATGCTGTGTTTTTACGGTTCACCGTCGAATTACTCGGCATTGGGCGACATTTTATTTATGAAAGGTGGATAATTCCAATGGCAATTTCTGCACAACAAAAGACAGAAATCATGAAGGAGTTCGCACGTCACGAAGGTGATACCGGTTCAGTTGAAGTACAAGTTGCAGTTTTGACTGCTGACATTAACTCATTGAACGGACATATGTCTGAACATAAGCATGATTTCCACTCACAACGTGGATTGATGAAGAAAATCGGTCGCCGTCGTAACTTATTACGTTATTTACGTGATAACGATGTTGCACGTTACCGTGACTTGATCGCAAAGCTTGGTTTGCGTCGTTAATTTTAACACGTAGACACTGTAAGACATATATCATCAAAGGAGAATAGACATGCCAATTATTGAAGGATCAATTAAGCGTGCTCGTTTGAACAAAGTACAACGCGAGCGGAATATCGCACAAACTTCAGCCTACCGTACTGAAGTTAAGAAGTTCCGCAAGGCCGTTGAAGAAGGGGCTGATAACTTGCAAGAGTTATTCGCTGCTGCTTCATCAGCAATCGACAGTGCTGCTTCAAAGGGCTTGATTGCTAAGAATAAAGCATCACGTGATAAGTCACGTTTGTCAGCTTTATTAAATAAATAAATTTAAAATAGAAACCCATGAGTTAGATTTATGTTAGCTCATGGGTTTTTATTTTGTAGAGAAAAGCTTATTTTTTGTTGACACAATATGATATACAGTATAATATAAATAAGTGTTAATGTTATATATCGTATATCATTGTTTTGAAAACAATAAAGGGGAATAGATAATGAATATTTTAGAAGTTAAAAATTTAACAAAAGTTTATGGTGAAAAAGAGGGAAACCAACACACTGCTTTAAATAATTTGAGCTTTACAATGGAAAAAGGCGAATTTGTGGCAATTATGGGTGCATCAGGGTCGGGTAAATCAACATTGCTGAATGCAGTTTCTACTCTAGATGTACCAACATCTGGCGAAATAAAAATTGGTGGTAAATCAATTGCAAATTTATCTGGTCGCAAACTGTCTGATTTCCGAGCAAAAGAAATTGGATTCATTTTTCAAGAATTTAATCTATTAGAAAATTTAACTGTTCGTGAAAATATTGCCTTGCCGTTGTCATTACAAAACGTTAAAGCAGCCAATATTAAAGAGGCAGTGGATCGTGTGGCTTTGATTTTAGACATTGCAGATTTATTGGATAAATACCCAGAACAACTTTCTGGTGGTCAAAAGCAACGAACAGCTGCGGCGCGGGCGTTGGTACACAATCCAGCTATTATTTTAGGGGATGAGCCTACTGGAGCATTAGATTCGAAAAACGCACATAGTATGTTAGATGCGATGACAGAGATGAATGTTAACCAGGGCGTTTCAATTTTGATGGTCACGCATGATGCGATGAGTGCGAGTTATGCCAATCGTCTGTTGTTGATTAAAGATGGACAAGTTTATAAAGAGTTGAATAAGGGTCAAAATGAGAGCAATGAAACGTTCTATCAGGACATTTTGAATGTTGTCGCACAACTTGGACAAGATTAGTTTTTTGGGGGAAATTGGTATGTTAATGAAGTTAGCCTTATCTGGCATGAAAAGTCGGCGTCGTGATTATATCGTTTTATTCTCAGGACTAATCTTTTCCGTTGCTATTTTTTATATGTTTGAAACGATCGCGATGAATAAGGCGTTTATTCAAAGTACATCGTCAGTTAGTGTTTTGCCCATTATATTTCACCTAGGGTCAGTCTTGTTAGCAATTATTACGTTAGTATATATTATTTATGCGAATTCATTTTTGCTTTCCTTAAGACAACGTGAATTTGGGATGTATATGATGCTGGGTGCTAGAAAAAACAAAATCACGCAAATTATGTTTGGTGAGACATTATTAATTGGTGTGGTTGCTATCATGAGTGGCTTAATCTTAGGCACTGGGTTATCAGCGATAGTGAGTCATGTATTAATGCAGGCCTTGTCGTTTCAATCGCATGCGTTTACAGCTTTCTATGTCCCTTCGATTGTGATAACAGTTTTATTCTTCACGGTATTGTTCTTTGTTTCATCAGTTGTCAATGCAGGCATGTTAAGTAAGATGAAACTGATCAACCTATTAAAAGGTGGTAAACAGACCGAACGTAAGCCCGTTAAAAAAGTGTTGAATTGGGGAATGTTCGGGTTGGCAATTCTCTTATTGGTTGCCGGTTACTTGGCACTGTACCAAGTTGGAACGGGTGATATGAAATTAAATGGCGTTGGAATCGCATTGGTGACAATTCCGGTTGGAACATATTTGACTTATGCAACGCTTGTGCCCCGTATTATTGCTGGACTTCGTCATCGTCAACATACTATTGAGCGCGGATTAACAGGTTTTACTTACGGTCAAATTGAATTTCGAATGACACAATACTCACGCATGTTAGCCGTCGTGACGATGCTATTAGCTTTGGCATTGGGGAGCGTGACAGTTGGACTTGGTTTTAAAAGTAACGCAGATTTAATTACTGAAAAAAGTTATTATTATGATGCAGTTCTTCAGAATCCTAATGGTGTTGAAAAAAAGTTGTTAAGTCAGACAGGGGCGCAAACCAAATATAATAATTATCGGTATAAAGTGGTTGATCATGTTGTCTACTATCAAGTTGATGATTTAATGAAAAATATTCCGACTTTGACGGCGAATAATAAATATAAAAAACCAGCAGCTGAAAATTTAGTGACGTTAACATTAACGCCACGTTGGGAAGAAACGTTGATGCAACTTTATCCCTATTATATGCAAGCTGAACCATTTGAATTTAAATTGGTAGATGTTAATTCGTTTAATCAGTTACAGGCAGAAGTTCAGGTAACACGTACTGTGAAAAGTGCTGATTTTAATGCTAGTCAGGATATATGGCGAAAAATAGATCAAATTGAAATCAAGAAGAATCACATCGATTCAAATCAGTACTATAGTCGATATGCAAATATGAATTTTTTGAATGAATTATCAAAAGGAACAGAATTCATGGGCTTCTTCTTGGGTGTATCATTCTTAGCAATGATGGCAAGTACATTGATGTTTAAGATTCTTTCTGGTGCATCAGATGATATTCGGCGCTATGAAATGCTTAATAAAATTGGCGCACAACGTTCCGAAATGGCGAAGGCGATTGCAAAGGAAATTGGTTACTTATTTATTTTGCCAGCTATCCTTGGTTTAATTCATGTCGTATTTGGTCTGCAAATGTTTAAAGTTATCTTGTTACAACCTTATTATCATTTTTGGATACCAGTCATGTTATTAGGCGTAATCTATGCGATTTATTACATGATTACAGTTTGGTTATATCGTAGTTTGGTGCTTGGAAAGCAGAAATAATTTGTAAGCAACTTTGGCGTAAGCTGAAGTTGTTTTTTGTAAAGACTATATTAAGATGAAAAAGATAGTATAATTGTAGTACTAGTAAATATAAAGGAGAAATCCATGGCATTAAAGAAGCAAGAACGTCAAGCATTGATTTTAGATGTTTTGGCACATGAGGTCATTGATTCGCAAGAGGATCTGATGAAATACCTACAGAATGGTGGTTACGATGTAACGCAGGCTACCATTTCACGAGATATTAAAGAACTACGTGTTGTGAGACGAGCTGATAAAACTGGTAAAAGTCGATATCAAGTTATCCAAGAAGTACCAGTTGTTGAACAATCTGATGTACAGTCAGGGATTGAAAATATGGCACAGAGTATTACTCGTGTGGAATTTATTACATCAATTTCAACGACACCTGGAAATGGCAATCGATTAGCAGCATTGATTGATAATGCGAATTTAGCAGAAGTCGTTTCAACGGTCGCTGGACACGACACAATCCATATTTTGAGTCCATCAGTGGCCGCAGCAATTAGTCTAGCGGATCAATTTAGAAATTGGTTAGGGTAATGAAAAAATTATTGGTTAAGATAAAGCAACAGTGGGCAAAAAGTTTAGGACCAATCTGGCGACGATTTCAGCTGACCCGCTGGTTCGTTGCTTTTTGTTTAAGTGTTTTTTTAATAATTAGTATCATTGGAACATTTGAAGCAAAGACGACGGATGTGACTAATTTAAAGGCGCGTTTACGTAATACAACTCAAATCTATGACATTAACGGCAATAAAGCTGGTAGCCTTTCTGGTGAGAAAGGGACATATGTGTCATATGCTCAAATATCGTCAAATGTTACGGATGCTGTTCTGGCTACTGAAGATCGAAATTTTTATCACGAGTATGGGTTTTCAATTACGGGTATTGGTAGGGCGTTAATTCTGAATGCCATGCACAAAGTAACAGGTAATGGTGCGGTATCGGGCGGATCAACGCTAACGCAACAATTGGTTAAAAATGCATTTCTATCACAAGAACAGACAACGATTCGTAAAGTTCGTGAATTGTTCTTAGCAGTTCAAGTTGAAAAAGTTTATTCCAAACATGATATTTTAGCCATGTATTTAAATAACGCTTATTTTGGTGAGGGTATTTGGGGTATTCAAGATGCCTCACAAAAATATTTTGGTGTTGATGCTAGTCAACTTAGTCAAACGCAAGGTGCGATGCTGGCTGGAATGTTACAGTCGCCTAATGGGTATAATCCACTAAATTATCCATCGGCTGCAAAAGCCCGACGAGATCAAGTGTTACAAAATTTAGTGAGTTATAAAAAAATGACGCAACAGGTTGCTAATCAATTACAAGCTGAACCGATTAATGCGACGAATCATGCAGTTGACAATTCTAGTTATGAATATCCTTATTTTTTTGATTCAGTTATTGATGAGGCGGTGAATAAGTACCATCTTAAAGAACAAGATATCATGAAAGATGGTTACAAAATTTATACCACCATGAACCAAAAAGATCAGAGTAATCTACAAGATGATTATGCCAATCCATATTTGAATCCAATTGGCAATGATTCACAGGGGGCAACCGTGGTGTTAGATGCGCGTACGGGTGGTGTTCGCGCTGTGGTTGGCGGTCGTGGTGAACATGTTTTCCGTGGTCTTAATCGCGCCACACAAATTAGAAGACAACCAGGGTCAACGATTAAACCAATCGTAGACTATGCACCAGCGTTAAGCCGTGGCTTTTCTTATGATTCAAAATTGCCCAATCATGAAATGACTTTTGGTACAAATAATTACGCACCTAAAAATTATGGGGATGTAACCACTGATGATGTGGCTATGTATATAGCATTAGAGAAGTCGTACAATATTCCAGCGGTATGGGTGATGGAACAAATTGGCCTAAATACTGCTTATCAAGCTGGTATTAAAGCGGGATTACCATTAACAAAAGCTGATAAAAATTATGCGATGGCTATAGGCGGACTTTCTAAGGGTGTTTCGCCCCTACAGATGGCACAAGCATATACTAGTTTTGCTAATGGCGGACAAATGTCTGATGCACACTTTATTACGAAAATAGTTGATGCAAGTGGCCGAACAATTGTGGATACCGTAAAACCAAAGCAGACACGCTTATGGTCACAAAAGGTGGCTAATGAAATGACGAGCATGATGTTAGGCGTATATACCAATGGAACGGGTGTCGCTGCTGATCCGACGGGCTATACCGTTGCTGGTAAGACTGGAACTACAGAAGCGGTTGGAAAAGAAAATAATGCAACGGTAGCGACTGACTCGTGGGCAATTGCATATACACCTGATATTGTGAACGTGACATGGACTGGCTATGATAACGCCAGTCAATCAATTTCACCCTATCTTAGTGCGACGGCGGGTCCATTAATGAAGAAATCTCTTGAACAGATTATTCCAAACACGGCACAGACTGATTTTGATGTCACAAGTGTTCGCACAAAACAAAAAGAACAAACTTCTGAAAGTAATAGTACAAAAGATGGGGTTTCTGGTAATATTAAAGATATCATGGGTAACATTTCCAAAGGTGCAAAAGAGGCAGGTGATACCCTGAAAAAGGGCGCCCAAACCATTTGGAATGGTATTCAAGGTATTTTAGGTCAATAGAATTTAGGAGAAATATAATGATTAATATTTATGATAATGTTAACGGTGTCGCAAGCGATTTAGTGGAAACGGCACAATATAAAAATTTACGTGATGCTGTGACTGCTATGCATCAGGATGCTGAGGCTGAAGCAGTATTCACGAAGTTTCAAACTGAGCAGCAGGCTATTCAAGAGTTAGTACAAACAGGTGCTGAACCGAGTGCTGAACAAATTGAAAGTTGGCAAGCTGTCGCGTCAGAAATGGAAAAGCATGAAACTTTGACGGCATTGATGCAGGCTGAAAGTGCTTTGAATGCATTGTTACAAGAAATTAATGCCATTATTACAAAGCCAATTGCTGAGTTGTATAATTAAATTTATGAATGAGGAAATGGTTGCAACGCAATCATTTCCTTGTTTTATCTAGAGAGAAAGATAGGACAAGATATGAAATTTATTCATGCAGGAGATTTACACCTAGGCAACGCGTTTGTTGGATTATCTGATGTACCCGATTGGGTATTGAGTCAATTACAAGTTGCGACATTGACTGCATTTCAAAACCTTATTAATTGTGCGATTCAAAAACGGGTTGATTTTGTTTTATTGCCGGGTGATATCTACAATACACATCAAGTCAATCCCCAAATTCAGTTATTTTTTATTGAACAAATGAATCGCTTGAATGACGTAGGCATTCAAGTAGTTCTTAGTTATGGTAATCATGATTATATTACTGATTTTGCGACTCAAATGTCATTGCCTGAAAATGTGACAGTCTTATCACATGAAGTCCAGACGCTTCACATGGTGACACAACAGGGAGAAACGGTTGCAATTTCGGGGTTTAGTTATGCTAAACAGCATATCCATAGCGCAATGGTTACTAACTTTCCTAGTGAAGGGCAAGATAAGTACCATATTGGCATGTATCATGGTGAGCTTGGACAAGATGGTCAGGGTGACTATGCACCATTTAGTATAAGTGAGATGAATGAAAAGCATTATGATTACTGGGCACTTGGGCATATTCATATACGAAAAACATTACAAAGTCACCCTTTTATTGGTTATTCCGGTAGCTTGCAAGGATTGAATCGCAAAGAAAATGGCGAAAAAGGGTTTTATTTGGTATCAGAGAATTCACAAGGGTGGTTAGTGCCAGAGTTTATCGCTGCAGCACCAATTGTTTGGGGTGAACAAACTGTGACCATGAATGAAGATTTAACACTGACAGATTTTGTGATGCAAATTCGAGAGCAGATGACGAAAGTAGTAAATACTGATTTAACGCTTATTAATTTGACAATCAAGACGGAAAATTGGCAATTGATACAGTTGTTGAGTTCTCCACAATTTCAACATCAAATGAATGTTGCTTCTAGAAGAGAGGACCAATACTTTGTTTATCAAATACATGTTGAAATGGCTAGGGCTCAAAATGAAATGCCAGTGATTGCTGATGAATATTGGGAAAATACATTTAATCAGTTAATATCTTTGGATAGTTTACAAAAAAATGGGTTGAATATTGTACAAAATTTAGCAGTTTTTGATTATTTTAGTCGGCCTCAAACAATGGATGATATGGGCGAACAGGTTCAAGAAATTATCCGTCAAATTCAAGGAGGCTTGTACCGTGTGGATTAAACAGGCAAAGATAAAGAGTTTTGGTCGGTGGTCGGATGAAACCTTTGAATTTGATTCAGGATTACAGGTTGTTTTTGGATTAAATGAAGCGGGAAAAACGTCATTGCATCAGTTTATTAGTGGTGTTCTGTTTGGATATCCACAGGCACGATCAAACAAGATCAAAACCTTTGAGAATCAAGGACACAACATCTATGGCGGTAGTCTGATTATTGAAACTAATCAGGGCTTTTTTGAAATTGAACGTCTTGGGCGAACCGATTCAAAATTACAAGTGATTGATTGTGCTAATCAAGTACATGAAGATAATCCAGAACAAAAATTGACAGAAATCCTAGGCCCATTAACGCGCGAAATATTTTCAGCAATTTATAGTTTTGATCAAGAAAGTCTACTGCAAATTTATAGTTTAAAACCGGCTGATTTAAATGATCATTTACGACGTATGGTGATGCCAGGAGCAGAAGCATGGTTGACCGTTGCGACCAGCTTGGAAAAAGAAACTGCATTGCAAATGGGAACGACAAAGACTGCCAAACGTCCGATTAATATGGCTTTGTCCCATTTAGAATTAAATGAGACAAATTATTTACAGGCTTTACAGACGGCACCAGATATGGCGCAACTTAATTTGGCAAGGCAGGCCGCTGATGAGCAAGTGAAACAATTATCACGTCAAATTGAGCAAGTGCAAGAACAAAAATTACAAATGAAGCAGTTAGCTAGTCAGCAGCCGATTTTTCAAAAGAAACAGGCGCTTAAGTCAGAAATGGATCAACGATTGGCGCCACTTGATAAAAGCAAAGTTAATCAAGTGACGCAATTGTTAGCCCAGCAAAAAAATTTGCAAACTGTGGGTCAACAAACACATGTAGATGATCAACAGTTGACCTATACAAAAACAATAATTTCTGATATTGATCGATTGGTTGATCAAAGACAGAAACTAAATCATCAACGAGAAACAAAGGTCGATCAACAACATTTGATTTTAAGCCATTATCCAATGGATACTTTACCAGAACCGTTGTCTCAATCAGAATATGTGCGCTTAACAGAACGCCAAAAGCAACAAAATAGTCATTCTCAGCAACGAACAATTGGCCTAGTGATAGGCTTGATAATGTGTATCGGTGGCATGATTTTGCAGAAATCAGCAATTGCTTTCATTGGCGGTATTATCGGTGTTATTTCTTATTTCAGTGCACAATGGTTGATTAAAAAAACAGCAGTACATGTGGATTATCCAGTTGAGGATATTTTAAAAATGCAGCCTGACTTGCGCTTGTTTCAAGATCTGAAGCTACAAATTCTACGAGTTGATGAGCAATTGGAACAAATTAATCAAGTAATAACAGATAATATGCAACAGATTCACTGGTTAGATGAATCAAATGATTTATTGCAAATCAAACAACGTTTTGCTGAGATTAACGTTTTACGTGAACAGCAGACACGTCAAAAAGTTGAACAATTACAATTGGAGACTAAGATTCAAACGTATTTCACACAATTAGGAATACAAGATGAGGCAGAATTGTTGGATAGGTTAGCATATGATCAAATAACTGAAAAGTTAAAAAATGAGTATGGCATGATTGAACAACAGCTGGTAGACGTAGCACCGGAAGATATGGCAAAGTTAAATCAGACGTCAGTATTAAGCGATGAAACATCAACATTAACAACACAACTACATGCGCAACAGCAACAATTAGCAGCACTGAATTATCAATGGCAGGAGTTGGGTCGAGATGGGGCACTTGGCCTTGCACAGCAAAAACTTAATAATGAACGAACAGAAGTGATTCAAATGTTGCAAGATTATTTTGTACATCGTCTTGCAAGCATCTGGATTCAAAAGACATTGGATGTAGCAATTGGTGACCAATTACCGCGTTTAATTCAAATTGCAAACCAATTTTTGGCACGATTAACACAGGGTCGGTATACTGAAATTAAATATACAAAAACATTATTGCGTGTTGTCACATCTCAGGGTGAATTGGTTAATCTGATTGATATATCTAAAGGAACAGCGGAGCAAGTATATGTGGCACTCCGGTTGGCCTTTATCAAGCAATCAGAGTTGAAATTTCAATTCCCAATATTAATTGATGATGCTTTTGTTGACTTTGATGTGCATCGCCGTGAGAGCATTAATCAAATATTAGATGAGTTTGTGCAAGCAGGTTATCAAGTTGTTTATTTTACTGCCCATCGCGGTCAATATCAAAGAGTAATTGATCTAAATGTGAGACAGCATGAGAATAGAGTGTAACTAATTGATGATATTAAGTAATAAGGAGCGTGAATAAGATGAGTGATTCAAAACAACTTCGAGATTATCAAGTTGATGAAAATATAAACGGGTTTGTATTGCTAAAACAAATTGATACACGGGTTACTAATAGTGGTAAACCATACTTAGCAATTACGGTTGCAGATCGATCAATGGAAATTTCGGGTATGAAGTGGGATACAACTGAAAACGAAGCTGCAGCTTTAAAGGTGGGCGAAGTTGTTGCAATTTCGGCTGTTAGACAAGAATATCGTGATAAGCCCCAACTAAAATTCTTTGAAATTCGTCCAACAACTCTAGGCGAGCCGAATAATCCGGCAGATTATATGGCTTCAGGTCCAATGAAAGCAAAGGAAATGGAGGAAGAAGTCAATGCACTACTTTTTCAAATTGTAAATCCAACATGGCAAAGAGTCGTGAGATTTCTTTTGAACCAGTATCATGAACAGTTCTTTACGTATCCGGCAGCGAAATCAAATCATCATGCCTTTGCTGGTGGATTAGGCTTCCATTCACTATCGATTGCTAGATTAGCGCAATCTGTCGTTAAACAATACCCAAATGTTGATGGTAGTTTATTACTAGCCAGTGCACTTCTACATGATTTAGGGAAAGTAATCGAGCTATCCGGACCAATTGCAACGACTTACACAATTCCTGGTAATTTAATTGGTCATATCGTGCTAATTGATGAACAGATTGTTTTGGCAGCACAGGAGTTAAACTTGGACTTGTTTAGTGAAGATATGGTAGTCTTACGGCATGTTATCTTGGCGCATCATGGACAGCTAGAATATGGGTCACCAGTACGTCCGTTGATTAAAGAAGCAAATATCCTACATCAACTTGATGAACTCGATGCCAATATACAAAGTTTTGATAATGCATTGGCGGAGACGAATCCTGGTGAATTTGGGGCAAAATCATGGGCGTTAGATAATCGATCAATTTATAAACCAACTGAAAAGTGAGGTTAGATATATGGCGAAGCAACTGACAGGTGATGATTTACATGAATTGTTGAAAGAACAAGCATTGTTGGAAGAAAACATGGCTCTTTTAAGTTGGGATCAGTTGACGGGAATGCCTGTTAAATCTGGCGAATTTCGAGCAGAATTAATGGCATATTTAACAAAACGTTATTTGAAAGTCACGACAGGTAAGAAAGCGAAAGCGCTATTAGATTATTATCAGTTACCAAACAATCAATCGACACTTAGTATTGATGATCAAGCCTTATTTCAGCGCTTCTCACATGATATTAAGTATGTGATTAACGTACCTGCAGACGATTATATTGCATTTGAACGTCTAAAAATTATGGCACAAGATGCGTGGGCTGCTGCACGAGAAAAAAATGATTATGCGATTTTTAAGCCGTACCTTGAAAAACTCATTCATATGACAAAACAACTGATTCCTTTATGGCAAACGGATGAGCAAACACCCTATGATGTACTATTGGGTCAGTACGAACAGGGCCTAACGACTAAAAAACTAGATTCTATCTTTAATCAAGTAAAGCAGGGTCTTGGTGCTTTACAACAAGAACTTCAATTAAATGGGGAAACACCTGATAACCAATTTTTGCATCGCTCAGTGCCTAAAGGCTTGCAATTGCGATATATTCAGCCGACCATTCAGCGACTCGGTTTTGATTTTGAACGTGGGCGATTAGATGATACGGTACACCCATTTATGCAGGATATGAACCGTAATGATGCACGTATTACAACACGCTGGTCTGATAGGGACTTCAAAATGGCTGTGCTTGGTTTATTTCATGAAGCTGGTCATGGTATGTTTGCACAGAATGTCGATTCAAAATGGGATTATACGCCCTTTAATAAGGGGATTGCGATGAGTATTCACGAATCACAGTCTTTGTTCAATGAAGTGATAATCGGACAGGATGAAGCATTCTGGTACCATGAATACCCTAAACTACAGGATATATTTGGTGATGTACTGGCAGATATTTCATTCGAACAATTTTATGATGGTTGGATGAAAACAGAACCAACACTCATCCGAACTGAGGCCGATCCACTAACGTATCCATTACACATTATTATTCGCTATGAAATTGAAAAAGCAATTTTTAATGATGACCTGGATGTATCAGAGTTACCAGCACTATGGCGAGAAAAATATAGAACATATTTAGGTGTTGTACCAGAAGATGATGTCACAGGTATCTTACAAGATATCCATTGGGCAGATGCCAGTTTTGGCTATTTTCCATCGTATGCATTGGGACATTTATACGCTGCGCAATTTAGATATGCAATGAATAAGGAGCTGGATATCTCTAGTTTGTTACAATCAGGTGATTATCAGCCATTAATTGATTGGCGCCGAAATCATATTTGGCAATATGGTGCATCGAAATCGCCAAGTGATATATTATTGACAGCGACAGGAGAGCCGCTAAATCCAAATTATTGGCTTGATTTACAACGAAAACGGTATGAAAAAGTTTATCAAGTAAAAGTGGATTGATTATTCTATTTACTTTTTGTAAGTAAAATAGTAATCTTAATGATGTTAGCAATAAACCAATTAAAGAAAGTGGAGATTAATATCATGACATTAGCAGAGAATTTCTTGAATTTGGAAGCCAAGCGACGTTCAATTTACGCATTGGGAAAGCAAGTAACGGTTGGTGATGATCAATTAGTTTCATTAATTGAAACGGCAATTAAAGAAGCACCAACATCGTTTAATAATCAAACTGTTCGGGCTGTCATTCTATTTGGTGAGAAGCATGATCAGGCTTGGGATTTGGTTGCTGATCGTTTGAAGTCAGAGGTACCAGATGAAGCAGCATGGGAAGCGACCCAAAACAAAGTCAATGGATTTAAAGCAGGTTATGCAACTGTATTGTTCTATACTGATACGGACGTTGTAAAACAATTTGAAAATGACTTTGCGTTGTATGCGGATAATTTTTATGATTGGTCAGAACAAGGGCATGGAATTGCAACTTATGCGACGTGGCTTGCCATTACAGAAGCAGGTTTAGGTGGCACAATTCAGCATTATAATCCACTTATTGACGATAGTTTTGCACAAGCATTTGACATTCCATCTAACTGGCGGTTGCGGTCACAATTTGTTATTGGTTCAATTGAAGCACCGGCAGGAGAGAAAACATATTTGGCAGATGACGATCGTTTCAAAGTTTTAAAATAATCATTCCTAATTGAATGACATAGTTTTATGGGTTATTTTATACCTTTTACTTGAAATGATGGTTCAAATTTGGTATATTTATATCTGGTTTGAAAAGCCATATTAACGATGTTCCGCTGGTCGGATGATTAATGAATGTCGATTAGGAGATTTGATATGCGTCAAAATGCATTGTTAGAAAAGTTGACTGAATCACAATTACGGAGTGATGTCCCTGATTTCCGTGCCGGAGATACAGTTAAGGTTTATGCACGTATCGTCGAAGGATCACGTGAACGTATCCAATTGTTTGAAGGTGTTGTAATCAAGCGTAAGGGTGCTGGTATCCAAGCAACTTACACTGTTCGTAAGATTTCGAGCGGTGTAGGTGTTGAACGTACTTTCCCATTACATTCACCACGTGTTGATAAGATTGAAGTTGTTCGTTACGGTCGTGTTCGTCGTGCGAAGTTGTACTATTTGCGTGCATTGCACGGTAAAGCAGCTCGTATCAAAGAAGCTCGTCGCGGTTAATTTGAACAGCATAAAAAACTATCCGATAGTTCGGATAGTTTTTTTGTTGCATTAAATAATTTTTGCATTTTGTTAATAGATGCAGAGCGGCATTATTTCACGTATAATAGATTAAATATAGAGAATAAATAAAGGAGCGCAAAATGAATATTGAAGAAATGCAGGCGCGCCAAAAACATATCCGTAATTTTAGTATTGTGGCTCATATTGATCATGGGAAATCAACGATTTCTGATCGGATACTAGAGGCCACACATACTGTAGCTGCTCGAGATATGCAGTCTCAGCTTTTAGATACCATGGATTTAGAACGAGAACGTGGTATTACGATTAAGATGAACGCCGTTGAGGTGCACTATCAGGCAAACGATGGCGAAACTTATATTTTTCATTTAGTCGATACACCAGGTCACGTAGATTTTTCATACGAAGTCTCACGCTCACTAGCTGCGGCTGATGGCGCAATTTTGGTTGTTGATGCTGCACAAGGGGTTGAAGCCCAAACGTTAGCGAATGTTTATCTAGCATTGGATAACGATTTGGAGATTTTACCTCTGATTAATAAAATTGATTTGCCTGCAGCTGACCCAGAGGGTGTCCGAAAAGAAATTGAAGATGTAATCGGTTTAGATGCATCTGATGCTGTGCTCGCCTCAGCGAAGCAAGGCGTTGGTATTCCTGAATTATTAGAACAAATTGTGCATAAGCTACCTGCACCTATAGGCGACCTAGAAGCACCATTAAAAGCGCTGATTTTTGATTCATCATACGATGCGTACAAAGGGGTTATCTTAACCTTACGCGTAATGGATGGTGTTGTACGACCAGGCGATAAAATTCGTTTTATGAATTCGGGTGCTGAGTATGAAGTGACCGAAGTTGGTGTTAATTCACCTTATCCGATTAAAAGAGATGAGTTGATGGCGGGGGATATTGGTTATTTAGCCGCGTCAATTAAGAACATTCGTGATGCAAGGCCGGGTGATACAATAACTACTGTAACCAATGGCGCAAGTGAAGCGCTTGCGGGTTACAAGCCTATGACTCCGATGGTATATTCGGGATTATATCCGTCAGATAACGCAAAATATAATGATTTAAGAGAAGCGCTTGAGAAATTGCAACTAAATGATGCATCATTAGAATTCGAACCAGAAACGTCCCAGGCGCTCGGATTTGGGTTTAGAACTGGGTTCTTGGGTATGTTGCATATGGATGTGATTCAAGAACGTCTCGAACGTGAATTTGATATGGATTTGATTACAACTGCACCGTCAGTGACCTATCATGCCTATATGAAAGACGGAACTAAAGTAGAGGTTGCCAATCCATCAGAACTACCGGATCCGGGACTAATTGATTATATTGAAGAGCCATTTGTTCATGCACAGATTATGGTACCAAATGATTATGTTGGCGCAGTAATGGATTTGGCACAACGTAAACGTGGTGAATTTGATACCATGGATTATTTGGATGCAAATCGTGTCAATGTTAAATATTTTCTACCACTATCAGAAGTTATCTTTGAATTTTTTGATAAGTTAAAATCTTCAACTCGAGGATACGCATCATTAGATTATGAATTAGCTGGCTATCGTCGTTCTGACTTAGTTAAAATTGATATTCTTTTGAATGGTGAAAAAGTGGATGCGTTAAGTTTTATTGTGCACAAAGATTTTGCACAAGAACGAGGACGCATTATTACGGCGAAATTAAAAGAACTTATTCCACGTCGTAATTTTGAAATCCCGGTACAAGCTGCCATTGGTGCAAAAATTATTGCACGTTCAACCATTAAAGCTTACCGGAAAGATGTGACATCAAAAATTCATACAGGTGATCCGGATCGACGGGCAAAATTATTGGATAAGCAGAAGCGTGGTAAGGCACGAATGAAGTCTGTCGGGACTGTTGATGTGCCACAGGAAGCATTTATGGCTGTTTTGAAGACAGGCGATGAAGAAACAAAGAAATAGGGTAACGATACCTGTTTTAAATCTCATGAAATGTTATACAAGCCCAATGAAATGTGGTACAATAATTTAGTTAATAAAACTGACTCTGGTCCAAATCATTGAGAGAGGCCAGGGCTATAAGGAGAACATCATGCAAGCAGGAATTCACCCAGAATATCGTGACGTTGTATTCGTTGATACAACTACTGGTGCAAAGTTTTTAGCTGGTTCAACAGTTAATACAAATGAAACAGTTGATTTTGAAGGCGCAACCTACCCAATGGTTCGTATTGAAACATCATCAGATTCACACCCATTCTACACTGGTAAGGCTAAGTTTACTCAAGCTGACGGTGCAGTTGACAAGTTTAACAAGAAGTACGGTTTGAAATAATTAGAAATCGTTTATAACCCTGTTGTTACGGTACAAACGCCGTTGCAATGGGGCTTTTCTTTATATAAAAAGGTTGTGACTGCGCATGATAATTTGTTTTTTGTCGTTAAATTAGGGCACCTTTTGGGAACTTTTGAGTGCATTTTTTAAACTTGGGCACCCTTTTAAAAAAGTTATTTGTTGGGCACCCTTATATTATTGACCTAAAATATCTAACGTTCTTCCAGCTTCCAAATCTCTTTTGCTGCTTAAAAGATGAGTATAGACATTCTGAGTTACTGATATGCTTGAATGTCCTAGGCGAGCGGAAACGTATTTTATATCGACATCATGGTTAAGCAAAATAGACGCATGAGTATGTCGTAATCCATGTGGTGAAATTATTTTTGATGCTCCAATTGAAGTTAATAGCGAAGATAAATGTTTTCCTACAGCTCTTGTATCACTAGTTTCTCCAAAAATATGTTCATCAAGTGGAGAACACTCAGAAATATATCTATTCAACTGATCAAAAAATTTATTAGGCATTTCTATATGACGAATAGACGAGTTGGTCTTTGGTTTAACAAATTCAAAGGGGCGATGAGCCGTCTTGGATTTAGTAACACTAATTGTGTTATTTCTAAAATCAATATCATTCATCGTTAATGCGAAGGTTTCACTTATACGCATGCCGGATAAAGCAGTAGTGTAAATAATCATTAACCATCGATTTAATGGATAATTCTCAATATGATGAACCATGTTATTAAAATCTGATTCTTCTAAAAATTTTTGGCTACTATCTTTTGACGCGTGGCCGTTAATTTTAACCCGAAAAGTAGGGTCTTTGTCTAATATACCCTCTGATACAGCATCCTTAAGAACCATTCCAACATTTACTGACAAGCCTCTAACAGTAGATTTGGCGTGAGTTTCTGCAAAATCATTTAAGAATTTTTGAAAAACATTCTTAGTAATATCGGAAATCTTTATACCTTCAAAATATTCACTCACTTCTTTTTGAGCAGAGTAGTGCGTTATGAATGTTTGTCTTGCTACATCTGATTTTTCATATTTTGCAATCCACTCATCAAAATAATTAGGGAATAATATTTTTTTATTAATATCATTCTCGCTCATCTTTTGTTTATTTTTAAAATCAATCGTATATTCTTCTGCTTCTTTTTTTGTTCTAAATCCTGACTTTGTTGCACGTTTCCGTTTTCCTTGATTATCACGATAAGAGATAATGGACCTCCAAGTTTTCCCGCGTTTTTCGTACGATATTAGCTTAAACCTAACCTTTCTTTCGTTTTAAGAGCAGTTTAAAGACATGCCCAGGTCTGTGGTATAATTTATACAGAAAAGAGCTAGTGATAGTGCTTTTTACGTGAATCACATCCTACTGTTTGCCGACGGGGGGATGTGATTTTTTTATTAGTCGTTCAAATTATATTGATATGATGAATTCAACAATTCGTGTTTTTACCATTCTTCAATTTTTTTACAAGAGAGGATTCAAGAGCAGAAGTAAATAAGAAAAGTGAAAGCATAAGATACATAAAGAAAAATTTTTGTTAAACAGATATTTTTATATTAATGGCCAACTTCCCAATAATATCCAGCTGGTAATGCGACACCTGGTGCAATAATGTGACTGTGCCCTTTTCGGGTTGCGCCCAGGTATATCCATTCTCAATTGCCCAACGACTACCAGTAGCGATTAGTTGGCTGAGTTTGAGCAGCATATGCTGCTGCGGATGCTTGAGTTGAACTCTGATATGCAGCAGCAGATTCAGCAGCTTTTGAGCTTTCAGCTTCGGAACTTGCGATGGACATTGAAACTGATACAGATACAGATTCAGATGCTATTGATTCCGATTCAGATATCGAAGACGCAATAGATTCACTTTCATCATCTTCTGTAGTATTACTTGTAGATGATGAGCTTATGGAGTCTAATTTTGTTGGGGCGGGCGAGTGTTGAGATGAATAGCCAATCGTGCCTACAACGATTAGTGAAATTGAAATAAGCAATATCCAAAACGCGTTTTTATTTTTTTCTTTTTTAAGTAACCTTGAATTTATAAATATATATCCACTGATGATAAGTAACAAAACACCTAATATGACACTGGTTTGACCCATAAAGTAGCTCGCTAATAAAGATATAATACCGACTAGAAACCAGAACCACCAGTTATTGGTATTGCCATTCTTCAATACTCTATTCAGTTGATTCAAATTGTTTGATTTAGAACTCGATGAATCCTTGACATATGAGATTCCTGTTCCTGGAATTGATGATGTTGTCCTAGTACCGCCACTTGCTTTTTTTGTATAACGAAAATTTTTACTACCAAAACTCCAACCGATACCGGATTTACTAAAATTAAGTTTAGCGCCTCCGCCTAGATTAATGCTTTTTCTGAATCTGAATCCCATTGATAACTCCTTAAAATAGACCTTTTAACGTGATTATCTGGCACGTAATATGTATTTCCCAATACAAAGAAAGGGGAATGCTTTTTATTTGAATGAATCCAATGTTAATGACTTATCTAGCGCAGAAGAACGACCTATTTCTTTTCCAGATTGATCACAAACAACTGAAAAGGGCAGACTTGGATTATCCTTAGTACTTAAATCAAAAAAATTGACCAGTCTGTAATCAATGAATATTTGAGAAGCTGCTGCGAATTGCGCTTGTTTCGCAACTGCAAGAATTCCTGGTTTGTTTAGAACATTTGCAGCGTCAGCGGTTAAATAAATTTTAATTCCATTTGTACCACCAGCATCATAGTATGCAATTTTATTGATAGTTGTTGACCACGCAAAATTTGTGTTTGGTTCACGTGTTTCACCTTCTGGCAATGCTTTTCCGTTTTCGTCGAGTTTACCAGTTGCAAAGCCTTGGTCTTCGCTTAGATGATTAGCTATCAACTCATTGAACTTAGAGATTATCTGTCTATCACTTACTTTTTCTCTTTTGTTGATGCTTGGTTTAGTTGCTGATTTGTTTGAATTTGAGCTATCAATTGACACGAATAGTATCCCGATAATCAGGAAGATAAGTGCTATCGTTAATGTCCGCTTATCTTGTTTATTCATATCATTCACTTTTTTTACTTTATTCTTATTTAGTTTGACTGCTAATACGATAGACGTAACTAACGCAATGAGTAGCAGTAAAATACCAAATACTGTCATAATTCATAGCTCCTTAAAATAAACTTTTTCGTCGTTTATGATTGGACTTAATTGGGTGAATTTTATTTATTATGTTTTCGCGATTTATTATTGGGGAGTTTAATATGTTTGTTATCTTGAATACGTACTGATATTTTTAATGCGTATGCTGTGTATCCTAATAAAATTGTAGAAATAAGGGATACTACGAAAATCAACGGGGTAACGTGTTGACCTTGAATTCCAATTTCAAAATAAATTGTTGAGAACGGGACAAACGTCAAAAATATTAAAATATATCTAAGCCATCTGCATGCACTTATACTTACATTTTTGATTATTTTTTCAATTAACTTATTGATTAATATGAAGATAACGGTGAGAATTAGAGACCCTGTTAAATATAGATAGAAGTGGTCATATTTTGCCATTTTTGGTACTCCAAATAATTGTTATTAACAAGTAAGAAATTACATATTGATAGCATCTGCACTCCTTCTTGATGTTTTTTTGTAAGCTATGAAAAAGGATGCTTACTTGTCATTCAATGTTAGAAATATATGGGCAGTATTAAAAATTTCAAGGTAATCGAGACTATCAATATTCCTATGATTGAACCAATTAAAGAGCAGAGCCAAAAAATTGGTTTATTTAAAAATATTTTGAAACGTACAGCTCCGACAATAGCACCAACTCCGCCACCTAAAATGCTAAACCAAAAAAGAGATCGATTCAGTGTTGTGTACTGCACATTTCCTGCTAATTTGTCTCTAGAAAATTTTGAATTAGAGCTAATCTCTACATATGCCAAAAAGTTCAGAACAAGTATTAAAAGAGGAATTGCCTCAGGACCAGAATGTGTTCCTGCTAATAATGTAATCAGACCACTAGTTTCTATCATGTAACTGTCCTAATTAACCTTTTAACGTGGATGCCTGGCACGTATGTATCTATCCCACAGAATTGTGGGTACCGGTGTATAGAGTCTAATGTTGATGAGTTATACGAACGCCAAGAAAAAACAAAGTGACACTGAGTACTAATAATGCCCATTTTACTTGGGGTGACACGCTTAGTTTTTTTGAATTTTGTACATAGAGCCATAGAAGGAATAAAAATAATCCGATAATTGCAATAATATTACCCATTTGATACTCCATTAAAATGAATAGTTTAACGTGGATGTTCGGCGTGTATGTATCCCACAATAAAGTGGGAATTAAGTTTAGTTCCAACGACTAGGCTTAGAAGGTAGAAGCATCAAAATAATTTTCCAGATAGTCCCGATGAATGGGATAATCGAAATTAAAACCCACCAACCTGAACGGTCAGTATCGTGAAGCCGACGGATTGACACCGTTAGATTTGCGAACCAAAGAACAATGATAGCAACGTTTCGAATCATAGAAACTGTCAAATCTTGAACATTATAAATTTCGGTGATTGGGTGTCCTGTGAGTCCTTGAATGAAATTAACAATCAGAGCTCCCAAAACGAAATTAATAATTACTGGCCACCAATAGTCAGAGCGACTTGCTGTTCCTGAAGCATCCAGAAAGTTATTCCAGAATTTCTTATAAGATGTAATCATAAGCTTTCTCCTTAAACCTTTTAGCGTGGATATTCAGCACGTATTAGAGTTTGACATCGTTTAAATGCAAGAAATAGAGTTATATGTTATACTTTGTGTAGATTATATGGGATAGAAGTTATGTGCCTCTGTCTATAAACCACCAGGAAGTGAAGCGCCTGATGGTTTTTATTTTATACATATTTTTTGTGCTACACTTATTTGGTGCCAGCTTCACAATAGGCACTAGATTGGAGGCATATAGTAGTAGTATGTTCCATGTAATCGATACGTTGCTTGCAGCGTTATTGTCATTGATTGTGGCTGTAATAACACCATTTATCATTGACGCATTAAAGAAGTTATTTAAGTAGCTTCTGGGCTCTGCTTCGGCAGAGCTTTTTTATTTTGTTAATTAATTGGTTGAAAATTTTAATCGGTCAGTGAGCATTGATTCTAAATAATGAGCAGTGTCGAACCAATTCATGAGTATGGAAGAAGTGGGTGACTAATTATATTGCTTCAATCAGTCTTTTAACGTAGATGTTCAGAACGATAATCATCTTTTTCTATTTTTTTAGCAGCATTAAACTTAACTATGGACCAGATAGTCATAAAGTGTAACGGGATAAATGTCGGTTTCTCTAATTTAAACGTTCCATTGGCTATCTTAAATGAGATCATTTCGCCTCTTGTATAGATAGCTACGAGTACGGAAATAGCAGTTAATATCGTCAATACTATGGATAAGACAAGTCAAAATACAGATTTATTCAAAATATTCATCTCTTTTCGTATTAGTAGATTGATTGTTGTCAATCTGTTTACGTGGTTGTTCAGCGCGTAAGTTTATTTTGCGATACTAGTTTTAAATAAATTGGCAGCAAGATCTAGGTGCTCGTTTGCGCCAGTGCAGTTTACAAAATCCAACAAGTTATTACTATATTCATAGTAATCCCAACGCTTTTTAAGATATTGAATGGCTAGGGGAGCTGCTTCACGTTCATCTGGATTAGTTACATCGTAGTCAGTGAAGGATAGTCTGCGATGATGGTGTAGTGCGTGAATATATTCTTCAGCTAAAGCGTATAGAGAACCATTGATACTACTTAGATATATAATGTGCTCATCGGTGTCAGTATATGCTTCATTTTGAAGGGGTAATGAGGTTTCTACCTGATATCCTATGCTCTCAATATCATGTTTTAAATCATCAAAAATATACTCATCTTTGATCTACTCACGACCTTCATACAAGGTATCGAGATATTGTTTAATGAGTTTTGCATCATGATCAGTAACAGGATGACCACCATACGAAACGAGTCTTTTTTTGATGCCTTCGATACTATTATCTGTTTCAACATTTGGTTGAATAGTTTTGTCATCAGAATTATTAATTAGTCTATTTGTAGAGACGTTTAAAACATCTGCAATTTTGGTTAATGTTTCTAAAGATGGATTTTTTCCGTTCTTATATTGATAGATTGCGTTTTTTGATAGACCGGCCCGCTCGGCTGTTACTTGTAGACTGAGTCCACGTTCTTTTGCAACTGTTTTAATATTATCAAAGACTGACATGTAGTTTCCTCACTATGAAATTATGAGAAATTTACACCAACAGAATAAAAAATGCGCGTTTTTTATAACATTGGTATTATAAATTCATCAAGTAATTAGTTAACAAAAAATAAACCATATCAGAAATATACTTTGGCGAGTGATGACTGGTATAGAGGTATTATTTGTTTCTTTTCTTATGCACTAATTTTATACCATTGTTATAAGTTTTGCAATAACTTGATGAATTTAATACAAGGAGGATAAAAATGAGTGAATTAGAGATGGCAGTAGCTGACTTGCGTATCAAATTCAAAAAAGCATTACTTGAAAACGATATGAAACAAATTGAGTTAGCACGAATATTAGATGTAGCGCCAGCACAAATTTCAAGAGCATTGGCGGGAAATACGACACCGAAAGACATTGAGATTCAGCGACAGGTAGCCAAGATTTTGAAAATTAAGTTATAGGAGGAGATGAAAATGGAAAGTGTCACAGTATTTAATTTCGAACAAATGAATGTTCGAACAGTAGTAATAGATAACGAACCGTATTTTGTCGGTAAGGATGTTGCAGATGTTTTGGGATATAAGCGAACTGCGGATGCATTAAAGCAACATGTGGACATTGAAGACAAAGGGGTCGGTGAAATACAGACCCCCGGCGGAATTCAAAATATGACTGTTATTAATGAATCTGGTGTATATTCATTAATCTTTGGTTCCAAGCTAGATTCAGCCAAGCGATTTAAAAAGTGGGTGACAACTGATGTCCTACCATCAATTCGTAAAAACGGTGCTTATTTGACCAACGAGAAGATTGAGGAGGTGCTAACGAATCCTGATACGTTGATTAGTTTAGCTACTCAATTGAAAGAAGAGCGAAATCAGAAATTAATGTTGCAACAGCAGGTTGCTGAGAGCCGACCAAAAGCAGACTACTATGATCGAATTATGAAGTCTAAGTCATTAGTAACCATTAGCCAAATCGCTGAAGATTATGGTTGGTCAGCACAACGGACGAATGCCAAATTACATGAACTGGGAGTTCAGCATAAAGTTGGCGGTCAGTGGTTGATGTATGCAAAGCACAAAAACCACGGATATACGTTCAGTGAAACGCAGGATATCTCCCAAATAGTCGGGAAAGACAAAGTGGTCATGAATACAAAATGGACACAAAAAGGTCGAGTATTCATTTATACATTGTTAAAAAACAAAGGTATATTGCCGACCATCGAACGAGACGATGTGGCATAGATATGGTGTGAGAACGTTTAAAAAATGCGGAAGGAGTGGGGATATGACGGGAAAAACGAATGATATTGAAGTATTCAATAAAATCATTACGTATTCAGATACCATTAAAAAAATTATTAATGAATACTCTGATGAGATTGTTGATTCACTTTTACAAAACAACAAGACCTATTCTAGTGCTTTAACAGAATTAAAGCAGAATAGGCCGATACAAAATGATGATATTCAGATGGATATTTTTAATCAAGTTTCCGAAAAAATTTTGAATGTTGCAACGAATCAGGAAGTTAAGGCTTAAGAATGGATACTATCTCTCGCGCCCAACTAAGAATGTTCTTTATATCATCTGAAAATTTCTTCTCTCCGTATTCTATGCCGGAATTATTTAAGGTAATGATAAATGGTACATCGCTTCCGTACACAACGGTCAAATAGTTTAAGGTGGAGAGTTCGTTAATAGAGTCTATAGTATCGGCAGTTGACATATTTAAATTAAGCGAATCGTGAAGAGTGGAATAGTTACCAAATATTTTAGCTTTTGTTTTATCTGTTCCAGAATTCACTTTAGATTTGTATTGATTATAAATCAATATTAGAAGTTTTTCTGTATCTGAAGTCATAAGTAATTCTCTTTTCATATTCGTTGTAGGACAAAGCAAATGAGCTAGTAAATAAATTTTATCAAAAAATAAGAAGAAGTAATGAAAGGAAGTGAATCATGTATAAAAAGACATCAGATTTAATGGATCGCGGCTATCAACTTATGAATAGATTTGATGTGAGAGCCATTATGGGCTGGAGCGATTATCGTTATTACAAAGAAACGTCCAAATCAGAGTGGTTGCGAAATTGTGTTAATCAAAACCCTGATGGTTTTCCAGAATGGCGGCGAAGTGATGTGGAGCGATTTTATCGTTTGAATAAATATTAGGAGGAGTAAATGAGTGGTTATGTATTAGTACCGATGACTACTATCATTGGGTTTCTATCAGTCATTGGTATTTACGCGGTTATCGAAGAAGTAGCACGTCGGGCCCGCAATAGAAAGATATTCGCGGAGTATGCAGAAGCACGTGAAGCACGATTAAATGACACGTTTGTGATGCTTAATGAATTAGGGGAGACAAAATAATGGTTATATAAATTGTTGGGACACCATATGAAGTGAAAATTGTGAAGGTAGTCGATAATGACGAATATATTTGGGGATTAACGGTTTATTCAACAAATACCATTTATTTAAAGGAATCCCTAAATCATGATCGTAAAATTGAAACTTTAGTTCACGAAATGACTCACGCGATTTTGTTTGAATCTGGATACAAGGATCATACAGAAGATATGGCTAGAACAATAGGGAAATTATTGTATTTAATTCTAAAAGAAAATGGTAATCCTAATACATTAGAGTTACCAAATTGGTTAAATATATGAGTCATTTCTTATGACTTTTTGCTTGAGAAAGTGCACTAGCAGCTAAAGTTTTGGTTGTTTTATTTGTCTTTCCACTACGTAGAGCTTTTGAAGCTTTAGTAGCTACTTTTGCGGACGTTGTCTTTCGACTAGATGATTTCGGCATAATGATCCTCCTTATTAAAAAATTGAGATTAATTATTATTGAGTGTTATCTGATGCAAATAGGATTAAATCTAGAGTTAATTATAACCTGATTTTATTATAGGTACAACTGAAGAAAGGAATGAATATGTATATTTCTGAAATAATCAAAAACAGAATAAATGAGCTTGGTATCACATGGTATAGGCTATGGAAAATCACAGGTATAGGCTGGGGAACATTTGAGCGACTTAAGGAGAATCCTAACAATAGGGTGTCAAGCATAAACCTGATTAAAATAGCGAATGCGTTAGAAATTGATTTAAATGAATTTAAAAAAATAGATGGGAGTGAGATTAATGACAGCCGAAATAGCAACTAACATTATTGTCACTGCTGCAAAGAATAACTTAGGCGTGTACATTGCACCTGAATCATTTATGAAAAATGGTGAACGCCAGCATATTTTGATTTTCAATGGTCGAGTTCAAGGCAATTCTATTATTGGTGGTCAACGTGTGATCAATGCAAACGATGCAGTCCGAATGCTATCAGAAATGGTTATTTATGAGGACGAAACAAAAGGACTAGTCGCCTGCCAGCAAAACTAGTCCACCCTTAAATACCACGAGGTAATTATAACATGAATGAACAAATGATAACGGTTAGTGATGATTTCTTCACACCGGCACAACTATCTGAACAGATTAAAGCGATTAACACATCCGACCAATCAAATCTGGATAAAAAGGATGAAGTTAATAAGATTATTACGGCATTAAGCCGATTTAAAAAAGCAGCTCAAACAGAATTTAATAGGCAGATACAGCCAGCATTGGACTTGGAAAAATAAGCTAAGTTGTTGAAAGGCAATATTGTAATTGCAATTGAACAGGAATGGCATAGCGAAGAAAACAATAATAAGCGACTAGATATTCTGAATGATAAGTTCGGATTAGAAGCTGATACCGATGGTATGGCAGAACGCTTTGCATCAGATAAGAAGTTATGGACACCTGCGGGTAATCCAAGCTCAAAGATTAAAGACATGATCATTGATGAGCAACGGCGCGAAAAAGAGCAGCAGGAACTCAAGCGTGCACAAGATGCGCTAGAAGCAATGCAACATGATGAAATCACAACGACTGAAAATGTTCAACCAGTGGCGCAAGAGCCAGTAATTGCAGTCAGTCAAGACAACTGGCAAGAGTTCGTTGACCGAGTAACGCATCTAGCAAATCAATATTCTGTTCGTTTGGTAGTTAGTCCATTCGAGAAGAAAGTCATTATTGAAAGCGAGGCTGAATGATGAATATTTACGAAAAATTATTAGCGATTCAATTTGACTTGAGAGCACCTAAGAATCAGAAAAATGATTTCGGTAAGTTCAGCTATCGAAGTGTTGAAGATATTTTGGAAGCCGTTAAGCCATTGTTAAAAGAGCAGGAAGTAACTCTTACGTTGGGAGATGGGTAAGCGTATATACATTAATGCCACAGCAACATTACGAGATGCGAAAGATGAGAAACAGATTATTGTTGCGACTGGATATGCACGGGAATCCGATACCAAAAAGGGTATGGATGAGATGCAGATAACAGGTGCAGCAAGTTCGTACGCACGAAAGTATGCACTAAATGGTTTGTTTTTGATTGATGACAATAAAGATGCTGATACAAATGAGTATGCAAATCAAAATGAATCGAATAAAACAGAAGCTAAAACTAGTAATCAAAAACCGCACAATGACCTGAATAGTTATTTCACTTTATGGTTTAAGAGACTTCAAGAGAAAAAAGGCTTAACAGAAGCAGCAGTGTATGTGGAATTGAATAATACGTTTAAAGTGCCTGACTTAAAAGCATTTGATGCGTTAGATGATGCTAATAAACAGACCATAATTAAATGGTTAAAGACGATTGCAGAATCATAGGAGTAGCAAATGGATTTTTGGGGACGAGTGACAAACGTTAGCGGTAATGTAGTTACTTTGTCACTAGAAAGTTTAGAAGAAGCTAGTGAAGTCTCACGGTTACTAATGCAAGACAAACCTGAAGCATATATTAATATTCCAGATGGTCGATTGATTAGTAAGACACAGCGTAAAAAAGCATATGCGATTATGGGTGACATTTCGGATTGGGCAGGATATGGGCCTGAAAAAATAAAAGAATTGATGAAGTTTCATTTTGAATTTGAAACAGGGCATGAATATTTTAGTTTTGCTAGTGTCGACATGACGACTGCCAGAGAGTTTATTACATTCCTTCTGGATTTCGCCTTAAAAGAGCACATACAGCTTAAAAAGACAGGTTTGGACTAATCAGGACGATTTAGACGCTTACATGCATCAGTCACTCAAATATCGCTCCTGCGTGCTATGTGGGAGACATGCAGATGTGCATCACATTGATGTAATTGGAATGGGAAATGATAGACGCAAGGTGGACCATCGCGGACGGCTATTAATTGCATTGTGCCGTGAGCATCATCAACATGCTCATCAAATGGGTTGGCTGACATTTAAAGACCAGTATCACGTAAAAGGCGTGACCTTAAATGCAGAAACATTGAACAGATTAGGAATCATGACATACAAGCGAATGAAGGAGATTGACGATGAACAGAGTAGTACTAGTAGGACGATTGGCTAGAGACGTTGAATTACGCTATACGCAATCAGGAACAGCAGTAGGATCATTTAGTATCGCAGTAAACCGGCGTAAGAAAGTTGATGGGCAACCAGAAGCAGATTTCTTTAATGCAACGATTTGGCAAAAGGCGGCTGAGAACTTTGCTAACTTCACACATAAGGGTGCACGAGTTGCGATTGAAGGTCGTTTACAAACGAGCAGCTACCAAAATAAAGAAGGACAAAACGTATTCAAGACGGAAGTGATTGTTGAGAGTTTTGATTTGCTAGAAACAAGGGCTGAATCAGAAAGTTACAAGCAAGGGCAGAATAGCAATGATCCATTCAGCCAACCTGCAAATAATCCATTCTCTGGTGGCAATGAGATGAACATCACAGATGATGATCTGCCATTCTAAAGGAGAAACAGATGGCTCAACGAAGAATGATAAGCAAGAAAGTAACTGATACAGATGTTTTTCTAGAAATGCACTTATCCACACAGGCCTTATATTTTCACTTGAATATGCATGCTGATGACGATGGATTTGTAAGTAATGTTAATACCATCATGCGGATGATCGGCGCATCTGGTGATGATGCAAAGATTTTAATTGCTAAACAGTTCTTGATTCCATTTGATGATAGCGGCGTAGTAGTGATTAAAGATTGGCGTATTCATAACTACATTCGTAAGGACCCATATAACGAAACGATGTATAAGGAAGAACGCAAAAAACTCAGTGTTGACGCTAATGGTGCATACCAAGTCAACGAACCGTCTACGGAACGTGCACGTGTCGTCAACGAGACGTCACCACAGGTTAGGTTAGGTAAGGATAGGTTAGGTAAGGATAGTAAAGATATACGAGCACCGAAAATTGAATTTTCGGAAGATTTCGAAAAACTATGGGAAATGTATCCAAATAAAAAAGGGAAGAATGTTGCTCAGAAAGCATTTAATAAAGCAATTAAAGATGGTGACACTGTTGAACAGATAAGAGCAGGTATTGAAGCATACAAGGCTTATACCAAAGCAGAAGGTACTCCAGTTATGTATATCAAACATGGTTCTACATTCTTTAATCAGCGAAGTTGGAACGATGACTATACAATTCAAGCTAAACCATCACAACGACAAGTGCCAGTTCGTGAGACACAGCCTGATTGGGATAACCAACCAGTTGAAATTGTTTCAGCAGAGAAACAGTTAGAGCTGGATAAAATGCTTGCACATATGTCTGATAGACGACGTGAGGCGGAGGACAAGCATGGTATTTCGTGAAAAATACGTATTTGATATCGAACCTCAGCAGCAGGAGCGTCCTAGGTTTGCGAAGCGTGGAAACTATGTTAAAGTCTATGATCCAATTAGAACCGCAAACTATAAAAAACAATTGAGAATGATTGGCGAGAATATTGGGAATAATATCTCTAATTTTGACGAGAAGGCACCTATAAGACTTGAAATTACGTTCTATCGGCAAATACCTAAGAACGCACCTAAGTGGCAGAAACGATTCGTTAAGACGCATGAATGATTCCCGGTAACTAAGCCTGATTTAGCGAATTATATTAAGGCCTTCGAAGATGGATTGAACGGGATATTGTGGCATGACGATAACCAGATAGTTGATATCTTAGCTAGAAAAAGATATGGACGTCCAAGGATTGAGCTCGAAATAATTGAGCTTGTTCAAGGAAATAAAGACAGTAGAACAAGCATCTCTGGCTTATACCCTGAAATTGACGAGTTACAGTTGGAAATTTATGAATTGGATATAAACAAAGACGCACAGAAACTAATTGATAAAGCTGAAAATTTAAAACAGGCAGCTGAGAAATATATATACCTTGAAAGTAGTGAGAAAACGAAGGATGAATAGTACAGATTTTAATACTCGATTGAGACGAGAAGCAATCGGACATGGATTTAACACTTGGGAGGATTTTGAAATGTCAGAACCAAGAAATGCAGCAAATGCAAAGTTACAGGTCATGCGAAATGATAAAGAAGTGAGCTTACAGTTTTGAAAGGAACGAATATGGCTGAAGTAAAGAATGTTAGTGTGGAAGTTAAAATGACTGAAGATTATAAACAAGCTAGAAGAGATTATGATGCTGCGTTAAATCGGCTACAGGAATTGTTGAATGCTGGTAAAGCGTTTGAAGCTGTTGGAATAAGGACTGTTAAATTTATTGTGCGTTCAATTTATGGAGATGCGCCTGAGGAGCATATGTATCTCAATGTGAGTACGTCTAAATTGGAGCAAGTAGTAACTGCCATCAATTCATCATGGGGTGAAACCTATGCCACTCGTTTTAATGCTCGTGAAGAAGCAAAGAAATATTGCGTACCCGGATATGAAATAGTAGAGGTAGACGGATGAAATATTTAGCAATTAAATTGTTGATTGTTGCTTCATGTTTATTTGTATTGGCAATTTATATGACGTTAGTCTATACGCTGCCAGTGTTTGCAAACTTCTTGATTGGCCTAAGCATAGCAACTGGTGTAATTGGCACATTTCTGTATTTATTTGAGGCAGTACTGGTACTCATAGGGTTCGCTTTAATTGTTGTCCTGATTGATTGGTGGTGGTAACCATGAGAACAGCTGATGAAGAAGAGAAAATCAGGCAATCCCTGGAGGATGTCGAGGCGGCACAATCTGACTTGGTGGGTATTCCAGTTGATGAAGACAATCTAGCACGGATTGAATCCGCAAGTGAAGAACTGTCGCGTTCGATTGAAAATGTTCAGAGTTTGATTAGTCATATTGATAATAGGGGGTATTCAGAGTAGTGGACAGAGTACCGATTTCATATGGCAAAGATAAACAGATAGAAATTCAATCTAAGGAATTAGTTAGGCTGCGTAATGAAAACAGGCTTTTAAAAGTTGAAATCAACAGATTGAAGGAGTAACTCAATGGCAATTAGATATAGAAATGTATTAGAACTCTACTTCTCTGGACGGCTTAGCATGTTGATAGCGTTGCGAGAAGTTGAATTAGGTATCAAGGATAGCGTTGATGAAAATGTTGGCGGCAGTAGAACGCAGTTTAAATATAATAAACCAGCAGAAGATACTATGATTGCGATTGATGAAGACAAAGATTTAACTCTGATGAAGCATCAAAAACGAGTGTTAGATTTCGTTGCAAGTAATTGGAGTGATGAAAAAGTATCAGCATTGAGAGAACACTATGGATTTAGACGTGCTACGTGGACAATGATTGCGATGCAACATTCAATGACTGAGAGTGGTATAAGGTTTTGGCGTGACGGATTTATCAAAGAGATTGAAGAGTTTAATCTCTTAGGTGAAACGAAATATGAATTAGACAAAAGAAAGACGTTGAATTTTATTGAGCAAATGGCTACGGAAAGCGATTTGCGTGAAATAAAACGAAAAGTTGAAGAACGAATGAAACTATCAAATTAATTTTTGACATTTTCACTGCGTTTTGGACTAAAATACGGTGCTAATATTGTATTATCGAATAGTTAGTTGATTATCAAAATTAATTCCAGGTCGACAAAAAGCTAGCCGGTTGGCAAAGATAATTTCAAGCTTTCTTTATAATAGGTGAACAGGTACTACATTACTGGTCGGGTCCCATTTAAAGCAATGACTTAGGTCGTTGCTTTTTTGCTATAATCTATCTTTGGAGGTAGGTTATGAATTATTTAGAACACATACTTGATTTTTTAAAACCCGTGGCAACTCAAATCATATCAAGCTTTGTTGTGATTGGAGTTGCGTATGGTACGTTCAAAATGGGCTTCAAAAAAGATGAGAACATTGAATATATAAAGAATATCAAAAAGAATTCTATTGAACTAAAAATAATTTTTGCTCAATTAAATACCATACGCTTTGAGGACTCGGAGAAGCAAAGGAACGGACTGTATGCATTTCTCTTTTATGAAAACAATGGCATTTTTGAAATATATAATTATCAAAACATTCGTAAATCATTTAATGAGATTTATAGAGATCTATATGTGATTGATAAATTCGAAAAGGCAGAGGATTCAATAAATGATATTAGTGAACTAATATCGACAATGATGAAACTAAATAGTTCAATAGAGGAGCGGAAAAGCTTTGGGAGAACAGTTGCTTTAGACATAATGTTAGAAACCGATGGGCTAATGAAAATTGATCAGATTTGTTCTGAGATTATAGCTAAAAATAATGACGCGATTTCAGCTGTTGAAAGAATACGGAAAATCAAACTCCGATAAAAATTGAATTGAAAGGATTTTAAGATGATAATTGGTCAAAATAAAAAAGTACAAGTGAGCGATAGTAAACTACATACTAAGATTACAGATACAGAAACAATTATCGACTTCGATCTACGAAAAAACGACAAGAAAATTAAAACAACTAAGGCCACAGCATCAGTCAAAAATGCTAGTGGCTTTTTGTTTGAGTTTGAAGTGGTAAGCGTAGTTTGAATCCTTAAATGGGCTATTAGTGCTTATCAGAATATATTTTATATTAAAATGCAACGTAGACGGACGTAGCGAGAACAATTTCTGAAGTTTAGAATTTTAACAAAAAATATTTGCAATTTTATATTAATATTGGAGGCATAAATTTTGGCGTTATTACCAGCAATTAACGAACAAGCAACTGTTAGAAATGTAAGACATTTTTTTGATTATGATTTTCTCAGATTACAACAAATGGCACATATCTCTTACGTAAGTATAAAGTCCCCGATTATAACCGGAATGCCCACAGGAGAAACGTTTGGTAATTCTAATGATGAAAAGGTAACGAATTATGCGTTTGCGAACAAGACGTTAAACGACGTTTTAGAGTCTTGTAAGAGCATGACGTTTCCGCATCGTGATTTTATGGAGTTAAAATATTTTAAAGGTATGTCGTGGATCGAAATTCAAGAGCTTAAAGGATACTCTGAGAGTAGGGGTTATCAGATAATCAGAGAAGCGTTCTTGCAGTTTGCTGAAGCATTTGCCGATGTTGAAGATTTTAGAGTTTTCAAATAATACGAAATATATATAAATATATATTTGATGCATGTAAAATAAAATGTTACAATTTTTCAGTCGGGACTGGATCGTCGTCCTTTGATTCGAAGGATTTGAAAAAAATGGTAGGCCGAACGTTTTGAAGTAACTGGCTAATAGGTCGCAAGTATGTATTTTCAGAGCTTTTAGGCAGATAATCGCTTAATTAGTTAATTTGAATAGCGTAAATTTAGTTTGGTAATGAGCTGTCCCGGCTTTTTTTTTGGAGAAAATTATGAATTTGAATGAAGTGAATGATGTCGTCGATTTGGCTCGAGTTTTACATTATCCAAGTCGAAAAATTAAAAAAATATTGTACAGAGATAGGGTGGATAATCAATATTTTGAGTTTAGTTTGGCGAAGAAAAGCGGTGGCAGTAGATTAATCAACGTCCCAAATGAAGTTTTGGCAGATTTACAAAATTGTATTCTTATAGAATTGAAAAGATATATGAACAATCATGATATTAAATTTTCTAGGGTTTCACAGGCATATCAAAAAGATCGAGAAAAAGGAATATATAGAAACGCTCGTATCCATCGAGGTAGAAAATATGTTATAAATGTTGATTTAGAAGATTTTTTCCCATCTATTCATTTTGGTAGAGTAGTTGGTTTCTTTGAGAAGAATAACAAGTTTAAGTTCACGCATAGATGTGCGATATTGCTAGCACAGCTAGTTTGTTACAAAGGTTATCTACCTCAAGGAGCATCTACGTCGCCGCTTATTTCAAATTTAATTTGTCATACATTGGATATTCATATTCTTAAAATAGCAAAAAAATATCATTTGCGATATTCAAGATTTGCTGATGATTTAACTTTTTCAACTAATGATGATGAAATCTCAACTGAAGAGCAAATGCATAATTTTATTAAGGAATTAACACGACAAATTGGAAGAGATGGTTTCAAAGTTAATTGGAAAAAGATGCGTATTGCTGGACCGGACGTAAGACATACTGTGACCGGTCTGGTGAATAATAAAATAGTAAAAGTAAAAAAAGAATATTATAAAAATACGAGAGCAATGGTGAATCAATTGTTTTATACACATAGATTCATAATTGATGGAGTCAAGTATAATATTGAAAATGATGAATCAAAAAAAGGCGGCATCAAAAAACTTGAGGGAAGGCTCGCATTCATAGATGATATTAATCGAAGAAATAATATTGAATATTTAGACGATATCACAAAGAAAGCGATGACTCGTGTTCAAAATCCGAAAAGATATGACAAATTTTCTGCATTTGAAAGAATGTATAGACAGTTTCTATTTTTTAAAAATTTTTGGCAACGAAATACACCTTTAATAGTTACAGAAGGAAAGACAGATGTTCTTCATCTAAAAGAAGCAATAAAAAATTCTGATATTCTATTGCCAAATATCTCTTTCTTCAAACCATCATCTCGATTTGATTTTTTTCTAGGAATAGGGTTTGATGGTGCATCGAAGATGGATAAATTCATTAATCTTTACATTAAAGAAAATAGTTTTGAAAATTTATCAATTAAATTTAGAAAAATTGATGATATAAAAAAAGAAAACGATCTGTTTGGATTATCTGGAGAATCAAAACCAGTGATTTTATTATTTGATCATGAATTCGCAGACCTGGAAAGTCCAATAAATATGTTTATCAATAATCTGTCTAAAGACAGAACTTATAGACATATTGAGTCAAAAAAAATTGAGGAATTGGAAAAATATGAGTCGGAAAAACAAAATTCAAATGCGATTAAAAAGTTTCTGAAGAAAAAATTGAATGAAAATGGATTTATTCATTTAGTAGATAATTTATATGTTTTAGTTATAAAAAAAGATGTTCCGAGTATAAATGAAAAATATGCAATAGAAGGATTATATCCAATCGAAGTTGTGAATAATGTTTTTGGATTAGGGGTACTTGAAACGTACGCAGATAATAATTTTGAGAATGTGCTAAGTAAGAACGATTTTTCAAAAATCATTAGACATAAACCTGCTGAAATTTTTAGAGGTTTTAGGCCTACGTTAAGTTGTATTGAAGAAATACTTAAAGATTCAGAAAATCGAAATAATTAAATGTATTGACAAAATACATTACGGGTAGCATAGAATTTTAGCATTGGCAAACTTAAAAGATAAATGGACTGAAATCGAGCAAGGAAGAATGTTTGATGTTGAATGTTGGATTATTGTCAGATTAATGATTTCATTGGATATATATAAAATAAAAAACAGATATTTGGTAGTAGATATGATTCCACAGGGTAAAAAACAGAGCAAATTAAAGCACGTAGGCTAATTGTGTATTTTAAATTAATAAAAAGCGTTAGAGCATAAATACTCTAACGCTTTTTTAAACTAATCTCGAAATTAATAGGAGTTAAATCGAATTCACTAAGAAGCTCGTTACCTCTAATTTCGAAAAATTCAGCACGCTCATTTAACTTAACAATCCTAGTGATCGAATAGCTTTCCTTTTTATACTCGATACTGAATATATTACCTAATTCATATCCTTTAGGTAAACGTGTATTAACTAATTCTTGGTTATTAATTAAACTGATTGGATCAGCTGAAATGTTTATGTCTAGCCTTGGAGTTGTCAAATTTTCACGCCAGTAATCGGAAACATTACTAACATTGGCTTCAGGATTATCATTTAACTCTATATTTTTTTCATAGTAACTCCATCCCTGATTTAGAGAAAGATACACTCTTTTCATGTCAGAAGAGAATAGGTAGACAATATAGAAGCCGCTCGAAGCACCCAAAGTAATATCTTTATCAAATATTCCTATCCAAGGTATAGTTGCCCAATTTTTAAATTGTCCAACGGAGCCCTTGATTCGATAATTAGTTGACCAGTATTCCGTATTAAATGCATTCTTTAGTGATTTAGATTTAATAGATTGAGGTTGATTTTCCTGAAAAGACAAATTTTTCCATGTAGAATAGTTATTCATCACGTCCAATAGTGTTTCTTGTATATTCATTATGCTTTTCCCTATGTTCTATTATTTAATTATATGTATTTTTTAATTTTTGTTGTGTAGACGTAATTTTGAAAATTTTGGTAGTAGTGATATACTTTAGGGTATACCCTAAAAAGTTGACGATGAAGGCAATACACTGCCTGAATCGCCTAGCGTTCTATCCTATCTGTTCAATTATGAAATTGAAATAAATTAGTGTTTTATATTCTTATATGCTTTTGATAGGTTCAGTATGAACTCACCAAGTACATTTAGAAATAAAACAATGAACATCATTTTATCCATGTGTGATCCTTTTTATATATTATTTTCATATTTTCTCCTCCTTGTCGGTGGCGCGCTAGAAAACACCTACTTCAATTATGCACAAATTTGGCTAATATAACAATACATAGTTATTTTAAAAGGGATGATTTATGTCATCCTTTTTTGATATAATTTTTTCTTGGGGTAAATTATGAAAAATAAAAAAATAATTTTGAACAACATAATTGGTAGCATATCAATGGGTATCATGATAGTGATAGGAGCCATTTTTATACCGGATAGATTTGGAAATCTTGCCGATTGGCTAAGTGCTATAAGTACTCTGGGTGCTGTATTACTGTCTTTTAACCTCTCTAACAAAGCTAATAGAGAGATAAATAATAGAGATAGAAAAAAAGAAAAGAGGGATGGTTACTATGTTGTTTTTCACCAAATAAGTAATTTGAAGGAAGATATTAGTTTGCATTCAACTGATTACAAACACTGGAAAATGATTGTTGACGCTGATATGACCACGCACTTCAATAAACTAGAAAGAAATGAAAATATAACTAATAGTGAATTAAAAAATACACTTTCAAATTCCAAAAATGTAAATTCTTTACTATCCAGATGGAAAAATAATTGGCAACTTAGTATTTTAGCTGAAAATATATTAGAAAAAGAATATTTGTCAGAGTATAAACAAAAGTACGAAAAAATGATCACTGGATTAGGCGATATTATTAAAAGTGTAGAGGATAATCAATATGATGTTAGCCCAGATAAAATTCAATTGATATCTGATTTAGAAAATCTAGTATTAAAATCATACAATGATTTTAATAAATAATAGTACAATAGTGCACTCGACACTTTAAGGGGAATTTCAACAGTGTTCAATTTCGATTACAGTTTAACTGTAGTTTTATTGCAGACGGGCTGTAGGCATTTCGTATTATTATGTTAGTATCGAATAATTCGTAAAGGGGATGACTTAGGTTGTCGCCTTTTTTTACAGGAAAGTTGATAATAGTATGAAGAGCAGAATTCGAATAATTTTATTAATAACACTTACATTCGTGATATCAAAAACCAGTATATTATTTGTAATCCATAGTAGTAACAATATTTGGATCCATTTGTTGTCTTCTATTTTGATTACACTATCTATCATTTTATTATGGTGGTTACTATATTGATATAGGTACTTTGCTATAATTTATTCATAAGGAGTAAATTATGAATAAAAAATTTGGCTTTACAATTATCATTTTTCTTGTACTTTCATATGGAATGTTTATTACTATGGAATTAATTGATAATAATATTAATTTGATTTCAAAAACTTCACCAATAGGAGCATTAATATCTGTGGTGATAAGTGTAATATTGACAATGATTGTAAACAAGCAAAATAAGGAAGATCAAGAGAGAAAAATTCGGGAAGAGGTAGGGCGCGAAACAACAAAATTACGGAATGATTTGTGGATAAATAGGTATCGAGATGAAAGAAAAGTTCTTAAGAACATGCTCGAAATAATTTCGAACCTCTCATCGACTAGTACTTCCTTAATGTCTTCTTTTGAAAAAAATCAGATGGATGAATGGACTGAGATTGAAATGAATTTTGGCTCTCTTTTCAATCAACTGATTAAAGAAGGGGCAGATATGATAACGCCACAAAGGATATTAGGTAGTTCATTGAAGAGATGTCAATCGGAATTTGAGAAAATTAGATCAAGATATAATCTAGAAAACGACAAAAATCAATATAAATGGTTTGTAACATACTGCAAGAATGAATATTTTTATAATAAAAAAATAGATGATTTCAATGACGCTGGGCAATTAATACATCTCTTAACTAGAACAATTGTTACTTACGATGAATCTGCGAGAAATATCCAACTTAGACAAGATGGTCTTAAATTAGATAGAGCTGGCAAAACAAAACAGCAACAAAATCTAAATCAATATAGAGATGATATATTTGCTATTATTGGTGTGTTATTAATGTTGAAAGCTGTAGTAACTAGCAGAATATCTAAAATGCGTCAATTAGAGGAATTACGAAGGAATTAAATACGTGAATGTAAATAGAGGAAGACAAATAAATGACATGGTGTGAATTTTTGTTTCAAACGGGAGATCATCATTTTCAATGGGTCGGTATTTCAGCGTTATTGGCTGGAATAGGGTTAATTTTTAACGCAATATGGAATAGGAAAAGTTTTAGAGCCGATCTTATTTCTAAGAATCGTATAGAATGGATGAATACAGCCAGGTCACTTATTTCTGATTTGGGAATATATGCAGAAAGTGCTATTTCCGCGGGCATAGTAGTAGTGTCTGCAAAGACGGGATTCTATAAAAATGAAAAGTTAAATGATTTGACTCAAAAAGCGAACGACGAATTAAGCAAGTATACAAAGACAGCATTTAACCTACATCTATACATTTCAACGGCAGATGATAATAAAAAATTAAATGATGCGATTGATGGATTAGAGACGGTTTTCAGTGATTTGAATGAAGAGATTAATGGCAATGAAATAGACAATCAACTAAAAAATTATGATGATTTCTTAAACTACCATAAAAAATCATCGAATAAAATTTTTGAAGCACGGAATGAGTTAATGACTGTTGCTCGCACATACTTTAAGAACGAATGGGAACGTGCAAAACGTGGAGAGTAATAGGCCGTCTGACAAATGTTGGGCGTTTTTTGTAGAAGAAGTAATTTGAATGAAATGTAAAACTTCTTTTGATATATCACAGTTACCTTATCTTGTTATAATATATGTATCAAAAATAAAGCAGGTGATAATGTGGATCCAGAAACGAATAAAATAGTGGCACAATTGGCTGATATTACGATTAGAAATACTGCAACTATCATCCATGATAAAATAACGGCCTCTAAAGCCAAGAAGAATGATAAAGAGACTATAGCCGAGTTAACGGATATTATTTCTGAATTGTTGAGTGATAAGCAAGAACTGCAAAGAATTTCAGGATATTTTGAGAATGAACTTATAGCACAAAAAATTTCTGATGAAGATTTAACGTTTATTGCGGAGACTGTCGTTCCTACTATAGAAAAATTATTAGTAGATAGTGATGATATGATGGATAACTTAAATAAAATAAAACCTCTACTTTCGCGAAGTACGTTTAATGTTTTGCAGATGATTGGTTTTAACTTTAAAAAGGGTATAGGAGAACCACTTACAAATTTGTTAAGCGATGCAATTAGTGGAATTAAAGAAAAGCAAAATGATGAGCTTTCTACTGTCATAGCAAATAGAGATATTGAGTATTTTAAACTATTACAAGATAAAGACGCCTTTGACAGGTGGCGAAGTATTCAATAATCATTTATTTGTATATAACAGTAACGTCTGATAAATCTCAGGCGTTTTTTATTTCGTGGTGTGAAGAAGCAAAGATGAAATAATCTACTGTAGGCATGACCATACTACGATTACAGATTTAGAAACAATTTGTTTGTGAACAACACTTGAGCCAAATAAAATATTTGTGAATTACAGTCTGACTGTAGTTTTATTGTAGGCGGATTGTAGACGTTCTGTATTATCATGTTAGTATCGAATAATTCATAAAGGGGATGGCTTAGGTTGTCGCCTTTTTTGATATAATCTATCTTTAGAGGTGGATGTACAATGTTGTATTCGAATCTTATTGGAATGAGCGTATTTTTATTAATTGTTTTACTAGTAGTATCGATTTATAGAATTAAGGATATTTGGAAAGCAAAGTTAATTAAACCAATCTATGATGTGAATTATTACCGTGAAATGTTCATGGATTTTAAAGACGGAATTTCAAAAAATGATATTAGCAAAACTAAGCAAACCATGTTAAAAAAGATGTTTGCAAAAGAAAATAAAAAAATACAAAAGAATAAAGTCAATAAAGTTAAAAATATTGTCACTGATATCAAAATTACTAGTATAGAAATAGATGATGATTTATATACTGACATGGTGTGTGTAGTCTACCACGGAAGCTATAGAAATTATTTTGTGTCAGATGTCACAGGCCAGATTGTGGATTCTAAAGGCCATGCACTAAAAAATAAGCGGACACGAATAGAACGGTTTTATGAAAAATGGTTTTTAAGAGTAGATGGTGATCAATTGATTTTGAAAAAGATTGATTATGAAGACACATATTACAACGGTTATTATGATTGAATTTTTTGAAAACGTCTGATAAATATCAGGCGTTTTTTATTCGTGGTCTACGACAGTAGTTGGTGCGATCGCTGAAGCAGATTATGCAGTTGCAGCTGCACAGCAGGCTGGGTTACCTGTTGGTGCCGTATTAGTTGCTGACGTTGAGAATGCCAACCAAATGGCAATGGGTAGCGCCATGCAACCTGTTGTTCAGGCGTTCAAAGATGAAGTGATGCGCGTCGGTGGGTACCGTTCAACCGGTTATTCTATGGCTTCGCACATCAATGTCACACCAGATGGTGATAAAGCTTGGGTAGCTTCATATCCATATGAACCAGTAGCAAGTCAAAACTGGTTTAACACCGAGCATGGTTGGCAATGGACATCTAAGGCTGCATTTGCCAGCTCATTAGGTGTGTTCGACGTCTCACAACTGTATGATGATTTCTTCACTTCTGGTCAAGATGTTAGTGATAAACCTGCGCCATCCGTTCCAAATGATTCAGCAATTCAACAATTTAAGAATGTCGGCAATAAGTTTACAACTAACGCCAATATTCGAGTTGACGCTGTGAAATTTGTGAAAGGTATCTGGCAGATGGTTAACTACTCATTAGCTGGTGCAAAGTCAGACGGTTCTGATTTTGACTGGACTAAGAATGGTATTCCTATGTCATTAGTTACACGTGTAGACGGTGGTGACAATTGGCACACGAATGCTGGGGCAGTTGTACGTTTCAACCAACCTATGAACGCTGGAACGATTGATAATTATGATTATGAATCTAATGGCACAGGTATTGGTTATGGAGGGTTTGGTATGGTTTGGTACGACGCAAATTGTTTATTAGCAGCATAAAAAAATAAGGCCCAAGAATTGAGTTCTAAAGGGCCATTATACATAAGTACGTTTTTTAAAACGGAAATTAAATGGCATTTTTTCTATAGATAAAAATTAGGCCGGTGGAGAATTATTAGAACAAAAATTAAAAAAAGCCAAATTTCTTAAGTTTTATACTTCATGTTGTTCTTTCAATATATTTTTTTAGATTCCGTAGTATATAATTTAAAGAAGTGAATAAATTTAAGCTAGATTTCTCACGTTTATCTTTCATAAATCATCATGTAATCATGGATAAACGGATTGTTATTCGTACAATAGTTCGTGTTTTTTAAAGAAAAAAATATAACGAAAAATTGCCAATTTATAACTGCGTTAGGTCTCGCTGTTATCATTAAGAATGAAAAATAAGTGGCGAATTAGCAAAAAATTTTAGATGAGTTTGAAGAAATTAAACAAATATTATCTAGCAAACGAGGATAAAAAAATGATTGATTCAAAAATTATGGAGATAACAAAATCTATTTTAAAAGATTTTGGGAATACTTATTTTTCAGAAAAAGGTGCTTTGAGGCGTAATAAAGTGATAGAAGACCTTGATGCATATACACCAATGTTGATGAAAGTATTATTAGCAGATGAACTAATTCATAGCACATATACAGAAAAACTTACAATAAATGGTGAAAGTATAGAAATTTTTAAGCTCAACCAGTTTATTGAAATGTTTACCTATAAAGAGTATTGGCAAGATAGCTACACGAAATTCGAAAACAAAATTGGACTTACTGCGGGTGGTAAGTTTATTGATGAGACTGCTGATGTTGTGTTAGATTTTCCCTTCAAAGATACCGTTTTAAAAGCTGGTATGACGAAAGAAGATCAAAAAGATACTGATGAACCTTTTTTGCATGAAACGATCGCTAAAGCTGAAATTGACCAATTATTGGAACCCAAAGTATTTGTTAATGCTACTAAGTATGACGAAGAACATTTAGATGGTGAAGCTATCAGTGACTTTGATGATGATAATTTAATTATCAAAGGAAATAACTTGATCACTCTTCATAGTTTGAACGCGATTTATGCGGGTAAAGTCCAATTAATATATTTGGACCCACCCTATAACACAGGTCAAGATGGCTTTGCATATAATGATAAATATAATCGCTCAAGCTGGTTAACTTTTATGTTTAATCGTCTACAAATTGCAAAAAAGCTACTTTCTGATGACGGAAGTATATTTATTAACATTGACTATCACGAAGTTCATTATTTAAAAGTATTAATGGACAACATTTTCGGAGAACAGTATTTTAAGAATAATATTGTTTGGAATTATACAGGACCATCTGGTTCCAATAAATTTCTTCCACGTAAACATGATGATATTTTGTATTATGGCAAAGGTTATAATACTAAATATCATATTCAATTTATCAAACATAAAAGTGGAATTCATAATTCTGGGCAAGTTTTTGGGAATAAGGACAGTTCTGAAAGTTACAAATCAGAAACTGAGGCTAAAGGCAAGAAATTAGAAGATTGGTGGGATGATATATACTCCACTGACCGTTATAGAAAAGAATTATTAAATTTTTCTGGACAAAAACCAGAAAAATTAATTCAAAGAATTATAAATATTGCCACTGATGAGAATGATATAGTGTTAGATTTTTTTATGGGTACTGCAACAACACAGGCAGTCGCCATGAAGATGAACCGTCGCTTTATCGGGATTGAACAGATGGATTACATTAAGACTGTTTCTGTGGAGCGCCTCAAAAAGGTGATTGCTGGAGAACAAGGTGGGATCTCTAAAGATGTTAATTGGCAAGGTGGTGGCGCATTTATCTATGCTGAATTGATGGAAAAGAATCAAGGATATCTCAAAGATGTCCAACATACAGAAACGGCTAAACAATTAGATGCAGTCATTAATCGCATGATTGCTGGTAGTGCTGACTTTGACTTCCGAGTTGATGTTGAAAAGATGATGCAAGATCCTGAATTCCAAGTGATGACATTAGTCGAAAAAAAGCAGCTGATGATCAAAGTCATTGATAAGAATCAGTTGTATTACGCTTATAGTGATATGGAAGACCGTGACGTACAAGATTTGATGTCTAAGAGTGACATTTCTTTCAACAAGAGTTTCTATAAGGAGCGTGATCTGTAATGGCGAAAAAGAAAGCACGAGAACTCGTCTTACCAATTATTCATGAGATTCGAGATTATAGCAGTGACTTTTTAAAAAATGATGAACATAGACATTCATTTATTTATCCAGACTATATTAAACGCAATCTTAAGCATCAGTTACGTGATTATCAAAAGCATTCCCTATACAATTTGAATTACACACAAAAGGATGACAATGTTGCTAGTCGTTTTAGTCAATTGTTATTCCATATGGCAACCGGGTCCGGAAAAACAGATGTGATGGCAGCTGACATATTGTATTTTTATCAGGAATTTGGCTATCAGAATTTTCTATTTGTCGTTAATACAAATGCGGTTATTGCTAAGACGCGCGAAAATATGCTTAATGCGCAATCACCGAAATATCTTTTTGCGCAGCCCTTAAGCATTGATGGCGTAATAATTGAGTTACGTGAGGTTACACGTTTCCCAACGAAGAGTGAACCAGGGGTGATTTACTTACGTTTGACGACCATTCAAACTTTAGCAAATGAGTTAAATACACCGCGAGAAAACGGATTGACGTATGAAGACTTGGCGAAACAGAAACTTATTATATTAGCTGATGAAGCACACCATTTTTCAGCAGGTACAAAAAGTAAGACTGATCAAAAAAATAAAGCGTGGGAGTACGTTTTAGACCGTATTCGGCAATCTAATAAGGAAAATCGTCAGTTAGAGTTTACAGCTACAATCGATTTAAACAATGATTTCATATACGAGAAATATCGCGACAAAGTGGCTTTTCAGTATGACCTACAACAGTTTCAGGATGCCGGTTATTCTAAAAAAATTGCGAGGTTACAAGCCAATGCTGCTGATGATGAAAAAATGCTTAATGCTGTGCTATTATCTCAATATCGTAAGCATATGGCTCGTCAAGCTGGCGTTCCAGATTTTAAACCAGTAATTTTATTTAAATCGAACAAAATTGATATATCAAAAGCAGCTCGCGATCAATTTTTAACCATTATTGATCAATTAACTGTTGAATCCTTATCTCTATTTATTACTAATCAAATAAAAACCACGCAATCATCGACATTGCGGCAAGCATTCAAATACTATCAAACGACTGATTTGGGAAGCTTAGTACGGGAATTACAACGTGATTTTCAGTCATTAAATACGATTAATGTCAATGATACAAGTAGTAATGGTATTTTGGGAGATCTTAATGATTTGCGTAATTTGAATACTTTAGAGGAACTAAACAATCCATTTAGAGTTATTTTTGCGGTGGCTAAGCTTTCTGAAGGTTGGGATGTGTTGAATCTTTATGATATCGTCAGGATTGGTGAACAACCAATTACAACTACACAGACCAATAGCGAAGCGCAATTAATCGGTCGAGGTGCACGATATAATCCCTTTGCCTATGAAGGGACAACTTCGTTTACACGAAGGTTTGATCACAGTACACCAGAATTGCAAATATTAGAATCGTTGCATTATCACACTATTAATGATAAAAAATATATTGAAAATTTGACGAAGTCGTTTGAGGCTATGCAGTTGCAAGTTGAAGATGATAAAGACTTTGATATTTTGACGACAACGGTTAAAGATTCGTTTAAAAAATCACCTGTGTATCAACATGGTAAGTTGTACTATAACGAAGTCGAGGATGTCCCAGAAAATGAATACGATGGCTTGGTAAAATATGGTGTACCTGTTGCTGAACTTCCTACTGTTAATATTGAGACGGCAACCTTAGAAGCAACGGCTTTTGATACGCAACAAGTTGGTGGTGTAAATGAGACGCGTCTTGTTAAGGTAGATGACGCCCTAGTGAAGAAGGCCATGGCACGTAATCCTTTTTTCAGATTTAATACTATGAAAAAATACATGCCTACGCTTCAATCTGTTTCCGAATTCATGCATGATTTGCATTGGTTAGGACAAATAAAGGAAATACAAGCGACTGTATCAACTGGTTCAGAGAAATCACTTGATAGAGAGACACAGCTACTAGTAGTTGGAAGATATCTTGACTATATTCAGCGAATGTTAATTATGAACTATAAACGACAACGTGGAACTAATAAATTTGTTGCGTTGCCAATCAAAGACGCAGTACAGGATTACCAAAAACGTATACCTATTAATCATACTGGAACAGGTATTAGTGAAATTATTCAAGCATATGACTATAGAAAGGCACCTTGGTTTGTATATAATGATGCAATCGTGGATAAACTAGAACGCAGTTTAATTGAGCTAATCCAAGGTTATATTGATGTACTGCAAAACCAGTACAAAGACGTCTATTTAATTCGTAGCGATGAGCGTAATACTCAATTGAAACTACATGAATTCGTTGGAGAGGTGTCTCATTACGCTGGTTTCTTGCCAGACTTCGTCTTATATTTGGCTAATGAATCTTATATCTACCAAATTTATATAGAGCCTAAAGGTACTCAATTACTTGAACAAGATCAGTGGAAAGAAGACCTGCTAACCAGTATTTCCCCTGACAGTGTTGATGTTATCGGTGAAAACAGTCAAGTTAAGTTATATGGTGTGAAATTTTATGTCTCAGGAGACGCTAGACAGGTACGGCAAAGTATCAGTAAATTCACATCATAATGTCAATATACATTTAGTGGTTATTTGTGTTTGAGTGGTAAACAAATATTAAAAATAATCGGTAACAATATTGATTTAAATAATGGAAAAAGTCCATTTGATAGAATTAAATATCAAATGGGCTTTTTATTTTGTCAAAAATAAGTGAATAAAGTTATAATATCACTATGATTATCAGACAAGCTAATATAAATGACATTTTAGGTATTGCAAGTGTGCATAATGAATCTTGGAAAACAACATATAAGGGGATTGTTGATCAAGTTTACCTAGATGGTTTGAAGATAAATGACTGGATTAAATCTTGGGAGAATAAGATTAATGATAAGTCTATGTATATTTTAGTAGTAACTAATAATGATGAAGTAGTTGGATTCATGAGAATTGAAATTAACCAAGAAATTAATAAAATAGCAAGTATATATATATTAAAACAATATCAAGGATTAGGGATAGGCACTGAGATATTTTCTAAAGGATTAGAATATTTGAGAGATAAAAATATGAATAGTGCCTACATTGATGTGCTAAAAGAAAATGTGGCTACTGAATTTTATAAAAAACAAGGAGCTAAAAAAGTCAGTTGTAAAGAAATAGTTATTGGAAATCAGAGATTAGAACAGGAAACATATGTAATCAATTTTTGAGTATTATTCATACACACGAATTTGATGAAGTGCCATAAAATAGTAGAAATAAAAAAAACGCTAGATAGTTGGTTCTACTTAGTATACTTTTTATTTTGGTATGAAGATATTGTTTTCTAATTCATTGAGAGCTATATTAATACTATTAAGTAAATCTTTCTTGTATGGTAATATTAAATTGAGGTATAGGACCATGAACAAAAGAATTAAGAAGAAAAAAAATAAATTTGAGTTCGGTGACCTACAGAAATTGATAGATAAGAAAATGCCAATATTGATATTTTATAATACCGAAGAAGAACGTGATAATGTTGGTGAAATAATTAAAAGTCAGATTAAGCACTTGAAACATGCCGATATTGTTTGGAATATCGTTATGAGTCAAAAAGATGACTATGGTCACGAAATATTTGCTGGAACGGTTGAGTTTCAAATTGATAATAATAATCTTGTCGGCAGCTTTTGGATGTTACCCCAACATAAAATGAATGTGGATTTTCTTGAATCGTTAAATACAGAAGCACAAAAATTATTTGAAGAAGATGGAGTTTTGGGTATGTACGGGGTCAAGGACTCTGGAGTACTTGAATCTATATTAAATAGGAGTTTGTATAATTCAGTTTTATTTGGACAGGAAACCCATCCAACTATTATTAATAAGGCTGCAAATTTATGGTGTGAAATAGCACAGAGACAGGCATTTCATAACGGCAATAAAAGAACAGCAATGTTAGCAGCGCTAAGCTATTTAGATGTACATGGATATCGTTTTTCTAATCATAACGTAGCTACAGTTTCTGGTGACAATAGTATTCTTTATGAGGTAACAAAAAGAATTGCTAATAAGGAATTAACAATTACAGATATTGAAAAGTTTATTAAAAATAATGTTGAAATGAATTTTGATTTTATGATAAGATATATAGAAGCGTTTATAAAATAAATTTCGGAGGATAAAATTATGAGCAAAAATTTTAAGACAAATGAAAAGTTACTTAATTCCATGGTTCATAACGGTAGTCAATCGAATAGTGTATCACAAGTTAAACTTCAGGCTAGTGTTAAGCGAGTTTTAAATAACAGATCAGTACAAAAAGCTTTAGAACAATTAGCTACAGAATAAATAATAGAACAATTAGTAAAAAAGCCATTATCTTGTTAATAATGGCTTTTTTATTTTGTCAAAAATAAGTGAATTAAGCAGGTAAAAATGGTTGACTTTCAATACTCATAAGAGTATGTATAATATATATAGAAAGGAGAAAGTAATGTTAGACGATATTAAAAAAGTCGCCGAAATCTTATTCCAAGTTGTGTCAACAATTGCGATAGTTCAACAACTTAGAAAGAATAAGAAAGACGACGACAAATAACAAAGTAAGGGTAGAAATACCCTTGCTTTCGTGTAATTAAATTCTAACATGCTAAGTAATAACATGACAAATTTTTATAAAAACAAGTGGTTCTTAATTATTCTACTTATTCTCATAGTTGGTAATTGGTTTGTTCATTCTGAATCCATTTCTGCGATTACGAATGTTGGAATGGTTCTATTTATTTTGGGGGCAGTAAATGACAATCGAAAATAATGCAGGACGGCCCCAAAAGGATGCTGATGAAAAAGTGAGCCAAAATGAAGCAAACAACAACTGGAGAAAAAAGAATAAAGAGTATACAAAGTATTTGAATTACAGAAGTACAGCGCGATCATTTATTCGAAATTTGGCGACTAGTGATGATTTGGATGAATTGCAAAACCTGATAGATGAACGACGCGAAACTATTTAGGATGAAAAGGTATCATTAAATTGATACCTTTTTTATATAATATCGATGGTATAATTATCATATTGAATGAGGGAAGGAGGGATTTAATGAAAAAGCGCGTAAATAAAAACAAGCTATCACATGTTGAAAAGGTTAGTCTGATAACGGCAATCATCTCACTAATAACAGCATTGATAAACTTGTTTAAATAATAAAAGGTAAGGGCTATAAGTAGCCCGCCTTTCGTGTACTTTCATTATATCAAATCTAAGTATGAATAATAAAGTGAAATTCATTAGTTACTTAGCATTAGTAATGGCGATCATTTCATTATTAGTCAATTTGTATCAACTATTTAATTAAAAAATGAGGTGATAGTTGTGGAAGAAAAGAATAAATTAGGGCGCCCCAAGAAGTATGATGAACCATCTACTACGGCTCAGAATGAAGCAAATAAAGCGTGGCAAGAAAAAAATAGAGAACGAGCTAGATATTTGCGAAATCGATCAACTGCTCGTTCGTTCGCAAAAAAACAGGCAACCAGCGAAGATTTAAATGAACTGCAAAATTTAATCAATGAACGACGTAAACAAATAAACACACTAGATAGTTGATTCTACTTAGTGTATTTTTGTTTGGGCACCTTTTTTCCACCTATATCCTATTAAATCCCTTTACATAGCCAATACCATAAAATAACAAGAAGTACGGTTTGAAATAATTAGAAATCGTTTATAACCCCATTGATACGGTACAAACGCCGTTACAATGGGGTTTTTCTTTATATTTCTATTCTTTTTTATTCCTGTAAATTCATTTGTTTTCCCTATTTTTTTGCAGGTTTTATAACTTATTTTTGCAGGAAATTTGAACCACTTTCTTGGGCGGAATTTTGATATGTTCTCGAATGACTTTAGCGTCTGTGCCAATGATTTATCACAATTTGTTTTTTAAATGACAATGCTAATAAATGACTGGGGCGTACTGGGAGGGACAAGAGACTAAATTTTTAAGTGAATAAAGTTAGATATTTGAGTGCTCTAATTAATCGTCATCGTGGATTAAATAATATTGAAAGTTATTTTACTTTTTAACCATTAAATTAAATTTAAATTGCATGATAATTATTGTAAAATGTATGTATAAATTAATTTTGTGATTTGGAGAGTTTATGAATAAAGGTCGAGTTGAAGCATTTACAGATGCAGTTATCGCTATTGTTTTAACCATCATGGTATTAGAGTTAAAGGTTCCAGAAGGATATACATGGCATAATCTAGCAGAGTCACTGCCAAATTTTATTGCGTATCTCATTAGTTTTATTTATATTTTGGTTGCATGGTATAACCACCATTATATGTTTGGCATCGCAAATAAAATTACCAAGAAAATTTTCTGGGCAAATAATTTGTGGATGTTTACGTCGTCGTTATTTCCTGTTTCAACTGCCTGGTTTGGTAAATATATTATGCATTGGCAACCGGCAATCTTTTATTTAATTATTTATGCAATCTGGTTGTATGCATACTTGATTTTATCAAAAGCGATTGCAAGTGAGAATGACCGTGAAATCGCGACAATGATTTACAATATGCCAGTTTACAAATTACTATCGAGTAAATATTATTTCTTGATTATGTTAATCGCGGGATTGGGTGTATATGTATTCCCGCCAATTATTTTTGGCCTGTTTGTTATTCAAGCACCAATCGTAATTAGAGCTATTTCAAGTGAATCAGACCAATTATTTAATGATTAACATATTTTCTTTAATTTCAATTGTGTTAAAAGAAAGGGTTTCGCAGTATGTGGACGGATAAAAAATTATTAGAATTTTCAAAACTTGATGATTGACATATTGCACCATATCATGATGATATGAAAACGATAGGTACTTTGACGTATATCTGGTCGGTTGTCACGGAGAATAATCTGTATAGTCGTGCTGGATATGGACAGAATTCTCGTTGGTATCAGGCTGCAAAAGCGCAAAAGTCCGGGAGAATAAGTATCGGTGGTGAAGAATACGTAGTTGATTTTGAGATAATTTCAGATAAGGAAAATGAAGCCTTGATGGTGGCGATAGATCAAGCTTATATTGAAAAATATGACAAAAAAGATCACGATTCAACGCAGATTATGATTAGTAAAATACCTAATGGACCACGTACAGCAACCGTTCGAGTGATTCCTGCATCATAGAAAACATTTTTAATCTTAGCGCACAAAGGAGTTGATACTTTGAACGCGTAGTAAAGCAATGACATAAGTTGTTGCTTTTTAATTTGTAAAATTAAGCACCATAAATTCAATTCATGCTATGTGTACCAACAAACATGAAAAAGACATTGATTTAATCCAATTAGTTAAAGGCTTATAGCTGCTTAAGTATAGAAATCTACATTTTAAAGAGAAAAAAGAATGACGATAGCGTGAGATGAAGAAGACCTTCTGTTTTTTGTTTTGTTTAAATTCCTTATAATAACTATGAATAGCTATTATAAGGAATTTAAACATCGATCTGCATCTAATTGGAATGGTTATTGAATGAATTGCATCAACAAATATACAACTAGTGAAATACCTAACATTATCAGACAAATGTTGGTTAATCGGCGGACAAATATTTTACATTTATCATTTCCAATGACGTAAATTAATAATAGTGGCCATAAATAAAATGCGGAAAGCAGACTTAACCAGATGATAGCCGTACCAGCTGAGCGTTCTTTAGAACTTTTTTTTGTGAACAAGAAATGGAAGTGCGTAGCTGAGCCAGTCATTATCGAGACATCAGACATAATATCGGTGACCATGACTGTAGGATCGTGTTGAAACATGAGAAAATAGTTAATATGAATGCAACTATAGGGAGGGCTACCATTTCCAGTCTTGCTTCGAACATTTCGATCAGAATGAAACTTCCTTTGCGACTTAGCAAAAGATATGTATCCCACAAAAAAAGTGGGTTATTTGTGCCATAGAGTTATCATGTGGAAAATTTTTTAGTATCCGTATGTGTAATATGAAGTGATGGCACTAATAAATGAAGCTAAAAATAAAATATATACGACGATACCGAAAACGACTAGGATTAATTTGGCGATTCCCGCACGATTCCAGGTGTCTTGAATTGCCTTAAAGGTTGCGATGTCTTTTGTGTCGCCATCTTGCCAAGCCCATTCGTTTCCTTTTGCACCAACGACAAAAATCCAAACGATATTAAAAATAGGGACAAGCGTCAAAAGTGGTAGATATGTCTTATTGGCAATTCCCCAAAGCCAGCTAAATGCAAAAGCACCCCAATTCCAGCCCTTAATTTCGTCAGGTACTGGGATATTAGATGTTGGGGTAGGATTGATGTCATCGGTAGCAACACGAGGAATCTTTGACGCGTTAGTTTGTTTCAATTTAATATTGCCTTGAATTAACGATTGAGCTTTAGAAACCGATATATCTTTTAGTAATGTTGAATTGCCAACCGTACCTGGCGTTAACCCTAATTTTGACAAACATGATGCACAAATTTTACCATCAGATAATTTTTCTGATGTCATCAATGTTAATTTATTAGTTTCACATACGGGGCATAAAACCTCAGCCATAGTATAATCTCCTGTAAAATAGCGTAATTGCTAAAATAATAAATGCTTTTAACGTGGATCATGGATTGCACGTATTTACCACCAACCACCATAGTTGACGGGTTAAAAATTTTGAAAAAACATCGTAGATATCCGATAAAAGATGAGAAAGCGTACCCAAATTAAATTTGAAAACACTTACCATTGATGTGATAAGTGTTCAAAACAATTTTATTGTCAGAAGTTTTGGCACTTTATTGCATAAAATTATTTCGATTATCCCAAAGATACATAATTGCGAGTATCACAATGCCTAGATTGGAACTGATAATTGCAAAGGTTTGTTGGTTAAGAATCCAACTAATAAGGGAAACAAACATTAGGATAAGTGCGGCAATGACAATTAGGACATTGATTTTTTTCATAGTAAAGAGCCTCTTTTCGTTGTGTTTTCAGGACGTTGATTGTTTACAAATCTGTGCTGATTTGATGATGGTCGATTAGGAATAAGTGTTATTGCTTAACTTATTTAAATCTTCAATCGATATATAATTGGTTATGAGGATAAAGAATGGGATTGCCAGGCATGTTCAATCTGGAATCTGAAACAGGCCGTTTTCTGTAAATCAAATCAATCCAATATGACCCAATAAAACAATCATTTCAGAAAAAAAAGATATGCATTCATTTAAAAGTATAACAATAGAATGTAATTCGATGTTGTTTTTATTAAAAAATAAATTAATATACATATTTATTTTTAGCCATAGAAGATAATTGATGGTATGCTTTGAGGATAAAATCTCATTCAAATTTTCAAGTAAATTGGTTGTTGATTTTTAAGGATATACTTATCAGTTCTGATGCATGCCGATATACTGATCACGAATCAATTTGTCGCGATCACTAGGTTTGTATGAAAAAAGAGTGTACATGGGTTAATTAAATGATTAAAATAATTGATATTAGTCAACATTAAGGAAGGTAATTATGGCATTTCAATATATACATCATGTGGCGATTAATGCATCCGATTATGATGCGACGATTGATTTTTATGTGGACAAATTAGGGTTTGAAATTATTCGTGAGCACATTAGAAAAGATAGACAGGATATCAAGTTGGACTTACGCTTTGGAGAGCAAGAATTGGAAATTTTTATTCAAAGTAATTTACCAAAGCGGTTAAGTTATCCAGAAGCATTGGGTTTGCGACATTTAGCCTTCAGAGTTGATTCAGTACCTGAAACTGTCGCATTACTTAATGCTAAAGGCATTTTGACTGAGCCAGTCCGGCTTGATGATTATACAAATAAAAGAATGACTTTTTTTACAGACCCAGATGGCTTGCCACTTGAGATTCATGAATGACTAATTGTTGGATAGCTGATGAACAAATATTAGTAACTAGATGATATGAAAAATTTCAAAATTTAATCAGTTTAATAATATATATGATAAAAATGGTTACTTATTACCTGCCGGTCGGCAGGTAATAAGTAACCTATTTTTTTGTTAACTAAATGAGTGTTTCGGACAAAGTAAGTGTTTGATGTTGGTTTTGTGCGAATTCACCGGATAATTTTCGATAGTCACTTGGCGTCATGTTAAATATTTTGGAAAAAGCACGACTAAATACGCAAAGGCTGTTAAAGCCAGTACGATCGCTGATTTGTGCAATCGAAAGATTGGTTTTTTGGAGTAATTGGCATGCACGGTTAAAACGAATACCAATTAGCCAAGATTTTGGCGCCATACCAAATTGATCGTGAAAGAGGCGAGACAGATAGGAACGGTCAATTTTGATGGCGTCTGCAATATTAGCGATTGAAATGTCTTCACAATAATGCTGTTCTATGAAATGTTGTGCTTGTTGTGCATAAGATGAAAAAGTTACTGACAAAGGCTGAAGCTCATTTTCAAGCGTATCAGTGATGAAAGTATTGATGAAATTAGTCATCAAATAATCTAAATCTTGTTGGGATGGTTGCGGTGATTTATCAAATTTGAGTGCTTGATCAATCAGTGTTACATAGGTTTCAAGCCATACGGAGTTAAAAATATAATTTGGGCTAAATGATTTCTGATTTTGTACGATATGTTGGACATCTGTGCCACTAAATGACAACCAACCGTAAGTTAACGGTCGATTTAAACTTGATAAAATCATCATCGAATCACCGGGCGCTACTAGGAAACAAGTGCCGGGTCTGAGTTGATAGCGCTGATGATTAAAAAAAACATAACCTTCGCCAGACTGGATAAATTGAATGACATAATTTTGGTTTGGTGTGTGTTCAAAGGTGTCAAAAGGGAATGTTTGCTTAACACCACAGGAATTGAAGAATAGTTTGGCGCGCGTGGGCAGACTATCTAATAATTCAACTGATGATTTTGCCATAGGAGAGCCTTTCTATTTTAATGTGTAAACGCTTACATTTTACATTGTAGCATATATAGAAGGGCATATTAAATAATTAGGGAAATATAGGATTGTCGAAAAACTTGTTGATGTTTTTATGGGAAGCGTTAGTTGTTTCAATGTTGTTGGATGAAAACGTATGAAAATATGAAATAAACTTCACAAAAAATTCAATGAAAACGCTTACTTTCGCAAAGAATTCACATTATCCTGAATTTAGGACCTATTAGTCCAATATTAGGGGAGGTATAGCAATATGATGCGTATTACAACATTTTTAGAAAAATATTTAACACCATTAGGTGCTAAGTTAGCAAATAATAAACCATTAACAGCTATTCGCGACGGAATAGCTATGGCAATGCCGTTAATTATTGTTGGCTCAGCAGCCATGTTATTGGCTAATGGCTTTGCGATTGATGCTTTTAAGAATTGGTTAATGGATACCGGTGCGTTTGATTGGTTAGTCAAGGTCGTCAATGCGACGTTTGGACTGATGGGCGTTGTTTCGGTTTTTGGTATCGCTTATCGTTACGCGCAATCATTAAAAGTAGATCCAACTTCAGCCGGGATTTTGTCTCTGGCTAGTTTTATCTTAGTTACACCAGATTTAATTACTAAGGATGCCACAGGAATATCATTTGGCTATTTGGGGGCAGCTGGTTTGTTTGCTGCTATTCTAGTCGCTCTAGTTTCAACAAAAATATTTTCTATTTTTGTTAAACGAAATATTCAGATTAAAATGCCCGACGGTGTACCGCCAGCAGTTGCTGCATCATTTGCAGCATTAATCCCAGGGGCAGTTATTATTGTTGGCTGGGGTGGTATTTATGCCTTATTAGCTGCGACACCATTCCATAATATTCACCAAATTTTGCAAGTATTGTTGGGGCAACCTTTGACGGCATTTGGTGGTTCCTTAGCGGGTGCGTTAGTGGTGACAATTTTAACGTCATTATTTTGGTTCGTTGGTGTGCATGGCGGTAATGTCACAGGGGCTATCATGTCACCAATTTGGCTGGGAATGATGGCGCAAAATTTGAAAGTTTATGAAGCCAATCCCAATGCTGTTATGCCGCATATCGTGACACAACCGTTTATGGATATGTTTGTGTATTTAGGTGGCGGTGGGGCAACCTTTGGCTTGGTAATTGCCATTCTAATCACTGCGAAGTCAGCTAAGTTAAAAATGATGAAGCCATTGATTACAGCACCTGGTATTTTCAATATTAATGAACCAACAATGTTTGGAGTACCGGTCGTCTTGAATGTCAAATTGATTATTCCATTTGTTTTGGCGCCGGTTGTCAATGCGATTATTGCCTTTATTGCAATGTCTACTGGGTTGGTGCATGCCACAGTTGGTATCGTTATTCCTTGGGTCATGCCACCAGTATTGTCAGGTTTTCTTGCGACTGGGTCACATATTTCGGGGGCGGTCTTACAAATCGTCTTGATTATTATTGATGTTTTACTTTATCTACCTTTCGTCAAGGTCATGGATAATGATGAAGTCAAGTTAGAGCAAAGTTAGGCGAGAACGCTCATATTATAAGAAAACTGTATTTTTAAGAAGGAGGTCGCCTATGAGCTTAGGAATCGCCATTTATCCATCTAAAATGACTATGACGGCAATGAAAACGTATGTGAAACAGGCCGCAGATTTAGGTTATCGGCGTATTTTCACGTCGATGTTGGAAGTTGCAGACAATCCCCAAGAGACTTTAGATAAATATCAGGAGATTATCCATTACGGCAATCAATTGTATATGGAAACGACAATTGATATTAGCCCGGTTTTATTTGATAAGTTAAATATTAGTTATCAAGATTTGGCACTGTTTGACCAAATCGGAGCGAAAGCGATTCGATTAGATGAAGGTTTCACAGGTATGGAAGAGGCAAGAATGACGCAAAATCCATATGGGATTAAGATTGAATTGAATATTTCAAGAGGCCAGCATTATATTGACTTGATTCAGGATTTCAGCCCAAATGCGGCAGCTATCATGGGTTCGCATAATTTTTATCCACAGTCATTTACGGGATTGGATAGTCAATATTTTATTGCTACTGCACAACAATATAAAAAGTATCATCTAACTACGGCCGCATTTGTGGATACAGCATCTGGGGCTGTGGGACCATGGCCCAATTCAAATTTAATGGTTAGCGCCGAAATACAGCGCATGATGCCTATTTCAACGCAAGTGCGGTGGTTAAAAATGTTGGGGGTGATTGATGATATCTTAATTGCGAGTTCGTTAGTTGATATTGAAGACTTGAAGGCTGTCGCGTCAGCTTATTTCGAGCCGCTACCTAGCTTAACCGTTACTTTTAATGATAATGCAACGACATTGGAAAAACAAATTATTTTAGAGTCAACGCATATGTATCGAGGGGATTATTCGGGCTATATGATTCGTTCAACTATGACCCGGATTGTTTATCGAAATCAACTGAATGAACCACGGCAAACCAATGATATTGATATTGGTGATATTACAGTGGGTAATTCCAATGCTGGACAGTATCAAAATGAAACCCAAATTGCGTTAAAGACACGGCCAAATATAGGCCAACAACATAACGTCGTTGGTAGAATCAGGCCGAGTGATTTGCCATTGTTGCAACAATTGAAACCATGGCAATCATTTCGTCTGCATACAATAACAGACAGCTAAAAAAACATAAAAAAAGCTCAAGAAAGGCATGATTCTTGAGCTTTTTTGGCGCAGTTATTCGCTAATGTAGAAGATGAACAATTGTGTTCATATGAGAGTTCTAATTGATCATTGTAAAAGGAGGAATGACATGCGGACAGAATATCAGATGCCAGATGATTTTTTGTGGGGCGTTGCCGTTGCGGCACATCAATTGGAGGGTGCTTGGGATATAGACGGTAAAGGCGTTTCCATTGCTGACGTCATGCTTGCTGGTGAAAATAAAAAGATTCAAACGGGTGGTCGACGGGTCGTGACGGATGACGTATTGCCGAATGGCAATTACCCTAATCATCGTGGAATAGATTTTTATCATACTTATCCGAAAGATTTTAAACTGCTGGCTGAATTAGGGATTAAAGCTTTTCGAACATCGATTGCTTGGACGCGAATTTTCCCCAATGGTGATGAAAGTGAACCAAACGAAGCAGGACTTAAATTTTACGATGACATGATTGATGATATGTTGCGACATGAGATTGAACCAGTACTGACAATGTCACATTTTGAAATGCCATATCATCTTGTGAAAACATATGGTGGATGGCGTAATCGAAAATTAATTGATTTTTGGCTAAATTTTGCTGAGGTAGTTTTACGTCGTTATGGGGATCGTGTCACATATTGGATGACATTCAACGAAATCAACAATCAGATGGCATGGCAAGATAGCCATCCGATGTTACAAAATTCAGGCCTAAAAGACTATCCATCCGACCAAGCAGAACGACTCATGTATCAAGCGTCGCACTATGAACTTGTTGCGTCAGCTTTAACAACAAAGTTGGCGCATGAGATTAATACTGAATTGCAGATTGGCTGCATGATAGCCTTCAACCCTGTTTATCCGGCGACTTCGAAACCAGAAGATATTATGATGGCCGAACGTGCAATGCAAAATCGGTATTATTGGGGTGAGGTACATGCAACCGGTAAATATCCTAATTGGTTATTGAGTTATTGGCAGCATAAAGACTTAGCCATTGATTATACTGACGAGGATTTAACAATTATAGCTGAATATCCGGTTGATTTCGTTGGATTTTCATATTATATGTCATGGACAGTAACAGATACGGGAGATGAATGGCTGTTTTATGATGAGGAGAAAAATCATGGAGATAATCCTTATTTGCAAAAATCAGATTGGGGTTGGCAAATTGACCCAGTTGGCGTACGTTACGCCATGAATTGGATGTGGGACCGTTGGCATAAGCCAATGTTTATCGTTGAGAATGGCTTTGGCGCATACGATCAATTACAAACGGATGGGTCAGTACATGATGATTATCGAATTGCCTATTTTCGAGATCATATCAAAGCAATGAAAAAAGCAGTTGTATTGGATAAAATCCCATTGATTGGCTATTGTCCATGGTCAGGCATTGATATTGTGTCAGCATCAACGGGCGAAATGGCCAAACGTTATGGGTTTATTTATGTTGACCTTGACGATTTGGGACATGGGACCGGCATGCGTTATCGAAAAGATTCGTTTGCATGGTATCAACAAGTGATTCAATCGAATGGCGCGGTACTTGATTGACGGTAGTGAAAAGAAGGAGTGAATAATGGGAAAAGAGCAAATGCCTCGTGACTTTTTCTGGGGTAATTCAGTATCATCAATGCAAACGGAAGGTGCATGGCAAGAAGATGGTAAAGGGTTATCAGTCTATGATATTCGACCCGAAACGGCTACAACAATGAATTGGCATGATGCAATTGATGAATATCATCGATATGAAGAAGATTTGGATTTGATGCAGACGATGCATATGAACATGTATCGGGTCCAAATATCATGGTCACGAGTTTGTCCAGATGGTGATGGCAATTTTAATGAAGCGGGATTGGCGTATTATGATCGCTTAATTGATGCAATGTTAGAGCGACAAATTGAACCAATGATTTGTTTGTACCATTTTGATATGCCCTTGAAATTAGCCGAAAAATATAATGGGTTGATATCTCGAACCGTCATGGCAGCTTTCGTTCGTTTTTCAGAGATGGTCGTTCGTCGGTACGCTGACAAAGTCAAGTACTGGCTAACTTTTAATGAACACAATCTATATTTTACAGACGAAGTATTTGAAATCTCAGGCTATATGCATGGTAATCGTAGTTTATCAGATATGTATCGAATTTTTCATCATACGATGTTGGCCCATGCACAGGTCGATAAATTTATTCATGATAATTACTCTGATTTAAAAATTGGTGGCATGTTGGCTTTTGCAGCATGTTATCCAGCTACTTCCAAGCCAGAAGATGTTTTTGCCAATCGACAAATTGATGAATTTTTGAATCATAATTTAAATTCGGCTTTTGCGAATGGTCGATATTCTAATGAGGTCATGCAATATGTAGCTAATCATCATATTGACTGGGACTTTCAAGCTGGTGATGAGCTGATTTTATCAGCACAAAAGGCGGACTTTTTAGCTTTTAGTTACTACCGAACAGATACGATTAATGCTGATAAGATTCCTTCAGACGCAGCACCAAATCGATATTTAAATTTTGGAAATGAAAAAAACCGTTTTTTGACTGCGAATGAATGGCAGTGGACCATTGATCCATTAGGTTTTCGAAATGTGATTGCCACGTTATTTTCTCGCTATGGTGTACCAATTTTCCCTGTTGAAAATGGGATTGGTTGGCGAGAATCTTGGAACGGCAAAGATATGGTAGTTGATGATTATCGAATTGCGTATCATCAATCGCATATTCAGGCGATGAAAGATGCCATGTTCGTTGATGGGGCCAAAGTTCTGGGTTATTTGGGATGGGGGTTAATCGATATTCCGAGCTCACATGCTGATATGGAAAAGCGCTATGGTGTCGTGTATGTCAATCGAACAAATCATGATTTGAAAGACTTAAAGCGGGTACCCAAAAAGTCATTTTATTGGTTGCAAAAGGTTTTGGCAGATAATGGCAATAATTTGGATCTTTAAGACCTAACAATGAGGCATTTAGACCAAATATATTTTTTATGTGAAGTAATTAGCAATAGATAATGAAAACGCTTGCGAGGGACGCGATAAACGCGTAAATATAAAATATAACCTGCAAAAAATGGTGGGCTAATTGTGTATTAATTTAATGAATAGGAGCAAAATTATGAATGAAACGACGCAAGAAACATGGTTGAATCAGCATGTATTGACGCCGATAATGAAGGTGGTTAATACCAAGCCGATGAATGCGCTCAAAAATGGGATGGTTTATGCCTTGCCATTCATCATTATTGGGTCAATTTTCTTGATCCTATCAAATATTCCATATCCGCCTTTGGCCAAAGTTCTCGCAGATTCTGGCTGGGCTGCTTTCTTTTCTCAGGCGAATAATGTCTCGTTTGGTATTTTGGCAGTCTGGGCATCGATTGGAATTGCTTATTGCTATGTTCGTGATGAGGGCTACGAAGCACTACCGGCCGGACTAACGTCATTTTCTGTCTTTTTGCTGTTGCAACATTTGGCAGTAAAAAATCCATTAATTGCCGCAACGGCTAAAGGTGGCGCTTTGTACAGTTATACGAATGAGATTGATAAATTACCACATGTGGTGCAGACATTTTTGAAGTCTGATGTGGGTGGTGTTATTAATACATCTTGGCTTGGTGGTCAAGGTATGATTGGGGCAATTTTGATTGGTATCCTAGTGGGTTGGTCGTATTCAAAAATGTTAAAAGCAGGTTGGGCAATTAAATTACCTGATCAAGTACCTTCAAATGTTGCGGGTCAATTTACGGCCATGATTCCAGCTGGAATTATTATTACGGTAGGCATGTTAGTGTATGCCTTCTTTGACAAAGTATTATCAACAGATTTGCTTAGTGAAATTTATCGCCTAATTCAAATGCCACTCCAAAACATTTCTGACTCATTACCAGGGGCTTTGATTATCGCATTCTTGGTACCATTCTTCTGGTTCTTTGGTGTGCATGGTGGGCTTATCATGGGAGCCATTACATCAGGTTTGTTGATTCCAAATACATTTGATAATGCTGCCTTGTATAAGGCGGGAAAGTTAACTTTGGATCATGGTGCCCACATTGTAACAAATGAGTTCTATAATAATTTTATTAATTTGACTGGTTCTGGAATCACAATTGGATTGGTTGTCTTTACATTATGGCGGGCACGATCGGTACAACTCCGTTCAATTGGAAAAATTGAAGCTGTCCCAGCATTGTTTAATATCAACGAACCATTTTTGTTTGGTTTACCGTTAGTTTTGAATCCAATGTTAGCCATTCCATTCTTCCTAACACCAGTAATTGTTGCATTAACAACTTATCTCGTGATTTGGTCGGGCATCGTTCCACCGCTTAATGGTGTTGCAGCACCATGGACGACACCACCAATTATTTCAGGTTTCTTAATCGGTGGTTGGAAAATGGCAGTTTGGCAAACAATTACGCTTGTCATGTCAACAGCCGTGTATTTCCCATTCGCTGCGCATTACGATAAAATCCTATTCGCACAAGAGCAAGCAGCGTTAGAACAGGAAAATGAAGTCAAATAAGAAATCATAGGCTGTTACTTAAAAGCACTTATTCGGGCATTATTAGCCAAATAGGTGCTTTTGTTTTACAGCATATGAACTTCCTTTAGATACTTTGGTAAAAAATAGTGAAGTAAATGAACAGAAAGCGCAGGCATATTATGAATAATTTATTTAATATCCTTTTAATGAGTATGCTAGGAATTAATTTATTTATCTTCTTAGCTGTTTATTATTTGGAAGCTAGACGCTTATTAGTCGGGAGTAGTTTTAACTTACTAGTAATCCAATTCATTTTTACGAGTGCTATCTTAGGTCAAGATATGACATATTTAAAAACACCAATCATCCTCATAGCGATGATGATCCTGGGCATATTTCTGTTAGGCATTTTAAGTGTTCCAAGTATGATAATTAATAATTTTGTCGTTTATAAGCGGGTAGCACATAATTTATAAAATTCGTCGATAACGGTGAGAGCGTGGGCTCAAGCACATCATTTTGATATCACAAATACCATACTTGAACAAGACAGGAAAAGTACGTATCAAAACCTGGTATATTAAGCACAGAAATTGCCAACGAGCATGAAAAATATTGCAATTGCAACTAATTCATACCACGTCTTTAGAGCAGTTGCTTTGGCAAGATGTTTTGGATTTAATTACCAAGGTATTGGTGGTAGAACACCATTATATATCTTGCAAAATGCTAGTTTATGAGAATTTATTGCATTACTGGTCTTAAATCGTTGGCGTCATATTCTGACTCTCGTAATCTTAAACGGGATTTATCTACTTGGATATTGGTTTTTAAATTCATAATTAATAATGGTTGATTGAGGCGTTTTGATGATTAACAGTGTGATCCATAAAGGTTGATAGTTTTAGCACACGTCATTAAATTTGACTGATCGGCTTGGTCAATTTAAATGAACAAAAGGAGAGTATCTTTTCAAAAAGCCGCGGATGGTGTATAATTGGTCTATACCAATAAAGAGAGGTACATTATTATGGATATTAAAATTGTTGAAAATCAATTGGCTGGTGGCCGTTTAGGACAACAAATATTTGCGGATGCGTTAGCTCAGGGTGCAAACGTTTTCGGATTAGCGACTGGATCAACGCCAATTTCGATTTATGATCAAATTACGGCAAGTGATTTGGATTTTTCTGATAAAATCTCGATTAACCTTGACGAATATAAAGGCATTTCTGGCACACATCCCCAAAGTTACCGCTATTTCATGGATAAGCATTTTTTCTCGAAGAAACCATTTAAAGCAAGTTATGTTCCTAACGGGTTGAACCCTGATGGTGCAGACGAGGCTAAAAAGTATGATGCAATTTTGGCAGAATATCCACGAGATTTACAAATTCTTGGGTTGGGACAAAATGGGCATATCGGATTTAATGAACCCGGTACCCCATTTGATTCAACAACACATGAAGTTGAATTAACTGCATCAACGATTGAAGCAAACGCACGTTTTTTTGATAATGAAAATGAAGTGCCTAAGCAAGCCTATTCAATGGGCATTCAGTCAATTATGGATGCTAAACAAATTTTGATTGTTGCATATGGTCAAAATAAAGCTGCCGCAGTAGCATCAATGATTAATGGCCCAGTGACAGAAAATGTGCCAGCGTCTATTTTGCAAAAGCATGCAAATGTAACAGTCATTTTGGATGCTGATTCAGCAAGCCAATTATAGAAATGAGATAAGGTATTTTCAAGAAATCTGTTTTGAAAATACTTTTTTAGTATAATGAAAGTAATAATTTCATTGAGGAGAATGCGATGACTTATAAGATGTTGGTATCCGATTTAGATGAAACATTGTTGAATGATGATGGGTCAATTAATCCCGATAATATTAAAACGATTAAACAGGCTATTAGTCAAGGCTTTAAATTTGTTCCAAATACTGGGCGCTCATTTAAGTCGGTTCAGGCACTATTGGAGACACTAGGCTTAAAAGATCAGGCACAACAATACGTTATTTCATACAATGGGGGTGCCATTGTTGAAAATAAGGGGAATCGAGTGATTGCCACTCGTGCGATGACGTTTGACTTGGCTCAAAAAATATTTTCCGCAGGTATTAAAATAAATTCAGCGATTGATGTCCATATTTACACCGTCGACCAGTTATTTATTTATAATATTTCTGAAACTGATCAAGCATATATGGCTGAACGACATGTGCCATATCAATTAGTGGATACAACAGATCTATCATTTTTGAAGTCAGAAGCGCCGATTATGAAAGTCATTTTTGAACACCCAGATCAAGCAGTGCGTGATGTCATTATGACCGAAGTGAGTGATACTGTTGGTGCCGAAAATGTGGTTGCTACTTATTCATCAAATCGCTATGTTGAATTTAATCCCAAAGGTGTGGATAAAGGAAGTGCGTCCCTTCAACTTGGTGAACTATTGGGAATTCAACAGTCAGAAATCATGGCAGTGGGGGATAACGCCAATGATAAGTCAATGATTGATGCTGCTGGTTTAGGGGTTGCAGTTCAAAACGCCATCGAACCCATTAAATCTGTTGCGCAGTTAATCACCAAGAAGAGTAATAATGAGGGGGCAATAGCTGAGATATTACAGCAATTTGTATTGGATGATCATGAATAAAATCTGGCTGATTTTAATAAGTTTTGTAACAATGGGTTTGTTTTTTGGTTGGAGTGTTTTAGTTTGGTGGCTAGGACTACCTATGTGGGGGACCATTCTCGGGTTTTTACTCCTATTTATTTTGTTATCAACGTTAATAACATTTGTGATAGCGTATACTAATGTTAGAGAAACAAAAAAGGAGCAAGAAATCAGTGATTAATCAAAACTCGAATTGGCGAATTAGTGCTGGATTTGGATTTATTTTTGTGATTATTGGGTTAGCATTCGATATTTTTATCCAAACGGCTGGTCTATTGGCATTAAAAACACCCGCAAAACTATTGCATATCAAGGAAAACTCATGGCTACCAATCTTAACATTAGTCATTGTATTTCTCGTCTTATTGGTGATTGCAGTTCAAATAATGCTCAAATTCGTTCGCATTAAAGCGCCAAAAACACGCTTACACCAACTTGTTGGTTCAAAAGTTGCCTGGGTATTTAAAGGTTATGGCTTAATCATTGCCGGCAGTATTGTTTTAGCAATGCTTCAAACTGCGATGACACAACATATTGAAACAGCGGATAATCAGGTAGCACTCAACCAGATGGCCACACAAGGTCTCGGTGCGCGTGTATTTTTAATTTTATTAGCAATCGTATTAGCGCCATTATTGGAGGAATTAATTTTTCGTGGAATCGTGATGAATTATTTCTTTAAGGACAGTGGTTGGTGGTGGACAAATGTTCTCATTTCAGGGGTTGCATTTGGCTATTTCCATGTTGCTTTACAATCATTTCAATGGTTTGCTTTTATCCAATATTCAATTATGGGCATTATTTTAGCAGTTGTTTATAAGAAAACGCATCAAATTCAGTATTCAATGCTGACTCATTTCATGAATAATACGATTGCAATGATCATTATGTTTAGTAGTTTGGTTTAAATGATAACGGAGGGGATAACGATGACACAATTCATTCATACAACCTTTGGTTCACGTGAGGTATTAAAGACAATTCAAGCAGCACATTTAGACCGACGTCTTTTTTTGACAGTCGATATGAAAGATCCTAATCGTTTTCAATTGATTGAATTAAATGCGCAATCGACTAATTTATTTGTAGCGGGTACAACGTATGAAGTTCTAATGCAATTGATACCTGATGAAGATTTACGCGGTATGATGCAGTGGCAATATTTGACTTTAAATGATGATGAAGCACAATCATTTATCCGGCGGGCACCCGCTTTTGCGAAGCTACAACGTCAGCAAGAAGGTCTCATTAATTTTTATTTATTGCAAGTGCCTAATAGTTTTGACTATGCGATACTCACAACGTGGGTAACGAAGGAAGCGGCTGACAAATTTCAACCAGTGATGGCTGAATTAATGCAGCGATATACTGGCTCAAATAGTAGTAAATATAATTTACGGTCACGACAATTTAGTTTTGCAACTTTAACAAAATAACCATAAAAAAGATGTTTAACTTCTAAGGCGATTTCTCAATTGAGAAACCAAATTTGGAAGAAAAACATCTTTTTTATGTTACGCTTGATTTTTTAAAATATCGATTGTGTGTTGAATAGCTGTATCGAGTGAAAAAAGTGGTCGCCAGCCAAGCGCGTTGATTTTATTTGAGGACATGATGGCAGTGTGTGCCTTAGAGAATCCTTTTTGTTCAGCCTGGTCTGGTAAATCAAAAATGACGGACTGGTGCGCTACATTTGCAATTTTTTTGGCTAAATCCTTAAGTTGAATATTAAAGGTGGAGTCAGCGATGTTATAGGCTTCGCCACTAACGCCGTTTGTTAATAGGTAGAGTAGCGCATAGACAGCGTCAGCAACGTAAGTATATGAAAATAATTGTGTGCCATCACTTTTAAGAACGATATCTTCTTGATGAATCGCATTTTTGATGAATTGAGAGGCAGCTTTGGAATCGGTCATCAGCATTGAAGGGCCAAACGTTCGGCTAAGTCGGGGGATAATTGCATCAATTTGATATTTTTGAATATAAGCTTGAACTAAACTTTCACTGGCACGTTTGGCTTCAGGGTAGCCAGCTCGTAAAGTATTGCTATCAATATAGCCTAAATATTGTTCATCAAAGCTTTGTGTATCGCCACGGTTTTCACCATAGATTTCGACTGAAGACAAAAATAATGTTCGTTTGGCCGCTGATTTAACAGCATAATCTAAGATGTTTTTTGTACCGACGATATTCGTCATAATTGTGCCAATTGGATCAGTCACATATGCCTTAGGATGTGTATTACTTGCCGCATGAATTATGTAATCAGATTTTTGATTGAGAGTAATCGGATTTGTAATGTCAGTGGCTAAAATCGAAAAGTTAGGCGTATTCATATAATGACTAAAACGAGTGACTAATTTATCATAGTTACGACCAACGGCGATAATCGTGATTTGGGCTGATTGCGTGATATTGCGTTGCATTAATAAATCAACGAGATATGAGCCGATGAGACCACTGGCACCAGCAATCAAGAAGGTGTGATGATCAATTTCTGACCACGTTAATGGCAAACGATTAATGAGTTCAAGTTCATGATAATATTGTTGATTATCTATTAACATAGGGTGCCTATTCTTTCATTTTTAGAAATGCTTTGAAAAGTTCTAAATCATCGGGCGTTGTCAGCTTAATATTCTTTTCAGAACCAGCTGCAAAATTGAGTGTATGCCCTAAATCGGCCATCATTGTGTTCGTATAAGAAGAGTCGCTCATGCCAATGTTTTTGGCGATAGCTTCGTCATAGCTATTGCTTAATTGTTCGAAATGATAGGCCTGTGGGGTCATTACCCGACGTAGCGTATTGCGATCAATATATTTTGAAGTTGTATCATCAGTATCTTTGATAAATATTTGTTCATTATATGGGAGTGAAGAAACAGCATTACCATACGTTTGCGCTTTGACAATAACGTCAGAGAGTACAAAGTCATCAACGAGTGGCCGGATACCATCATGAATGACAATAATATCATCTGGATTACTGATTGGCTTAAGAAATTGTACGGCATGATTAATTGATTGCTGACCAGTATCACCGCCAGCAATAACATGGTTAACTTTGGATAATTGGTATTTTTCAAGATAGCTTAATAGCGTTTCTTCCCAGCCTTGTTTAACAACAACTAGGACTTCATCGATTAACGGATGATTTTCAAATGATTCGAGCGTATAGATAATAATTGGCTTGTCATTAATAGTAATGAATTGTTTTGGAATATTTTGTCCCATTCGCTTACCTGATCCACCGGCGATGATGACTGCTGTAATCATACGTTACCTCATTTCTAATAAATAAATTATTGCTATGGTTGTATATTATATTTTGTGTTTTAATTATGGTCATTTCGAATCTGTTTGAGTCGAAAATTTATATTGTGTTATTGCTCACTAGTTAAGGTTATCATATTGTGGGGAAGAAAAAAATGATGTTCAAATACTGTCAACTAATGCAATGGAATTTTATTAGCGAAGAAAATGATTTGATATAATAATGGGAATAAGGGGAGAAAAACAAATGTCAAAAATTAATTTTCATATTGGTTCACAAACGGAGCTAATTTTAGATCAAGATGCTAAACAAGGCGACATAATTGACTTAACAGACGAACAAAACATCAATACTAGTATTATTAGTGATAAAATTGCACAAATTGTTGATGATAAGCTCGTCCAAGCAAAAGACGAGTGGCAGGTCCAGCAAGACAAGCAGACAAAAATTGCGTTGGATGTGCAAAATCAACAAAATGAACTTGAGGTTAAAAATCAACTAGCACAAAAAGAATTAACTTTAAAAGATGAATTAAATAATCGACAAACAGAGATTGAGGCATTAAAAGCACAAATTGAGATTGTTCAACAAAAAAATGCGTCAGAAGTAAAAAATCAATTAATTCAAAAAGAGGCAGATTTCAAAGAAACTGCTAGCAAACAGCAATCAGAAATTGAGCGTTTACAACAAAAAATTGAAA